>NZ_LWLC01000057.1:0-10001 GCF_001905065.1 Saccharothrix sp. CB00851
CGCACTTTCAAGCGGCCTGAACTGATGATCACCAGGGCTCTCCTTTGAGACAGGTGGTGGAGACGGCAAGAACGACGATCGGCAACGTTGCCTAAAGTTTCGATCCGCTCCACGAAACATGTCAATGCTCCGGATGCCCGAGGACTGCCCGCACAGTCTCAGATGGCGATTGCGGTATTCAGCGAAGACAACCGCCTCAGCTTGATCGAGAAAGCTCGCCGGCAGCCGGAGCGTGGAGCCAAAGGTTTCCCACGCGGGGCTCCACGACTCGCGCCACGACGACCGGAGGGATCCACCTGCGGGCGAAACAAGAAAAACGCCGCTCCCGCATTCGGGGTTCCGGCGCTCAACACGTTCTTCGGCACTACCGCCAGTCGACTTGAGCGGTCCAGGGCGGCTTCACCTGATCGGACTAGCACGGTTCCCGCGATACGTGCCCGAGGAGGACGGGTTACCGCGTCCGATCGGGGGTATCCAACCGCTCCCTGGCCCGACAGCCGTGGAGGCCGTGATGGGCAGCCTGGTGGGTGCGCAGGCTCCGACGCTCGGGGTCGAGGAGGAGTTCCTGCTGGTGGACCCCGGGACCGGGGCGCCGGTCCCGCGCGGCGCCGAGGTGGTCGAGGCCGCCAGGTCGCGGTTCGCGGTGGACCTCGACGTCGAACTCGCCCAGGCGCAGGTGGAGACCCGCACCCCCGTGTGCCACGACCTGGCCGACGTGCGGCGGCAGCTCCTCGGTCTCCGACTGGTGGCCGCCGAAGCCGCCCACGCCCTCGGCTGCGGGCTGCTCGCCGTCGGTGCGCCACCGGTCGGCGGACCGGCCGGGCCGACCAACGTGGGCGAGCGCTACCACCGCCTCACCGAGGACTACCGGCTGCTCGCGGCCGAGCAGTCCATCTGCGGCTGCCACGTGCACGTCGCCGTGCCGGACCCCGAGACCGCGGTGCAGGTGTGCAACCACGTGCGGCCGTGGTTGCCGGTGATCGGGACGTTGACCGCGAACTCACCCTTCGCCCACGGCGTGGACACCGGCTACGCGAGCTGGCGCTCGGTGGTGTGGTCGCGCTGGCCGGGCGCCGGTCCGCCGCCGTACTTCGAGTCGTTCGCGCACTACGAGTCCACTTGCGACGTGCTGCTCGCCGCCGGTGCCGCCCGGGACCGCCGGATGATCTACTGGGACGTCCGGCCGTCCTCGCACCTGCCGACGGTGGAGGTCCGGGTCGCCGACGTCGCGGCCACCGTGGACGAAGCGGTGCTGCTGGCCGGCTTGGTGCGCGGGCTCGTGTGCACCGCGCTCGCCGATCTCCGACGTGGGCTGAGGGCGCCCGCCGTGCCGACCGAAGTGTTGCGCGCCGCCACGTGGCGTGCGGCCCGGGACGGCATCACCGGCCTGTCACTGGACGTGCTGTCTGGCCACCTCGTGCCCGCACGCCTGCTGCTCGACCGGCTGCTGCACCGCGTCGAGGACCACCTCGACGACGTCGACCTCGTGCGGCGACTGCTGTCCACTCTGGACACCGGCGGTGGCGGCGCGGACCGGCAGCGGTGCGCCTTCGCCCGCGCGGGCCGGATGTCCGACGTGCTCGACCGACTCGCCCGCGACACGTTGGCCGGGGCGGAGACGTGGACCGGCGGGCCGTTCCGGCGGACCGCCTGATCAGCCCGCGTCCGGCCCGGCCCTGGCCAGGCGGAACAACGCCGTGCGGCCGGCGAGCAGGAAGACGCGGGCGGCCTGCACGTCACCCGCGGCGGCCTGGTCGTCGGCGTCGCGCAGGAAACCCAGCGCGGCCGACACGGGACCGTTCGGCGTCCGGTCGGCCAGTTCCCGCAGGCCCTCCCGCACCGGCGCGACAGCGGCCGCGTACCCGGCGAGCACCCTGGTGATCTCCTGCCGGGCGTCGGCGTGGCGAGGATCGAGGCGCAGCACGGCTTGCACCGCGCAGTCGACCGCGACACGCAGCACGGCGACCGGATCGTCGTCCACCGGAACCCCTTCCTCGCTCACGGAAAGCAAGGATAGATCACGATCCGTAGCGCGGCATGTGCTCAGCGCGTCCGGTGGACACGGTGTGTGCACACGCCGGTCTGGGGGTACCCCATCCTGCCAACGCCGTTTGAAATAGGCAGAGCGGCCGGAGCGCTGGGGGCGACCACACGTGACGCAGACCGACAACACACCCGCGGCCAGAATCGTCGTCGACCTGAACACGCCGGTGCCGCCGCTGGCCCAGATCCGGCAGTGGCTCGCCACCGTGCTGGCCGACCTCGCCGAAGACCTCTTGCAGGACTTGCTGCTGGTGTGCACGGAACTGGTGTCCAACGCCTACGACCACGCCTGCGCGCCACGTCGGCTGCGCGTGCGGCGGGCGGGTGATCGGGACGCCCTGCGCGTCGAGGTGGACGACGGCAGCCCGGACAGCCTGCCGGTCACCGGTGCGTCCCGGCTGGGCGCGTTCCGGGGCCGGGGGCTGATCATGGTGGACAGCCTGTCGCGCCGTTGGGGCACCCACCGCGGCACGGAGTGCAAGACGGTGTGGGCGGAACTGCCGCTGTCCTGAGCTCGGCCCGCCTGCGCTGCGTCGGCCCAGGCTCGACAGGCCTCATGCGACTTGGTTATGGCAACGGGTCTTGGACGCCCGGCCGCGGGTGGCGGCACGATCGCCGACCATGAGCCAGGAAACAGCTGATCGACCCACCCGTCGGACCCTCCTGATCGGCGCCGGCGTCACGGCGGGCATGGCGGTGACCAGCGGCCGGGCGGCCGCGACGGCCACCCACCCCGACCCGGTCGCGGTCACGGTCCAGATGGCCGTCCGGTTCGACCTGAAGCAGTGGGACCTGCTGCCGGACGTGTTCACCACCGAGGTGTGGATCGACTACACCGGCCTGGTCGGCGGCACGCCGGGCACCGTCGCCGCGGCCGACCTCGTGGCGGGCTGGCGCGCGAACCTCGGCCACCTGGCCGCGACCCAGCACCTGCTGGGCAACCAGGTCGCGCACGTCGAGGGTGCGCGGGCCCGGGTCACCGCCGACTTCCAGGCCACGCACCGCGACGGCCCGCTGGTCGGCGGCCGGCTGTACGCGCTGGGCGGCCGGTACGACTACCGGCTCACGCGCACCGGTCGCGAGTGGCGGATCGGCGCGGTCACCATGACCCCGGTGTGGGAGTCCGGCGACCGGACCGTGATCGGCCTGCCGGGGTGATCAGAAGCTGTCGGCCGCGGTCAGCTCGTGCTCGAACGCGTCCGCGGCGGCGACGAGCAGCATCAGCGGGCGTTCGAACTCCTCGCGGACGCTCAGGTCCTCCAGCGGCACGGTGTGCTTGAGCAGGGCGACGTCGTCCACCACGGCGGCGCCGCCGACGGGCGAGGTGCCGGCGAGTTCGAGGAACCGCTTCAGGTCGATCGCGTCGGCGCGGCCGACCGGCGAGGAGATCTCCACCCAGGCCACGCCGTCCGACTCCGGCACGTGGTGCACCGAGACCTGCTGGGTCCGGTCCTGGTCCAGGTCGAGCCGGAAGCGCAGCCAGCTGTCGGTCTCCTCCAGCACCTCGTACCGCGTCCGGACATAGTTGATCACGTCGATCCAGCTGGTCACCGTAGTTGCCTCTCGCCCCTGCTCACGCCACGCCGCCCCTTCGCCGCACACCGTATCCGAACCACCCGGCGACACCGTGGAGATCGGCGGAGGACGCGTCCGCGATCGGAACACCCCCGGTACACGGATCGAGGTCGCGACCCGGTGGCCGCGACCTCGATCGGTGTCCTGCCGACCGCGCCTACCGCCAGGTGATGTCCGACGGCGAGTAGAAGCAGTTCCTGCCGTCCGCGCCCTCACCGATCTTCTTCGGCTCGGAACCCTTCGGGACGCCCTGGTACTTCTCGCAGATCGTGGCGTCGCCGTAGACGGTGATCCGGGAGAAGCGGGCCGTGTCACCCCAGTTGGTGTTGATACCGGCCAGCACGTCGGTGTTCCGCGCCGTCACGCCGTCCATCACCACGTGCCGCTGGTACGAGCTGGAGCAGTTCCCGCACGCCCGGTACAGCTTGCCCGCGCCGTCCACCTGGAAGTTCCGGATGGTCAGCGTGCCGGCGCCGTTGTGCTGGAGCACCTTGTCCGAGGCCTTGCGCGCACCGCCGCCGTCGATCAGGTACGTCGCCGACGAGCTGGACGACTTGAACGTCGCCGCGTCCTCGCCCACGTCGTTCCACCACACGTTGCGGATCGTGCACGAACCCTCGCAGTGGATGCCGTCACCCGCCGGCGCGTCGATGATCACGTTCTCGATCGTGCCGCCGTTGGCCACCACGAACATCGGGTCCTGGCTCTCACCCTGACCACCGTCACCGATGCCGTAGTACCGCTTCATCCCACCGTTGAAGTACGAGCCCACGTTCCGCGTCGTGGTCTGGTGCACGCTGCCCGTGTCCGACGGCCACGGACCACTACCGTCACCGCCGCCAGGGTTCGACGTCGTGGTGGTCGTCGTCGTGGTCGTCCGGGTCGTGGTCGAGGTGGACGTCGAGGTCGACGTGGAAGTCGACGTCGGGCCGCCGTTGCTCGGCGTGAACGTCCACTGCTTGGTGGCCACGCTGTCGCACGAGTTCTGCTGCACCAGCGCACCGGCGGAGGTGGAGTTGTCCTTGATGTTCATGCACTTGCCGCCGTTGGTGTTGACCACGCGGTAGTTGCTGCCGCTCGCGGTGAACGACCAGGTCTGGGTGGCGGTGCCGCTGCACGCCTGCTGCTCGATCGCCTTGCCCGCGGAGGTCGACGCGTCCCGGACGCCGAGGCACAGGCCGGCCGCCGACTTGATCGCGAAACCACCGCTGACCGCGCTCACCGTCCAGACCTGGCTGCCGGAGGTGCCACACGAGGCCTGCTGGAGCTGGACGCCGCTCGCCGCGCTCGCGCCGGGGACGTCGAGGCACAGGCCGCTGCCCGCGTTCTTGATCTTGTAGGTCCCGGCGCCGACCGCCGCGCCCGCCGGTGTCGCACCCGGCCAGGCGAGGAGTCCGGCGGCGAGCGCCGTGGCACCCGCCGCCGCGACCAGGCTCAGCCGCCATCGGGTGCCACGCGCGTGCCGCGTGGATCGACGGTGATCCGCTGTGCTCATCAACAACTCCACTTCTCACTTCCCGGGACGCCGAGGTCGGCGTTCACCGATTCCGGCAGCGCGTTTCCGGAAAGACCGCATTCACCAGTGTGAAAATTACCGGAAATCGCTTTCCAGCGGGATGTTAGAGGCAGCGGAAGCAACAGGTCAACGACGGTTTTCGAGCACTTCGCCCACGCCACTGTCGAATACCGTCGAACACCGAGGTAGTCGACGTTCGAGGTGATCAACCGCCAGCGGCCGGCAAATGCGGCTGGTCATATTCGTGAACCGCGCCGGCCAACCGGGGTCACACTTGTGAACAAACGGTCAGGCAATGAACTTTTGCCGACTCACCGCAGGTCTTCTGATTCCGGCATCTCGGCGCCGCAGCGGGAGCACACCGCGCGCGCCGGCCCTTCGGCGAGCAACCCGCAATCCGGGCACACGCGCGACAGCCAGCACACCGGGTCCCCGGCCGGGACCGGGCCGACTTCCGCATCCGATCCCATCATCGCCCCCCAGTCCGGCAAGCACCCTAAACAGGACTGGAGAATACCGCTTTTGCTACCGTCCGACCATGCACCTCATCCGGTCCACGGACATCGCGCTGCGCGTGGTGATGCTCCTGGCCACCGACGGCGGGCGGCTCACCGTCGACCAGCTCGCCGAGGCGCTCGACGTGCCGACGCCACCACCTGGCCAAGGTCGTGCAGCGCCTGCAGCGGCACGGTTTCGCGGCCACCTCGCGCGGTCGGGCCGGCGGGGTCGGGGTGCCCGCCTCGACGCTGGACACGTCCGTCGGCGCCATCGTCCGCGCGTTGGAGGGTGACCGCGAGGTCGTGGACTGCGACGGGCCACCGTGCCCGCTGCGCGGCGGCTGCCACCTGCGCAGCGCGCTGCGCACCGCCCAACTGGCGTTCCTCGCCGTGCTGGACGACGTGACCGTGCGTGCCCTGGTGGCCGAACCGGCGGGTCCCGTACTGCTCGACCTGGTCCGGCCAGGCGGCACGGCGTGACCCGCGACCTGACCGGCCGGGACGACGCGCTGGCCGTGGTGACCGAGTTCTACCGGCGGGCGTTCGACGACGCGCTGCTCGGCCCCGTCTTCCGCGACGTGGCCAGGCTCGACCTGGCCACGCACCTGCCGGTGATCGCGGACTTCTGGGCCACGGTGCTGTTCCGGGCCGGCACGTACCGCCGCAACCTGCTGCGCGCGCACCTCGACCTGCACGAGCGCTTCCCGTTGACGGCCACGCACTTCACCCGGTGGCTGGCGCTGTGGGCGGACACCGTGGACGGGATGTTCGCGGGCGAGAAGGCGGACCTGGCGAAGGCGCAGGCGGAGCGGATCGCCTGGTCCATGATCCGTCGGCTGCGCCGCGAGGACGCGAGCGAACTGGTCACCATCCGGCCGCGGGAGCAGGCCGAGGAGCGCTGACGGGCCGGCGGTTACGGTGTGCTGTCGGTTCCGAACAGAGGTTTGCCCATGATCAGGTTGGACCGCCTGGTGAACGTGCTGGGTGGCTACGGCGTGCGGTTGGCGTGCTGCCCGGTGCCGCGGTCGACGGAGTTGCGCAGCGTGGTGATGCGCGAGGCCGACGACGCGCGGGCGGTGGGCGGTGACGTGTTCCTGGCCGTCGGCGCCGAGTCGGTGGTCCAGGCCGTGGGGTGGGCGGTGGCGGCGAAGGCGGCCGTGGTCCTGCTGCACGGCGAACCCGATCGGGGGACCGCGACGATCGGTGAGGCCGAAGGCGTCGCGGTGATGCTGGTCGACCCGGCCGTGTCGTGGAGCCAGCTCGCCGGCGTGGTCTACGGGCTCGTGCTGGAAGGCCGGGAGACGGAGTCGGGCCGCGGCCCGACGGACCTGTTCGCGTTGGCCGACAGCCTCGCGGGCGCGGTCGGCGGTTCGGTGACCATCGAGGACCGGCTGTCGCGCGTGCTGGCGTACTCCAGCTCGCAGCAGGGCGCCGACCCGGCCCGGTTGGAGACGATCCTCGGCCGCCAGGCGCCGCAACGGCTGCTGGAGCTGTTCGAGGACCGCGGTGTGTTCGCCTACCTGGCGTCCTACGACGAGCCGCTGTTCGTCGAGGAGGACCCGGAGCACGGGCTGACCGGGCGCATGGTCGTCGCCGTCCGCGCGGGCCGGGAGCTGCTCGGTTCGGTGTGGGTGACGTGCGGCGTGCCGTTGACCGGCGCCCGGTGCACGGCGTTGGCCGACGGCGCCCGCACCGTGGCGCTGCACCTGTTGCGCTCGCGGGCCAGCGCCGACCTGGAGCGGCAGGTGGAGTCCGACCTGGTGATCCGGCTGCTGGAGGGCACCGCGGACGCCGCCACGGTGGTCAGCAGGCTCGGGTTGCCGCAGGGGCCGTCGCGGGTGATCGCGGTCCGGGCGCACATCGCCGCCGAACGGCACGCCGCCCTGCTGCTCGCGTTCGACCGGGCCACCACCGGTTTCGGCTGGTCACGGCCCGGTCGCAGCACCCTGTCCGGCAACACGCTCTACACCGTGCTGCCGGGTGAGCAGGTCAGCGCGGCCCGCGAGTGGGTGGCCCTGCTGCGGGCCGCGCTGCCGGCGCAGGTCACCGTGACCGCCGGGATCGGCGGCACCGCCGCCGCGGCCGACCTGCCCGCGAGCAGGCAGGAGGCCGACGAGTGCCTGGCGCTGCACGAGGCGCGCACACCGGGCGCGGTGCCGCCCGCCTACGACGAGTCGTGGGACGACATCCTGCTGCAACGCCTGCGTGCCGCCGCGAGGGCGGGCCGCACACCGGCCCGTGGCCCGGTCGCCGAGCTGCGGCGGCACGACGGCGACCACGCCACCCACTACGTGCCGACGCTGCGCGCCTGGTTGGAGGCCCAGGGCGACCTCGCCCAAGCGGGCGAACGGCTCGGCGTGCACCCCAACACCATCCGCTACCGGCTGCGCAAGATGGCCGAGGTGACCCCGCTCGACCTGGACGACCCGCGCAAGCGGCTCGCCATGATCATCGACCTGGCCGCCGCCGACTGACTGTCGGTTCCCGACAAGACCGCCCACCGGAATTGTCGGCGATGGACAACAGCCTGGTGGGGCACCCGCGCGATGCTGGCTTCGACAGCAGTTCGGCTTGAGGTGTGGAGGTGGTCATGGTCGACGTCGGGCGCAGCGACGGCGGGCCGCGGTCGGCGGTCGTGGTCGGCGCGGGCATCGTGGGCCTGTCGACCGCGTGGTTCCTGCAGGAACGAGGCGTCGAGGTGACCGTGCTCGACCGCACGGGCGTGGCCGCCGGCGCGTCGTGGGGCAACGCGGGGTGGGTCGCGCCGGGCCTGACGATCCCGCTCAACGAACCGTCCGTGCTGCGCTACGGCCTGCGGTCCCTGCTGAACCCGACCGCTCCGCTGCACATCCCGCTGTCGGCGGACCCGGGGCTGTGGTCGTTCCTGGCCCGGTTCGCGGCGAACTGCCGGTGGTCGTCCTGGACGCGGGCCGTGCGCGCCAACCGGTCGCTCAACGCCGAGTGCGTCGAGGCGTTCGACGTGCTGACCGCCAACGGCGTCGAGGCACCCACGGTCGACGCGCCGATCACCGCCGGATTCGAGAACGCCGAGCAGGCCCGAAGCCTGCTGCACGAACTGCGCCGGATGGCCGACGCCGGTCAACCGGTCGAACACGCCGCACTCGACCGCGACCAGCTGCACGAACTCGTGCCCCTCGCCTCACCCGCCCTGACCACGGGTGTGCGGATCGACGACCAGCGGCACCTCGACCCCGGCGGTTTCGTCCGGGCACTGGCTCGGGCCGTCCAACACCGCGGCGCGACGATCCGCGTGCTGGAGACCATCGACATCCACTCCCACCGCCAGGGCGTCACCGTGCACACGCGCCAAGGCGAGACCGTGTCCGCCGACGTGGCCGTCGTCGCCACCGGCGCGTGGCTCTCCCGCCTGGCGACCAAGTGGGGCGTCCGCGTCCCGGTCCGCGCGGGCCGCGGCTACTCGTTCACCGTCCCCGTCGACCGCCCGGTACCCGGCCCGGTCTACCTGCCCGCCGCACGGGTGGCGTGCACGCCCTACCAAGGCGCGCTCCGCGTCGCCGGCACGATGGAGTTCCGCGATCCCGACGCACCCGGCGTGGTGGCCCGCCTGGAGGCCATCACCGCCTCGGCCCGCCCGCTGCTCGACGGCGTGCGGTGGGAGAAGCGTCGTGACGTGTGGGTCGGCCCACGCCCGGTCACCCCCGACGGGCGTCCACTGATCGGCGAGGTCCTCGCCCGAAGCGTGTACGTCGCGGGCGGGCACGGCATGTGGGGCCTGGCCCACGGCCCGATCACCGGCAGGCTGCTGGCCGAGCAGATCACCACCGGCAAGCAACCGGACGCGTTGCGCCCGTTCGACCCACTGCGCTGAGCGGCCCACGTGGACGGCCCCCGCGACCAGCTCACCGGCGACGAACGCGCCGAGCTGCACCGACTGCGCGCCGAGAACACGTTCCTGCGCGTGCAACTCGACATCGTCACCCGCATCGCCACCGGCTACGCCCGCGACGTCGACACGATCCTCCACCTCCGCACCCGCGACTGACCACGAGCCAACCACCCCGTCCGAGGAGCCGGCGCCGCTGGACCACCCGGCACCACGGACACCCCGCCGTCAGGGCGGCCCACTCCTCCCGCCGGCCGCCCTGACGGCACCCCACGGTGTGGGTACGGTGCGCGGGGGCGGCCTACGCGGGTTCCGGTGTGCCGGGTTCGGTGGTTCGGGACCACATCGGACCGCAACGAGACCGCAAAGGCTCGATTTTACATGGGGTTCGGGTGCTTTAGGCTGGTCGAAGCCGGCAGGCCTGGCGGGACGCTTTTCCCCGCCGGGCCTGCCGGGTTTGGCCTGCCTGGAGTGCCCGTAAGCTTGATCTTTAACCTCGGGGTTG
>NZ_LWLC01000058.1:0-7337 GCF_001905065.1 Saccharothrix sp. CB00851
ATCATGATCTGCCGCACCGCTTCCCACAATTAGGAGACGCCGCCTAGGCCGCTGTCGCTCGGCCGCCGGACCTGCCGTCGCCCGCCGCCGAACCGACCTGCCGTCGCCCGGCTGCAACTCGCCCGCCCGCCCGGCCGCAGCCGCGTGGCTCGTCCGTCGTCGCCTGGTCGTCGTCGCCTGGTCGTCGTCGCCCGGCCGCCGTCACCCGGTGCCGTCACCTGGCCGCCGTCACCTGGCCGCCGTCACCTGGCCGCCGTCACCTGGCCGCCGTCACCTCACTTGGTGGGGGTCGGGCGGCCCAGGGAGACCAGGTGGAAGCCGGCCTCCGTCACCTTCTCCGCCGGCAGCAGGTTGCGGGTGTCCACGATGACCTGGTTGACCATCGTGGCGGCCAGGTTCGGCCAGTCCAGTTCCGCGAACTCCGGCCACTCGGTCAGCACCACCAGCCCGTCCGCGCCCTCCGCCACCGCCTCCGCCGACCCGAGCACGCGCACCGGGCCGCAGTCCGCCGTGACGCACGGGTCGTAGCCGGTCAGCCGAGCGCCCTCGGCCGCCAGCAGCGAGGCCACCGCCAGCGCGGGGGAGTCGCGCAGGTCGTCGGTGCCCGCCTTGAACGTCAGCCCGAGCAGCCCGAGCCGCACACCGGCCAACGCGCCACCCACCGCCTCGCGCACCATCCCGACCACGCGGTGCGCCTGGTGGCCGTTCGTGCCGATGGTCGCGCGCAGCAACGGAAAATCGACCCGCGCGTCCTCCGCCGTGGACAGCAGCGCCCTGGTGTCCTTGGGGAAGCACGAGCCGCCCCAGCCCGGCCCCGGCTCCAGGAACGACGCCCCGATCCGGTCGTCCAGCCGCATCCCCTCGGTCACGTCACCGATGTCCGCGCCGACCCGCTCGCACAGCTCGGCCAAACTGTTGACGTACGACAGCTTCATCGCCAGGAAGCAGTTGCTCGCGTACTTCACCAACTCCGCGCTCGCACTGCCCGTGACCAACGCCGGCGCCCCCGTCCCCGCGTACAGCGCCACCACCCGGCGTGCCGCTTCCTCGGCCTCCGAGCCGACCACGACCCGCTGCGGCCGCAGGAAGTCGTCCACCGCGTGCCCCTCGCGCAGGAACTCCGGGTTGGACACCACCTGCACGTCCGCCCGGCCCACCAGCTCCGCCACCCGTTCCGTCGTACCGGCGGGCACCGTCGACTTGATCACCAGCACGCACCCGGGCCGCACCGCGTCCCGCGCCTCCCGCAGCACCGCGTGCACGGCGGTGAGGTCGGCCGCGCCGTCGGCGCCGGTCGGCGTCGGCACGCACAGGAACACGAAGTCCACTTCGGACAGCGCCTCCGCGTTGCCGAGCACGAACCGCAACCGCCGCGCCCGCAACCCCTCCGCGACCAGTTCCGCCAGTCCCGGCTCGTGCGCCCCGATCTCGGCACGGCCGAGCGCGTCGACCTTCGCCTCGTCCACGTCCGCGCACACCACGGTGTGCCCGAGCCGCGCGAAGCAGGCCGCGGTGGTCAACCCGACATAGCCCGCGCCGATGACGCCGATCCTGGCCACGGTCCACCTCCCAGTAGCGATCGTGCGGCCGCCAGCACCTCGTCCGCGGTTATGCCGAGCAGCCCCGGGTCCGGCCGGTCGGCGAACGTGTCACCGGTCGTGCCGTGCCAGAGCACCCGGTGCGGCCCCGACCTCGGCCCCCACTCGGCGGGGGACACCGGCCCGAACAGCACCACGGACGGCGTGCGATAGGCGGTGGCGACGTGCGCCACTCCCGTGTCGCCGCAGAGGACGAGTCGTGCGCCGGCCACCAGGTCGAGCAACCCGGCCAGGTCGCCGACGCGCGTGCGGCGGCCCTGTGCCACCTCGTGCACCAAGGGCTCCTCGTCGGGACTGCCGGTCACCACCACCTCCGAGCCCAACGCGCGCACCACCTCGGCGAACCGCTCGGCGGGCCAACGACGCGCGCCGTGGCTCGCGCCGGGGTGCACGACGATGTCGTCGGTGCGCGGCAACGGCACCGGCAGCGGCGGCAGGTGCAGGTCGTCCGGGTCGCAGGCGATGCCGAACTGCGCCAGCAGCCGGCACCACCGCAGCACCTCGTGCTGGTGCGCGGGCCATGGCACGTGCACGCCGTGCGTGATCAGCCGGGATGGGTGGGTGTCGCGCAGCAACGCGGTGCTCTGCGGCCCGCGCCCGTGCAGGTTGACCGCGAGGTCCGGCGAGTCGTAGTCGATCGGCACGAGCCCTTCGGTGGGCAGCAGCCGGTCGACCGCGTCGATCCGGTCCACGGCGTCGGCCAGCCAGCCGGGCGCGGCCAGGGTGATCTCGGCACCCGGGTGGGCGCGGCGCAACCCGCGCAGCGCGGGCACGGCCGTCAGCAGGTCGCCGAGGCCGAGCGCGCGCAGCACGAGCACCCTCACGACCGCACCACCCGGCGCGTGCGCAGGCGTTCCAGCGCGTCGGTCACCAGCACCACCCGCCTGGCCGGCCGCCCCACCGCGGGCACCTTCCGGTGGCGGATCTCGCCGCGCAGCCGGTGCAGGCACGCGGCGGGCGGGATGGCGACGCTCGTGACCACCATCCTGGCCACCTCGTCGCGGGTGCGCGGTCCGGGTGCGATGCGCCGCACGGCGAACCAACCGGTCAACCCGGCCCACGCGCCGCCGAACGCCAACGCCCCCTTCCGCCACCCGAGAAGTCCACAAAGGACCGCGAGCGCACCGGACGCCGTCGTGGCCACGTGCCAGGGCAGCCGTCCGGGCACGCCACCCATCCGCTCCCTCCACTCGGGACCGAGCAACCGCCGCACCAACGCGTCGTCGGCGTTCCCGCGCTGCTGCCTGAGGCTGGCGAAGAACCCCGCCTCGCGCACCGGGTGCGTGGTCACGCGATCACCCCGCACGATCCGGTACCCGCGCGCCTGCACGCGCAACGCCAGTTCGGCGTCCTCCCGGTACGCGCGCGGGAAGCGTTCGTCGAACCCTCCCGAGTGCACCAGTGCGGCCCGCCGGTACGCCATGTCCGCGGTGATCCACCGCGCGTCGGCCAGCCCCGCCGTGCCCCGCTCCCAGTCGGTCGGCCTGCGGTCCTCGGGCAGCGGCACGACGATCCGCCCCTGCGACGCGCCCACGTCGAGCCCCAGCCGTGCCAGGTCCTCGGCCAACCGCAGCTTCCAGTCGTGCGGCGGCACCACGTCGTCGTCCAGGAACGCCACCCACTCGCAGCACGCGGCACGCCACCCGGCGTTGCGCGCCGCCGCGGGCCCCCGCCCACCGGTGCGCAGCACGCGCGCCGAATGCGTCGGCGGCAGCGGTCCCGGCTCCGGTCGGTCGTCCACCACGATGATCTCGCGCGGCGGCGGCCCGACACCGTGCTCCAAGGCGTCCAGCACGACCTGCAGGCTGTCCCGGCCGACGGTGGGGATCACCACCGCGTAGTCGACGCTCATGGCCGCCGCCGCACCACGAACCGGCCGATGGCCAACAGGTCCACCGGCGCCGACCCGAAGCACTCCAGCGCGTCCCGCGGGTCGTCCACCATCGGCCGCCCGGCCGTGTTCAGGCTGGTGTTCACCACGACGGGCACGCCGGTGCGCCGGTCGAACTCGCGGATCACCCGCGCCATCAGCGGCTCGACCCCGGGATTCACGGTCTGCACGCGCGCGGTGCCGTCCACGTGCACGACCGCCGGGATCCGGTCACGCCACTCCGACCGCACGTCGTGCACGAACAGCATGTAAGGGCTCGGCAACGGCCCCCGTTCGAACAGCTCGGCCGCGCGGTCGGCCAGTACCATCGGCGCGATGGGCCGGAACTGCTCGCGCCCCTTGACGTTGTTGAGCCGTTCCAGGTTCTCGGCCTTGCCGGGGTGCGCGAGCAGCGACCGGCGGCCCAACGCCCGCGGCCCGTACTCGCTGCGACCCTGGAACCAGGCCACCACCTGGTCGTCGGCCAGCGCCTCGGCCACCGCGACGGCCACGTCGTCCGGCTCCTCGTAGGCGACCTCGGCGTTCTCCAGGTACCCGCGGATCTGCTCGTCGGTCCACGACCGGCCCAGGTCGGCGCCCGGGATCGGCGCGGCCGGCTCACCGGCGTCCGCCGCCACCTGCAACGCCGCACCCAGCGCGGTACCCGCGTCACCGGCCGCCGGCTGCACCCACACCTCGTCGAACGGCCCCTCGGCGAAGATCCGCGTGTTCGCCACGCAGTTGAGCGCCACACCGCCCGCCATGGTCAGCCGCTTCTGCCCGGTCCGCTCGTGCAGCCACCGGACCAGGTCCAACAGCACTTCCTCGACCCGCACCTGCACGCTCGCCGCCAGCTCGGCGTGCTCACGCGTCACCTCGTCGTCCGGGCCGCGGCGCTTGGCCAGCGTCGCCCAGTCCAGCGGCACCACCGCGAAGCCGCCGTCCTCGGTCGCGTAGACGTGCTCGCGCAGCAGGTCCAGGTGCTTGGGCTCGGCGTAGGAGGCCAGCGCCATCACCTTGTACTCGTCGCTGGAGCGCAGGAAGCCCAGGTGCTCGGTCAGGTCCTCGTAGAGCAGGCCGAGCGAGTGCGGCAGGTGCTGCGCGGCCAGCGTCTCCAGCTTGTGGTCGCGGTAGCTGCCCGCCAGGTGCGACCGGCACTCGCCGCGACCGTCGTTGACCAGCACGGCGCAGTCGCCGCCGAACGGCGCGGCCAGGCCGGTGGACGCGGCGTGCGCTACGTGGTGCGGCACGAACCGCACGATCGCCGGGTCCAGCCCCGGCAGCGCGGTGGCCAGGAAGTACGGCGCGCGGCGCGCGTACTCGGTGCGCAGGTCCTCCCACGGCACGTCGTTCGGCTCGACCAGGTCCGGGTCGTAGGAGTAGGCGACGGCGTCCAGGTCGGCCGGGGTGAGGCCGGCGTGCTCCAGGCACCAGCGCGCGGCCTGTTCGGGCTGTTCCCAGGCGGAGAACGGCACCGGCCGCTTGCCGTGCTTGCGCCGGGAGAAGCGTTCCTCCTCCGCGGCGGCCACCACCTCGCCGTCCACCACGAGGGCGGCGGCGGGGTCGTGGAAGACCGCGTTGATACCGAGCACGCGCACGGCGTTCCCCTTTCGCTCCAACTCCTGGGCGGACTCTCTCCTGTGTGGACTTTCCCGGGCAGGACCGTCGCGGCCCGATGTCGTCCGACTACCCGACGAGTTCCCGGTCAAACGACCGCCGCAGCCCCTCGTCCAACCCGATCTCGGGCTGCCAGCCCAGCACCCGCCGGGCCAGCGAGATGTCCGGTCGGCGGCGGCGCGGGTCGTCGGTCATGGCGTCGACGTGCCGGATCGTGGACGCGCTGCCGGTGAAGTCGATGACCTTCCGGGCCACCTCCAGCACCGTGACCTCCTCCGGGTTGCCGAGGTTCACCGGGCCGGGGTGGTCGCTCTCCGCCATCGACAGCAGGCCGCGCACCAGGTCGTCCACGTGGCACAGCGAGCGGGTCTGCGAGCCGTCGCCGTGCACGGTCAGCGGCTCGCCCGCGCGGGCCTGCCGCACGAACGTCGGGATCATCCGGCCGTCGTCCGGGCGCATCCGCGCGCCGTAGGTGTTGAAGATGCGCACGATGCCCGTGTCCACGCCGTGCTCGCCCCGGAACGCGCAGGTCATCGCCTCGCCGAAGCGCTTGGCCTCGTCGTAGACGCTGCGCGGGCCGACCGGGTTGACGTTGCCCCAGTACGTCTCGCGCTGCGGGTGCTCCAGCGGGTCGCCGTACACCTCGCTGGTGGAGGCGATGACGATCCGCGCGTTCTTGCGCCGAGCCAGTTCCAGCGCGTGCAACGTGCCGAAACCACCCGCCTTGAGCGTGTCGACGGGCATCCGCAGGTAGTCGACCGGCGACGCCGGGCAGGCCAGGTGCAGCACCAGGTCGACGTGTCCGAGCAGGTCCAGCGGCTTGGCCACGTCCTCGACCACCACCCCCAGCCGCGGGTCGTCGGGCAGGTTGTCCGGCGACCCGGTGCGGAAGTCGTCCACGCAGACCACCCGCGTGCCGCGCTTGAGCAGCGCTTCGCACACGTGCGAGCCGAGGAACCCGGCCCCACCCGTCACCACCGCTCGTTCGAATCCCATGAGCAGGGCCTACCCAGCGATCAGATGAGTAACCACCACTTCCCGGGGTAGTACTCGCGGGTGCCCCAGACGACGGTGGTGATAGCCACCCGTGACCGCGCGGACGACCTCACCCGCACCCTTGAGCGGCTCGGTGAGCTGGACGTGCCGGTCATCGTCGTGGACAACGGGTCATCGGACGACACGGTCGCCCGAGTGCGCCGGCAGTTCGGGCACGTCGAAGTGCTGGCGCTGGGGCGCAACGAGGGCGCGGTGGCCCGCAACCACGGCGTGCGACACGCGACGACGCCCTACGTGGCGTTCAGCGACGACGACTCGTGGTGGGCCCCCGACGCCTTGCGGTGCGCCGAGCAACTGTTCGCGCGGCACCCCCGGCTAGGCCTGATCGCGGCCCGCACGATCGTGGAGCCGGACGGCCGACTCGACCCGGTGTGCGTCGAAATGGCCCGTTCCGCCCTGGGCCGCGACGACGACCTGCCCGGCCCGTCCGTACTGGGCTTCGTGTGCTGCGCCGCGATCGTGCGCCGCTCGGCGTTCCTCGGCGTCGGCGGCTTCCACCCGGTGCTGTTCTGGCCGGGGGAGGAGCGCCTGTTCTCCTGGGACCTGGCCGCCACCGGATGGGCGTGCTGCTACGTGGACGACGTGGTCGCCCACCACCAGCCGTCGGCATTCCGACCACCATCCGCCTGGCGGCGACGCGTGGAACTGCGCAACGACCTGCTGACCACCTGGCTCCGCCGCCCGCTCGGCGTCGTGCTCGACCAAACGTTCGCCCTGGCCAGACGCGCGATGGGGGACCGTGACGCGGGCGCCGCACTGGTCGCGGCACTGCGCCGACTACCCGCCGTCCTCCGCCACCGCCACCCCCTACCCGCCGAGGTGGAACGCCGAATCGCCCTGGTGAGCTAACCGCCGCTTTCGCGAAAGACCGCCAACGGCACGCGCGAGAGCCGCCGACGAGCGCGGGGACGAACGAAACCGGGGCGTGTGCGGCCGCTCTTCACAGAAGTAGGGCTTCGTGTCATCCCGCCGACCTGGCGCAGCCCTACCGCACGTGTCAAGGGGGCACCTCTCGGCATGACCGGCGCATTGGGCTGGAAGCGCCCCCTTGACGCGTGTGGTAGCCCGGAGGGAGGTCGGTGGGATGACACGAAACCCGGGACCACCAACCGAACAGCAGTTCCCAACCCAACAAGACCGAGACGGAACCGGGGGATGTCATCCTGCTGATCTGCCCGTCCGCTGGCGTTTTAACC
>NZ_LWLC01000059.1:0-6744 GCF_001905065.1 Saccharothrix sp. CB00851
GGCTACGCCTACGCCAACAACAGCCCGGTCACCTACAGCGACCCGACCGACCTGATCATCGACTGCGGTCCAGACGGTGTGCTGTGCGGCAGGAACCCCGCGGTGCATGGTGAGGGTGCCAACGACACCTACGAGCGGGAACGGACGACGTTCTACGACCGTCAGCGTGCGTGGCAGCAGTCCAACAGCGGTAACGACACGGCGTTGAAGAATCGGCTGGCCACCGAGGGCATCTCGTGGGAGGACTACCAGCGGGCGTTGGCCGATGCCCACAAGACGAAGTGGGATGTGATCAAGGAGGTTGCCTGGGAGGTCTTGAAGGAGATCTCCGGGTGGAACGACATCGTCGATTGTTTCACCAAGGGTGACATCTGGGGCTGCGCCGGTCTGGTCGCGGGCCTGGTGCCGTGGGGCAAGGCCGCCAAGGTCCTGGAAGCCGGCTACAACGCGCTCAAAGCGGTCGGCCGCCTCGCCGGCATCGTGGACAAGGCCAAGGGCGTCCTGCGCCGGGTCCAGACCATCACCGACGACATCACCCGCGCCGCCACCGAGGAGTTCCAGAAGCTGGTGTCCGGCGGCAGTGGGAGCTGTGCGAAGCACAGCTTCGTAGCCACGACGCTGGTCCTGATGGCAGACGGCTCCACCAAACCAATCGCCGAAGTCGAGATCGGCGACAAGGTGAAAGCCACCGACCCCACCACCGGCGAAACCACCGCCCGCTCCGTCGTCGCCACCATCGTCCACACCGACGAAGACGACATGACCCGCCTCACCGTCACCGCCGATGACGGCACCACGGGCACCGTCGACGCCACCTCATGGCACCCCGTCTGGGTAGAGGCCGAAGACCGCTTCGTCAACATCGGGGACCTCAAACCCGGTCAGCAACTCACATCGGCGGCCGAGGTCGCGAGCGTTCGCAGATACGCGCATGTTGAGCCGGTATACGATCTGACGGTCGACGGCATCCACACCTACCACGTGGCTGTCGGATCTGTAGCAATACTGGTGCACAATTGCGAACGGGAGGACAAGGTCGTTGATCTGACATTGGAGCCAGGGCCGTATGCGAAGGAGGGGGTGTCGGTCGCACATGGTGATCGGATCGACCCGGTCACCGAACAACCGTTGATCAATGAGTCGGGCGACGCACACGGTTGCCAAACCTGTGGTGTAAGAAGCCCAGGGACGAAGAGTGGAAACTGGATCGGCGACCACGTCCCAGCCAATAAGTTGGTGCCTAGTGGGCCGTTCACCGCGTACCCTCACTGTACGAAATGTGCTCGCACCCAGGGCGGTGTGGTGAATGGAATAAATCGGGAGTGGTATGATTTCCTCGCAGAGTAGTGAACGGGGCGGGCGTCTCATGGGTTCGTTTACCATGGGCTTCTCTCACGGTCTTTTGATCGTTCGCGACAGAGGTAGTGTCTCGACTCACGATCACTGGGAGCCGTCGAGCTCCTGTATCGACGTGGGATCCGACTCCATCTACCTTGCTGTGCTCAACGCAATTGATGGCGTAGTGGAAGTGAACTTCATCGAAGGTGGCGAACCGGACGAAGCGCTGCTTTGTGTCTACCAGGGTGGACTTGAGGTCTCATCCGGGCAACTAGTTGCTCACGATCCGAACGAAGACATCACGGCAGTATTCTATGTACAACATGGAGTTAACCGGCTGAGTGTCGAAGTTGACGATGAGGAGAACGCGAGCGTGATCAACGTGCGCATCAATTCGGCGGCGAAGTCCTACTCCTGATCGTCGCACGCTCACTGGTTCCTGTGCCGAGTCGATCGTGGCGCCTCCAGCAAGCTTTGTTTGATGCTGTTGACATGGGTGGCGACTCAGGTTTGCTCGGCGACAGTCGTTGACGTGTCGGGCGCCGAGCAGGTTTGCCGGCGCCGGCGGCCACGGTTCCGCCGGCGCCGAATCTGTCGACAGGCAGGGCGGTGCCTCCTGCCCGGCGCTGGTGCGCTACGCCCACGAGACCTGCTGGCCTCGCCGAGGTCCCCGCCGTCGGGCTTCGGCCACCGTGTTCGTGCCGGGATAGGTCAAGAGGTCGGCCAGCCCTCTGTCGGGTCGCTGGCTGTCCCTGGTCGACGGCAAGCACCTGCACTGCCCGATCCCCCAAGATGTGCGGTGGACGCGGGCCGCCCTGCACCGCTTCGTCCACGGTCTGCGCAAGGACAACGACGTCGTGGCCGCCGGACTTGCCTTGCCTCACAGCAACGGCACCACCGAAGGGGTCGTCGACCCGGTCGGTGCAGCCGCACCGGTCGGTGATCATGTGCAGTGCGGCGTTGAACAGTTCCGCTTCTGCTGTAGCCAGGGGGTAGTCCTGCGCCGACGAGTTGCCCGAGCGCGACGGAGGCGACGAACAGAGTCCGGGTGTGTGCCCCTGATTGGGCCGCTGCGACCCTGTCCCGCTCACCCTTGACCGCTGCGGTGACGTAGGCCGGTAGCCGCTCGGAATGGCTCACGATTGGTGTTGTACGGGCCGGTGGCGGCTTGGGAGTGAGGCGCTGGCTAATACTGCAACGGCACTTATGTGAGTGGGTAGCCGCGTCGCTTGTAGTGACTGAGGCGGGCTTGGTGTTGGCGTCGTCGGCGCCAGCACGACCAGGACCAGACGTGCTCGGCGCTGGTGGTGGGTTGTAGTACCAGGTTGATCAGCAGGCGTCGGATCTCGGGTAACGTGAAGCCGATCATGCCTGTGCGGGTGACGCCGGTTCCCCTTTTGCCACAAGGGTTCGGGTGACGGCGAGCCAGGCGTGGGCGAGCATGGACAGGGTGATGTGGGCATACCAGGCCCGCCAGGAGCGGACCTGGTAGTGGTCGAGTCCTGCCTCGTTCTTGGCCTGTTGGAAGCATTCCTCGATGCGCCAGCGGGTGCCGGCGATCCAGGCCAGGTCCAGCAGTGTCGACCGGCGCGGTCCGTAGCAGACGTAGAAGGCGATGTTGGTCGGGTCGGTGATCGAGCGGCGGGCGAGCAGCCAGTGTCCGCGGCCCGGTTCCCACAGGATGCGCAGCGGCACCCGCGCCCAGTCGTACTCGCGCGGCCCGTGGGCCCCGGCGCCCACCGACAATCGCCGCCAGGCCCGTGCCGGCAGCCCGGCGACGAGGTCGTCGGCGCGGACCTGGCGCAAGTCGGTGGTGACCAGCGTGTCGTTGACCCTGGTCGCCACCACGTGGGCGATGTCGTGCTGCTCGAGCCAGAACCGGAGGTACTTGGCCTGTCCGTTGGCCTCGTCCGCGGTCACCCATCCGAACGGCACGCCGGCGGCCAACGCCCGTTCGATCATGGCCATCGCCTGCCGCGGCTTGGTCGCGAACTCCACCCCGTCCGGGACACCGGCCGCCCGACACCGCTCACGGTCCGCGGTCCAGGACTCCGGCAGGTACAGCTCCCGGTCGATCAACGCGTGACCACGGTCGGAGGCGTAGGCCAAAAACACCCCGACCTGGCAGTTCTCCGTTCGTCCGGCGGTGCCCGAGTACTGCCGCCGCACCCCGGCCGAGCGGGTGCCCTTCTTCAGGAATCCGGTGTCGTCCACGATCAGCACCCCGTCCTTGGCGCCGAGGTGCCCCACGACGTAGTCGCGCAGGTCGTCCCGCACGCCGTCGACGTCCCAGTCCGCCCGACGCAACAACCGCTGCATCCCGTCCGGCGACACCTCACCGGCCCGCTCGGCCAGCGTCCAACCGTTCTTACGTTCCAACCCGGCGGTCAGCCCGAGCAGGTACTCCCGAGTCCGCGACCGGGGCTCCGACCTGGCGAATCGAGCACCGATCCGCGCGTGTACCCGATCCAACTCCGCCACAGCGACATCAACCACCACGACGAACATGATCCACTACCGAACAAGCAAGTGCCGTTGCAGTACTAACCCAGCCGGGCAGTCCGGCGGGGCCGGTGTCGTCGGTGACTGTGTAGCCGCCGTTCGGGTGACCGATCCCGGTCCGACCACGTGGCCCCACGCGCGGGTGTCCACCTTCCACCCGAGTCCGTTGCCCTTGTCACCCTCGGTGCTGCGCAGTTCCACACCGGACGGTGTGCGGAAGTACAGGTGTGTTCCGCCGCGGGCAGTGCGCACGGTGCGCGTCTCCCACGGCACCGGCTGCCCCGCTTCCTGGCAGACGGCGGCGAACACGTCGTGGCCGTCCACGATGCCCCTCCGGTTCCAGCCGTCCTTGGGCACATCGTCGGGTGTCTTGCGGGTGTCCAGGTCGATCACGACCAGCCCACTCGGGCCGGTGGCGATGCCGATGTTGAACGGTCCGGCCGACCAACACCGCTCGATCACGGCAGGGTCGGTGGTGGCGCGCTGTTCGGGCTTGGCGTGTCCGTCGCGGCACGCCCCAGTGCGGGGGCAGCGCTTCTCGCTGTGCAGTGCGGCGATCTTCTCGCCGGGGGGCAGCGGGAAGACGTGGCAGCCGTCGAGGTGATCAACAGCTACGAGGTCGGCACGGGTCGCCTCGAACGCACGATCGCCAGCCGTGAGACGACGACCGGCAGCCGTCTGGCCGAGCGTACCTACACCTACGACCCGGCCGGCAACGTCACCAAGATCGCGGACACTCCGGTGGGCCGGGTGGCGGACACGCAGTGCTTCGCCTACGACCACCTGCGCCGGATGAACGAGGCGTGGCGAGCCCGTCGTCGGACCAATCGCGCCGGCGCGAGGTGATGACGACCGAGGCGGTCGGCTCGACGGGCAGCATCCCGCTGATCCAGCCGGGCTGGTCGACATTGTCGAAGACGAGCAACCACCGGCCCTCGAAGGCAGACCTGATCGCGTCCTGCGACTCGGTGAAGGGTGCCGCCCTGCTCAGCGAATGAGCGGTCCGCCAGCTGACCGCCGGCGGTTGCCTTGGCCATCCGGCGGCGGAGAGGACTACCAGCGGGCGTTGGCTGATGCCCACAAGACGAAGTGGGATGTGATCAAGGAGGTTGCCTGGGAGGTCTTGAAGGAGATCTCCGGCTGGAATGACATCGTCGATTGTTTCACCAAGGGCGACATCTGGGGCTGCGCCGGTCTGGTCGCGGGCTTGGTGCCGTGGGGTAAGGCCGCGAAGGTCCTGGAAGCCGGCTACAACGCGCTCAAAGCGGTCGGTCGCCTCGCCGGCATCGTCGACAAGGCCAAGGGCGTCCTGCGCCGAGTCCAGACCATCACCGACGACATCACCCGCGCCGCCACCGAGGAGTTCCAGAAGCTGGTGTCCGGCGGCAGTGGGAGCTGTGCGAAGCACAGCTTCGTAGCCACGACGCTGGTCCTGATGGCCGACGGCTCCACCAAACCGATCTCCGAAGTCGAGATCGGCGACAAGGTGAAAGCCACCGACCCCACCACCGGCGAAACCGCCGACCGCGCCGTCGTCGCCACCATCGTCCACACCGACGAAGACGACATGACCAGCCTCACCGTCACCAACGAGGGCGGCACCGCAGGCACAGTCGACGCCACCTCCTGGCACCCCGTATGGGTCGAGGACCAACGCAGCTTCGTCAACATCGGCGACCTCGACCCGGGCGACCGCCTCACCTCGGTCGGCGGCACCTCGCCAGAGGTAGTTGATGTGGACCGCTACAGCCGGGTTGAACCGGTGTATGACCTCACCATTGAGGACGTTCACACGTACTATGTGTTGGCGAGCGCCACGTCGGTACTGGTGCACAACTGCAATAAAAAGCAAGGGATCTACGAGTTCGAAGACCAATTGAATCCCGGAAAAATTTACGTGGGCAAGACGAATAACCTCGACCGTCGCCTGCAGAGCCATGTCGACAGTGGGCGACTAAAGAGAATTGACGACGCGACCTGTACCCATGTTTGTGGAACAAACGACGACCTCTTCGTGGCCGAACACCTTCGAATGCAAGAACTGCGCGGTCGAGGGGTAGAGTTGTCGAACGACTACGCATCCCCGGGGAAGAAGATTCTCGAGAGAAGGAATGCTGAAAAGTATGAGCAACTCACCCTTTGGTAGCGCCGGGTTCGAAGCGAACCGCTTCTGGGCTGTTATCGGGTTCAGTGCCGTTCAAGATGCCGGCGAGGTCGATTCTGCCTTGAATGGTATCTCATCACGCTTGGGCCCGTTGACTGAAACGGACCTGGTCGGATTTGTTGAACGACTTCACGAAGCGCTATTCCGTATTGACAGGAAGATTCTTGCGCGGGTGCCGGTCACGTTGGCGTCTGGCTTGGAATTTCCCCAGTCGAGCGACCACTTCCTTTACGCCCGTTGTGCGTGCATCTTGGCGGGTAGGGAGGCATACGAGACTGTCTGGCGAAGTGATGCCGGATTCGCACGTTTTGTGGCACCGTCCGTCCAGGGGGCCGAGAGTCTCCTCTATATCGCATCGGAGGAATACAAAGACAGAACTGGAATGTCCGTGGATATTCGGAACTTCTTCCCGATCGAGTCCATGTCGAACGCTGAAGGTTGGACTGGCTGACTCTCAACATTCAGGCTGATACGATAAAGTGTGGCTCGCCCGGCGAACCCGGAGGCGGATCCGTTGGGTTTGCAGCGGTCGGCGAGTCAGAACGGGTGGGTGAACACGGCAGGGAATCTTCCCGAGCATTCGGAGGCGACGGCGAAAAGGGGCGTAGATGTGATTGGTGTCGTCGTTTCGCGAGCCTCCCGATGATCGCGGATCGAGAGGCAGCCAAACAGGTATTGACTTCGGCGCTGGCGGCTACAGATCTTGAAAGGTCAGGGTGATCATGCGTTCCTCGGCGTGT
>NZ_LWLC01000060.1:0-6031 GCF_001905065.1 Saccharothrix sp. CB00851
ACAAAAAAGCCCACAAGGCCAAGGCGACAGGTTAAAGATCAAGCTTACGTGCACTCCAGGCAGGCCAAAGCCGGGCAGGCCTGGCGGAAAAAGCGCCCGCCAGGCCTGCCCGGCTTCGACCAGCCTAAAGCACCCGAACCCCATGTAAAATCGGGCCTCTGCGGGTCCGCTGCGGTTCCGTCGTGGTCCCGCAGAAGTGCCGTGATCTATGACTTTCGTCAGGGGTCACCCACACCCGTGGCCTGACGCGCGACGACAGCCGGCATTCCTAGCTTTACCGGCATGAAAGCTCTCCTCGCCACCGTCGCGGCCGCCACCTTGACACTCCTCACGCCTTCCACCCCCGCCCCTACCTCCATCGACGACTACCTGGCCGAAGTCATGCACAACACCGACCTGCCAGGCGTCTCCGTTGTCGTCACCCAAGGCGACCGCGTCCTGCACGCCGCCGGCTACGGCCACGACTCCGACAACGCACCCGTCACCGCCGACACCCCGATGCGGATTGCGTCGGTGAGCAAGTCGTTCACCGCGATGGCCGTCATGACACTGGTGGAGGACGGTCGGATCGCGCTGGACGAACCGGTGGCCGACCAGCTTCCCGGCTTCACCATGGCCGATCCCCGGTTCACCGGCGTCACGGTCCGGCACCTGCTGAACCAGACCTCCGGCTTCTCCGACACCACGATCGACATTCCGGCACTGGAGTCCGCCACCTCCCTGGCCGACTACGCCACCAAGCTGTCCTCCGGTTCGCCGGCCGCCGACCCGGGCACGCACTACGAGTACTGCAACGTGAACTACGACCTCGCCGCGCGCCTGGTCGAAGTGGCGAGTGGTCAGCCCTTTGGCGACTATGTGCGTCAACGGGTGTTCGGCCCGCTGGGCATGTCGCGCAGCACCGTGTCGGCAACCGAGATCCGCCCGGCCGACGGCTACAACTCCGTGTTCGGCGCCTGGCTGAGCCGACCCGAGCTGCCGGGGTTCCTCGACTCCAGCGGCGGTGGCGGTGTCATCACCACGGCCGCAGACATGGGCAAGTGGCTGATCAGCCAGACAGGCAACGGTCCGCAACTGGTTTCACCCGAAGGTCTCCGCACCATGCACACATCGTCCACTGTGGACGACTACGCCATGGGCTGGATCCCCGACGAAGGACCGGACGGCGTCCGCCGGCTGCTGCACCCCGGCAACCTGTTCACCTACTCGGCGGTGCAGGCGATCATTCCCAGCACCGGCCACGGGTTCGCCGTGCTCGCCAACAGCGCGTCGTTGCAGGACGAGACCTACGACATCCTCAACGGCCTGATCGCGTTGACCCAGGGCCGCACCCCCGAACCGACCGGCGGCAACCGGCAGTTGATCGAACTCGTCCTGGGCGCCATCACCCTCCTCGCCGCTGCCCTCGGTGTGCTCGGTGTGCGGCGGTCGGCCCGCTGGGCACGACGCCGCGCGGGCTCCGCACCGTGGCGTGTGGCACTCCGCTTCCTGCCCCTCCTCGTGCCGGTGGCCGTCCTCGCCGCCTACCCGGACCTGACCTCGATCCTGGTCAACGGCCGCACCGTCACGTGGGCGCAGATGACCTACTTCCCCCTGCCGCTGACCATCACCGTCGTCGCCATCGCCCTGGCCGCCGCCGCCACGGCAACCGCCCGCCTCCTCGCCCTGCACCGCCTCCGCACGACGGTCCACTGAGGATGGTCCCCGGTACTGTCCTCACCATGCGCAACAGCACGGTCCTCGCGGTTCTCGCGCTCGTGGGCTTGGCCAACGGGATCGCCACGGACGTGCTGCCGGTGTGGCGGCAGTTGCTGTACCCGACCCTGGCCGTGCTCGTCTACCTGCACGGACGGCACCTGCCGGTGCGCCGCGGTGAACTCGTCATGGTCGCGGTGGCCGCGGTCGGGGTCGTCATCGCCGCCGTACGGGTGTGGGAAGGCGTCGGAGCACTGGCGAGCCTCGGCCTGTCCGTGGTGCTGCCGTGGCTGGCCGGTCGGTTCCGGCGG
The DNA here is from genome assembly GCF_001905065.1 of Saccharothrix sp. CB00851. NCBI lineage: Bacteria > Bacillati > Actinomycetota > Actinomycetes > Pseudonocardiales > Pseudonocardiaceae > Saccharothrix > Saccharothrix sp. CB00851. The sequence continues at coordinate 2,007 of NZ_LWLC01000060.1, forward strand.
CAGCAGGCGGAGCTGATCGCGGTGGGACGGGAGCGGATCGTGCAGCTGGAACGGGCACAGGAACTGGTCGCCGAACAGGCCCGGCTGCGCGAGCGGGCCCGGATCGCGGCCGACATGCACGACTCGCTCGGCCACGAACTGGCGTTGATCGCGCTGCGCGCCGGCGCGATGGAACTGACCGCCGACACCGAGCCCACCCGCCGGGCCGCCGCCGGCCTGCGCGAATCGGCCGTGACCGCCTCGGAACGCCTGCGGCACACCGTCGGCGTGCTGCGCGAGGGCATCACCACGTCCTTCGAGCCACCGGACGAGACCGTGCAGGCTCTGGTGGCACGGGCAGCGGAAGCCGGCCTACCGGTGGCCCTGACCGGCGAATTCGCCCCGCTCCCGCCCCTCCTCGACCGCGCCGTGCACCGGGTCGTGCAGGAAGCGCTGACCAACGTCGCCCGGCACGCGCCCGGCGCACCCGTCACCGTGCACCTCGCCCTGACCGCCGCCGACGTGCGGGTCACCGTGACCAACCCGGTCGACCGGCTACCACCGCCCGGTGCCGGCAGCGGCTTGGCGGGCCTGGCCGAGCGGGTCCGCCTGCTCGGTGGCACGCTGCGCTCGGGCGTGGACGACGGCCGGTTCACCGTGACGGCCCGACTGCCGCGGGAGGGTGGGGCATGATCCGGGTGCTGCTCGCCGACGACGAGGCGATGGTCCGGGCCGGGGTGAAGGCGATCCTCGACACCGATCCCGGCATCGAGGTGATCGCCGAGGCCGCCGACGGGCAGGAAGCGGTCGAACTGGCCCGCGTGCACCAGCCGGACGTCGCCCTGCTCGACATCCGCATGCCCCGCCTGGACGGCCTCGCCGCCGCCGCCGAACTCCGGCGGTCCGTGCCGGACGTCGCGATCGTCATGCTCACCACGTTCGACGAGGACGAGTACGTGGCCCGCGCGCTGGGCGAAGGCGCCGACGGGTTCCTGCTCAAGGCCGCCGACCCGAGGGAACTGCTGATCGGCGTGCGCGCCGCCGCCGACGGCGCGGCCTACCTGTCACCCAAGATCGCCCGCCGCGTGGTGGCCGACCTGCGCGGCGGGCGCCTCACCCGCCACGACCACGCGCGCCAACGGGTCGCCGCCCTGACCGGACGTGAGCGCGACGTCCTGGCGCTGGTGGGGGAGGGCCTGTCCAACCAGGACATCGCCCGCCGCCTGGCCGTCGCCGAGGGCACGGTGAAAGCGCACGTCAGCGCGATCCTGCAACGCCTGGAAGTGACCAACCGCGTCCAAGCCGCGATCGTCGCCTACGACGCGGGGCTGACCACCTCCGGCTAGGAGTCCTCCGAGCCAGGGCCGTCCACCGCCAGGTAACCGTGCAGCGCCGCCGCCCCCTCCAACATCGCCCTGGCCCGCCGCCCCAACTCGACCTCCCGCGCCGTGATGGCCGCCCGCAACGCGTCCGCACCACCCGAACTGCGGAACTCGTCCATGATGGGCTTGATCGCGGGCAGCGGATACCGGCTCTCCCGCAGCATCGCCACCAGCCGCGCGTCACGGACGTCGGCGGGCCCGAACCGCCGGTACCCGTCGCCGTCACGCCCCGGCGCCAGCAACCCGGCCGCCTCCCACACCCGCAACGCCGAAGGCCGCACACCGAGCCGCGCGGCCAACTCACCGACCCTCAACCCAGCCCGCGGCACGCTGGTCGACGGCCGCCCTACCTCCACCGCCCTTGCCTCCCGCGCTCGCACCGCCTCCCGGGCTCCCACTGCCTCCGCCCTCGCCGCCTGCGACACCGCCGCCTCCGCGCCGGCCTCCCGTGCCACCGCCTCCAACGCCTCCGCCGTCGCCCGCAACCCTAGCCGCTGCCCGTGCGCCGCCGCGTGCTCCGCGTCCACCCGCGCCAACGCCGCTTCCGACGAACCCGCGTGCACCAGACGCATGATGGCCTTGGCCGCCTCCCACCCGTACCCGCGCCCCAACGCCCGGTACGTCGTCAACGCCCGCCGGTGCCGCTCGTCGAACACCCGGTACCCCGCCGGGGAACGTTCGGCCGGCGGCAGCACCCCGGCGTCGAGGTAGTTGCGCACCTGCTGGGCCGAGATGCCCGCGGCACGGGCCAGGTCCACCGGGCGAAGCCCCACCGCACCCACCTCCACGTTCAACGAGAATTTGAAGGTTATCCGATCCCTTCCACCCACCACTCTCGAAAACCTTAAACAACGAACTTCAACGATACGGTTGAAGCCATGGAAACCGGCGACAACCAGCGGAAACCGCGCGTCGTGCACACGCGGGACCTGCGCATGCGGTACGGCCCCACCGACGTCCTGAAAGGCGTCGACCTGACCGTCGGACAAGGCGAAGTGGTGGCGCTGCTCGGCCCCAACGGCGCGGGCAAGACCACGACCATCGAGATCCTGGAGGGCTTCCGCAAGCGGTCCGACGGCGACGTCGAGGTGCTCGGCGTCGACCCGGACCACGGCGACGAGGCGTGGCGGGCCCGGCTGGGCGTGGTGCTGCAGTCGTGGCGCGACCACGGCCGGTGGCGGGTGCGCGAGCTGCTGTCCGACCTCACGCTCTTGTACCAGCCGTACCGCGAGCGGGTGTTCGACCCCGACGAGCTGATCGGGCTCGTCGGCCTGACCGACCACGCCGACCGGCGGATCGGCACGCTGTCCGGCGGGCAACGGCGGCGACTGTACGTCGCGGTCGGCCTGATCGGGCAGCCCGACCTGCTGTTCCTGGACGAGCCGACGGTCGGCTTCGACCCCGAGGCGCGGCGCGAGTTCCACGACCTGCTGCGCCGCCTGTCCGGCACCACCATCCTGCTCACCACGCACGACCTGGCGGAGGCGGAGAAGCTGGCCGACCGCATCGTGATCCTGGTGTCCGGCCGCGTCGTCGCCGACGGCACGGCGGCGCAACTGGCCGCCCGGATCGCCGGCAAGGCCGAGGTGCGGTACCGCCTGCACGGCGAGGAGCACGTGCTCTCGGTCGCCGACTCCACCACCTACGTGCGTGAGCTGTTCGCCGAGCACGGCAAGGCGGTGGACGACCTCGAAGTGCGGCGCGCGAGCCTGGAGGACGTGTACCTGGCGCTGGTGCGCGAGTCCGAACGCGAGTCCGAGGCGGTGGCCGCGTGAACGGGCGTGCCGTTGCCGCGCGCGCCGGGATGCGTCGCGGCCGCATCGAGTTCCGCCACACCATGACCAACGCGGGCGAGCTGATGGGCTGGCTGTGGCTGCCGGTCGTGGCGCTGACCGCGATGTACGCGTTCGGCGACGGTTCGGTGCCCGGTGTGGACTTCCCGCTGGGCGCCCACGCCGTGCCGGGCATCCTCGCGATGAACGCCGTGTTCGCCGGCCTGATGGGGCTGGCGATGGCGCTGACCATGGACCGCGAGGACGGCACGCTGCTCCGGGCCAAGGCCACGCCGAACGGCGTGCTCGCGTACGTCATCGGCAAGGTGCTGGGCAAGGCCGCGCTGACGGTCGCCGTCGTCTTGCTCGTCCTCGTGCCCGCGATGCTCCTGTTCGACGGCCTGCAACCCGGCCGCGCGTCCACCTGGGTGACCCTGGTGTGGGTGCTGGTCCTCGGCCTGCTCGCCGTCCTGCCCCTCGGCGCGATCGTGGGTGCGCTGTTCGGCAACACCCAGAGCCTCGGCTTCGTCACCCTGCTGATCATGGGCCTGGTGGCGGTGTCGGGCGTGTTCTACCCGATCACCGCCCTGCCGGGCTGGGTGCAGTGGATCGGTCAGGCGTTCCCGCTGTACTGGCTGGGGCTCGGCCTCCGGTCCGCCCTGCTGCCGGACGCCTTGGCCGCCGCCGAGATCGGCGGCTCCTGGCGGCACCCGGAGACCGTGATCGCACTCGGCGCGTGGGCCGTCGTCGGCCTCACCCTGGCGACCGCCGTCCTGCGCCGCATGGCCCGCCGCGAATCGGGCTCCTCCGTCGCCGCCCGCCGCGAACAGGTGGCCCAACGACTCGACTAGGGCGTGTCTCCAAATCTTCGGCCTGGTAGTAGGTCATGATT
>NZ_LWLC01000061.1:0-4838 GCF_001905065.1 Saccharothrix sp. CB00851
CACCCCAGGGTTAAAACGCCAGCGTCCGGCGAGGACGCTTTTAATCTTTGATCTTTTGCCCTTTCAAGCCTTCAAGCCTTCAAGCCTTCAAGCCTTCAAGCCTTCAAGCCTTCAAGCTTCAAGCCTTCAAGCCTCTTGAGCTGGATCCGCACCGAACCACCCAGCCGGGAACGGCGTCGCAGACCGGCCCTGCCTGCCATGCTGAGCCCCATGGCGGACGTGTGGGCGGTCGGCGAGGCGTACGAGGCGTACGTCGGGCGTTGGAGCGGGCCGGTCGCGCGGCGGTTCCTCCGCCTGTTGGACGTGCCGGTGGGGCGGCGGTGGCTGGATGTCGGTTGTGGCACCGGGGCGTTGACGGCGGCGGTGTTGGAGGCGGGTGAGCCCGTCGAGGTGGTCGGGGTCGACCCGTCCGAGGGGTTCCTGGCCACGGCGAAGCACCGGGTGCCGCGCGCGTCCTTCCAGGTCGGTGACGCCCGGTCGCTGCCGCTGCCCGACCGCTCCTTCGACGCCGTGGTCAGTGGGCTGGCGCTGAACTTCGTGCCCGATCCGGTGCGGGCGCTGGCCGAGTGCGCGAGGGTCGCCACGCCCGGCGCGGTGGTCGCCGCCTACGTCTGGGACTACGCCGAGGGCATGGCGATCACCCGGTTCTTCTGGGACGCCGCCACCGAGCTCGATCCCGCCGCGTCCGCCCTGCACGAAGGCCGCCGCTTCCCGCTCTGCCGACCCGAACCGCTCCGGCGGCTGTGGGCCGGAGCCGGGTTGGCCGAGGTCCGGGTGGACGCGGTGGACGTGCCGGCCTCCTTCCGCGATTTCGACGACTACTGGCGCCCGTTCCTCGGCGGCCAGGGACCGGCGCCCTCCTACACCGCCTCCCTGCCCGAGGACGGCCGCCGCGCCCTGCGCGACCTGCTGCGCACCCGCCTACCCACCCACTCGGACGGTTCCATCCGGCTCACCGCCCGGGCCTGGGCGGTGCGCGGCGTCACGCCGGCGTGAAGCTCGGCAGCAGCACGGGCAGGCGTTCGCCGCCCCGTGCGGTGACCAGGAGTTCCCTGGTGCCTTCCTGACGGCGCACCAGGTCGTCGGCCACGAACGCGTCCAGCACGAGCCGGCCGAGCTCACCACCGAGGTGCGGCACGCGGTGCGTGCGGTCCAGGCACGCCAGCGGCCACCTTCGCCGTGCTGGCCGTGACGACGCTCGCCGTGCGGAAACCGTCGACCAGCGCCACGCCCCGCGCACGTGTCGTGTTGCGGGACCGCCCGTACCTGGCCGTCGTCGCGGTCACGTCGGTCCTGTCGCTGTGCTGGGCGATGCTGTCGACCGGCCTGCCGCTGTGGCTGTCCCGGTCCACGGACCTGCCGCTCGCGCTGGGCGGTGTGGTGGTGGTCGTCAGCTCGGTGGGCATCGCCGTGTTCCAGGTGCCGTTCGCGCGGTTCGCCCGCACACCGGCCCGAGCGGCGCGCACGGCGGTGCGGTCTGGGATCGTGCTGGCTGCGAGCTGCGCCCTGCTCGCCACCACGGCGGGTGGTTCGGGTGCGGTGGGCGTGGCGGTGGTGGTGGTCGCGGCGGTGCTGCACGTGGTGGGCGAACTCGGTTACGTGGCCGCGAGCTGGGGCCTGTCGGTCAGGCTGATGCGTGACGACGCCCGTGGCGCGTACCAAGGGGTGACCGAGGCGGCGACGGCCACCGTGCGGCTGTTCGGGCCGGCGGTCTTCACGTTCGCGCTCGGCGGGTTCGGCGCCGCCGGCTGGTCGGCCGTGGCGGTGATCTTCCTGGTCGCGGTCGCGCCCGTGCCCGCGTTGACCGGGTGGGCGACGCGAACCCGTGCTCCCGCGGTGCCGTCGAACACGACACCGTAGGGGTTCCGGGCAGGCACAATGGGCCAATGCGGCTCGTATCGGCTCGGCTGGTCCTGCTGGCGGCGGTCCTGCTCACGGTTGGCGCGTGCGCCCAGGCGATCCCGGGCAAACCGGTCGCGGGCGAGACCGTCACCAAGGGCAAGGTCGACCCGAGCTTCATCAGGGGCACCGACGGCGGTCCCATCGACCAGCTCGCGGCCACCGCCATCACCGACGTCGACACGTTCTGGCAGGAAGCTTTCCCGGACACGTTCGACAAGCCGTGGGAGCCGATCGAGGGCGGCATCTACTCCGTCGACACCGCCGACGAGTCCGCCAAGCCGCCGCCGTGCACGGAGAAGGCGAGCGACGTCGAGGGCAACGCGTTCTACTGCCCCAGCGCCGACGCCATCGCCTGGGACCGGGCCGCGCTGCTGCCCGTGCTCAAGGACCGCTTCGGCGACGCCGCCGTGGTGATCGTACTGGCCCACGAGATGGGCCACGCCGTGCAGAACCGGATGGGCATCACGCCCGAAGCCGAACGGCGCGAGCCGCGGCGGTTCCCGACGATTCTCACCGAGGCGATGGCCGACTGCTTCGCGGGCGCGTTCATCAAGTGGGTCAACGACGGCAAGTCCGAGCACCTCGACATCGGCACCGACGCGCTGGACTCGGCGCTCGGCGCGCTGGTCACGTTCCGCGACCCGGTCGGCACCTCGGCGAGCGACCGGTCCGCGCACGGCAACGCGTTCGACCGGGTGTCCGCGTTCCAGGACGGCTACCAGCAGGGCACCGGGTTCTGCGCGGAGATGTCGGTCGAGAACCGGGTGTTCACCCAGCAGGCGTTCATGACCGCCGACGACCGCGACCGCGGCGGCAACCTGCCGTTCGACGAGATGCTGGAGAACGTCACCCCCGACCTGAACCTGTACTACAAGACCCTGGTCGAGCAGTCGGGCAAGGCGTGGACCGAGCCGAAGGCCACCCCCACCGAGGAGGAGCCGGACTGCTCCGGCGACCAGGGGCCGGTGGCGTACTGCCCGGCGGAGAAGTCGGTGGAGATCGAGGTCGAGACCGACCTGCCCGAGCTGCACACCGAGATCGGCGACTACGCCACGGGCGTGCTGCTGGCCAGCCGTTACGCGATGGCCGCGATGGCCGCCGTGGACGTCGACCTCGAGGGCCAGGAGGCCGCCACCAGCGCGTTGTGCCTGGCCGGGGCGTACACGCGGGAGGTGTTCACCCGGCAGAAGGGGTTCGGGCTCTCTCCCGGTGACCTGGACGAGGCGGTGCAGGTGCTGCTGGCCTACGACTACGCGGCACGTGACGCGACGGGGTCGGCGGCGCTCGAACCGGGGTTCAAGCGGGTCGAGGTGTTCCGCGGCGGCGTGTTCGAGGGCACCAAAGCCTGCGGTTTGGCCTAACCACCCGGGCGGGCCAAGTAGGGTTCGGGCTCGGAACGGCACGACCGGGGATGGGGCTTGGGCATGGCTCGACGGGCTTGGGTTGCTGCGACGATGGCCGCCGCGTTGGCGCTGACCGGGTGCACCCAGACGGTGAGCGGGCACGGCCGGTCGGAACGGCCCGACGTCACCAAGGTGTCCGGGCTGGAGATCACCACCGGGGAGAGCGGCGCGAAACCCGGTGTGCCGGACGCCGACCTGCAGGTGGAGAACGGTGACGGCGGCGAGATGGACCGGCTGGCCATCAACACCCTGGCCGACGTCGAGGAGTACTGGGCCGAGCAGCTGCCCGCCCGGTTCGGCAAGGAGTTCGAGCCGGTCAAGCGGCTGGTGTCCTACGACTCCAACGGCAGGGGCGTCGAGATCTGCCGGACCAACACGGCCGGGGTGGCGAACGCGTTCTACTGCTCGTTGGACGACTCGATCGCGTGGGACCGCGGTGAGCTGCTGCCGATGCTGGACGACGCGTTCGGGCCGATGTCGGTGGTGACCGTGCTGGCGCACGAGATGGGTCACGCGGTCCAGTACAAGCTCGGTGACATCAGCGGCATCAACCAGGCCACCCCGTCGATCATCAAGGAGCAGCAGGCGGACTGCTTCGCGGGCAACTTCTTCCGCTGGGTGGCCGAGGGCAAGTCCAAGCACTTCCGGATCTCGACCGGGCCGGGGCTGAACCAGGTGCTGGCGACGATGTTCTTCATCCGGGACGCGGCGGGCACGTCGGCCGAGAAGCAGGGTGCGCACGGCAGCGCGTTCGACCGGGTGGCGGCGTTCCAGTTCGGGTTCGCCGGTGACCCGAAGCGGTGCGCGCAGATCGACGACGCCGAGATCAAGGCGCGGATCACGCAGCAGAAGTTCGACTCGGAGGACAGGGACACCGGGCAGGGCAAGGGCAACCTGAAGGTGGACGACGACCGTTCGCTCGAACTGCTGGAGGAGTCGCTGCGCTCGGCTTTCAAGGACGCCGCCGCCACCCCGCCCACGTTGACCACCAGCCCCGCCGCCGCGTGCACCGACGGCGGTGACACCTCGCCCGCCGCGTACTGCCCGTCCACGAACACGATTTCCATCGACCTGCCCGACCTGGTGAAGATCGGCACGCCGCCGAAGCGCGGGCAGAAGGGCGGGATCGGCGACTTCGCCGCGTTCGCCGAGATCGCGTCACGGTTCGCGCTGTCGATCCAGAAGGCGACCGGGTACGGGCTGGAGGGACCCGCGGCGGGGCTGCGGACGGCGTGCCTGACCGGGGCTTGGGCCGGGACGACGAACCAGAACGGGGCGAAGCTGCGCTTGTCGTCCGGTGACTTGGACGAGGCGGTGGCCGAGCTGCTGGCGGACAAGAGCCTGATCGCGGCCGACGTGAACGGGACCGTGGTCCCTTCGGGGTTCGCGCGGGTCGAGGCTTTCCGTGACGGCTTCTTCGAGGGTGCCGGGTTGTGCACCCGCAAGTACGCGGGCTGAGGGCGCTGCTCAGGGCGCTGCTGCTGAAAGATTAAAAGCGTCCTCGCCGGACGCTGGCGTTTTAACCCTGGGGTG
>NZ_LWLC01000062.1:0-3761 GCF_001905065.1 Saccharothrix sp. CB00851
ACAGGTTAAAGATCAAGGTAAGGGGCCCCATGTCAAATCGAGCCGGACCCAACCCCTGAGCGTTGAATACACACTTCCCCAACGTTGGACTCACACGCTCCGAACGTTGGACTCTCGCGCCCTGAACGTTGGACTCTCGCACCTGAACGTTGAACTCACGGGTCCTGAACGTAGGACACACGCGTTCCGAAGGTAGGACACGCGGGTTCGGAAGGTAGGACACGCGCAGGAGAGCGCTCTCCGGGCGTGGCAGAATGGGCGGCATGAGCAGACCGCCGACGACCCCGCCGACGTTGGAAGACGTGGCGCGGGTCGCCGGCGTGTCCCGCGCCACCGTCTCCCGCGTCATCAACGGCACCCGCAACGTCGACCGCAAGATCCAGGAAGTCGTGCGCGCGGCCGTCGACAAGACCGGATACGCACCCAACCGCGCGGCCCGCTCTCTCGTGACCAAAAGGGCCGGGACGGTCGCACTGGTGGTGTCCGGCGCGGGTGACCCGGGCGAGGAGGACGCGTTCGCCGCCCGTGTGTTCACCGACCCGTTCTTCGGCCGGGTGGCCAGCGGCGTGCTGGGCTTCCTGCGCACCCGCGGCGTGCACCCGGTCCTGATGGTGGCCGACACCGAACCGGCCCGCGAGGACGTCCTCGCCTTCCTCCGCCAGGGCAGCGCGGACGGTGCCCTGCTCGTCTCCACGCACGCCGAGGACCCGCTGCCCGCCCGGCTGGTGGACGCGAAGCTGCCCGCCGTGCTGTTCGCGCGACCCGCCCGCCCCGTGCCGATCAGCTACGTCGACCTCGACCACCAGGCGGGTGCCAGGCTCGCCGCCGACCACCTGGTGCACCGCGGCTGCACGCAGGTCGCCACGATCACCGGCCCGCTGGACGTGCCCGCGTCCCAGGACCGGCTGACCGGGTTCCGCGAAGCCATGGCGCGGCACGGTTTCCCGTACGTCCCGATCGCCGAGGGCGGGTTCACCTCGGGCAGCGGCGAGGCCGCGATGGAACGGCTGCTGGCCGAGCACCCCGGCATCGACGGCGTGTTCGCGGCCAACGACCTGATGGCGCAGGGCGCGCTGCTGGTGCTGCACAAGCACGGCCGCCGCGTGCCCGACGACGTGGCGCTGGCGGGTTTCGACGACAGCAGCCCCGCGCTGTCCTGCCGACCGCGGTTGACCACGGTGCGGCAGCCGGTGGAGGACATGGCGGCCGGGATGTCCCGGTTGTTGCTGGACCACGTCGAGGAACCGGGACTGCGCCCGAAGTCCGTCATCTTCGAGCCGGAACTCATCGTGCGCGACTCGGCCTGACCCGCGCCTGAACCGTCGTTGACGTCCGCGCAACATCGACGTTACGCTCCGAGAGAGCGCTCTCTCAGCGCCTCCGGTGCCACGGAGGCACGGCTCCGGGCCTTCTCGCGCCCCTTACCTCGTCAGGTAGGACCATGAGCTCTCCCCGTTCCCTGTCACGGGTCCTGACCGCCGCGCTGGCACTCGGCGTCGCCGCGGTGCTCAGCCCCGTGATCACCCAGTCCGCGCAGGCCGCCGAGTGCGGCACGACCAACGCCGCGCTGAACCGGCCGGTGACGGCGTCGTCCGTCGAGCACGGCGGCACCCCTGCCGCCGCCGCGGTCGACGGCAACACCGGCACCCGCTGGTCCAGCGCGTTCGCCGACCCCCAGTGGCTCCAGGTGGACCTCGGTTCCACGCGAACGGTGTGCCGCGTGACGTTGAACTGGGAGGCCGCGTACGGTCGGGCGTTCCAGATCCAGTTGTCCGACAACGCGTCCACGTGGAACACCGTCTACTCGACCACCACCGGAACCGGTGGCGTGCAGACCCTGACCGTCACGGGCACCGGCCGTTACCTGCGGGTGCACGGCACGGCGCGCGCCACCGGCTACGGCTACTCACTGTGGGAGCTGGCCGTCAACACCGAGACCACGGGCGGGATCGTCATCCCGCCGACCGACCCGCGCAACCCCGACTTCGGTCCGAACGTGCTCGTCTACGGCCCCGGCTACGACCGGGCCGCGATGCAGGCGCGGCTGGACCAGATCTCCGCCCAGATGAAGACCAACCAGTTCGGCTCCGAGCGGTACGCGATCCTCTACAAGCCGGGCGTGTACGACGCGGACGTCAACCTCCGCTTCTACACCCAGGTCGCGGGCCTCGGCCTGCGGCCGGACGACGTACGGCTCAACGGCCACGTGCGCGTCGAGGCGGACTGGTTGCAGCAGGGCGACAACCCGAACAACCTGGGCAACGCGACGCAGAACTTCTGGCGCCAGGCCGAGAACATGTTCGTCAACCTGCCCGCCGGCCAGATCGAGCGGTGGGCGGTGTCGCAGGCGGCGTCGTACCGGCGCATGCACCTGTCCGGCCAGGTCCAGCTGTGGAACGGCGGTGACGGCTGGGCGTCCGGCGGTCTGATCGTGGACAGCAAGATCGACGGCGTCACGGTGTCCGGCTCGCAGCAGCAGTTCCTGACCCGCAACAGCAACCTGGCGGGCGGCTGGAACGGCTCGGTGTGGAACATGGTGTTCGTCGGCTCCCCGGGGTCGCCGCCGCAGCACTTCCCGAACCCGTCGCACACCACGGTCGACACCACGCCGGTGGTGCGCGAGAAGCCGTTCCTGTACTTCGAGAACGGCGAGTACAAGGTGTTCGTCCCGGCGCTGCGGCACAACTCGCGCGGCACGAGCTGGGAGGCGGGTGCGCCCGCGGGTCAGTCGATCTCGCTGGCGGACTTCTTCATCGTGAAGCCGGGTACTCCGGTGGCGACGACCAACGCGGCGCTGGCGCAGGGCAAGCACCTGCTGCTGACGCCGGGTGTGCACCGGCTCACCGACACGATCAACGTGACGCGGCCGGACACCGTCGTGCTCGGCCTCGGTCTGGCGACGCTCTCCCCCGACACCGGCAAGGCCGCGATGGCGGTGTCCGATGTGGACGGCGTGAAGCTGGCAGGTTTCCTGGTCGACGCGGGTGTGCAGAACTCGCCCGTGCTGCTGCAGCTCGGCCCGGCGAACTCGTCGGCCTCGCACGCCACCAACCCGACCTCGATGCACGACGTGTACCTGCGGGTCGGCGGTCCCCAGGCGGGCAAGGCGACCACCTCGCTGGAGATCAACAGCGACCACGTGATCGTGGACCACACGTGGGTGTGGCGCGCCGACCACGGCACCGGCCCCACCGGCTGGACCGCCAACACCGGCCGCAACGGCGTGATCGTCAACGGCGACAACGTGACCGCGTACGGGTTGTTCGTCGAGCACTACCAGCAGTACAACACCATCTGGAACGGCAACGGCGGCCGCACGTACTTCTACCAGAACGAGCTGCCGTACGACCCGCCGAACCAGGCCGCGTGGATGAACGGCTCGCAGTTGGGCTGGGCCGGGTACAAGGTGGGTGACCACGTCACCACGCACGAGGGCTGGGGCATGGGCGTGTACTCGTTCAACCAGGCCGACCCGAGCATCCACACGGCCAACGGGTTCGAGGTGCCCAACCGGCCGGGCGTGCGGCTGCACGACCTGGTGACGGTGTCGCTCGGCGGTGTCGGCACGATCGACAACGTCGTGAACGGCATCGGTGGCGCCGCGAACATGGCCACCCAGCAGCGGTACGTCGTCAACTACCCGTGACCTGTCGCGGCTGAGCCGCCCCGCCGAGGCGTCCGTCCTCGGCGGGGCGGTCCGCGGTTCGGCACGCGGCTAGGGCGTGTCTCCAAATCTTCGGCCTGGTAGTAGGTCATGATTG
>NZ_LWLC01000063.1:0-2608 GCF_001905065.1 Saccharothrix sp. CB00851
GCGCCCGCCAAGCCTGCCCGGCTTCGACCAGCCTAAAGCACCCGAACCCATGTCAAATCGAGCCTCTGCGGTCGGGTTCCGGGTCCGTTGTGGTCCCGTGTGTCGAACGTTCAGGACGGGTGTGTCCTACGTTCGGAACGGGTGTGTCCTACGTTCGGGACGCGTGAGTTGAACACTCAGGGCGCGAGAGTCGTACGTTCAGCGCGCGAGAGTCGTACGTTCGGGGCACCTGAGTTCTGCGTTCGGGTTGGTGGTGGGGGCCACATCGGGCGTTCGGGGGAACCGGGGAGTTCGGGTTGGCGTTGGTCGTGGCATGAAGAAGGTTGCCGCTGCGTTGCTCGCTCTTTCGGCTGGTGCTGTCGCCTGGGCGGCGCGGGATGTGCCGTTGGCGTTGGGTGGGAAGCCGGACGGGGAGCGGGTGCGGCGGTCGCCTCGGTATCGCGATGGGAAGTTCCACAACGGTTCGCCGACGCGGACGATGCCCGAAGGTGCCGCTGGGACGGTGCGGGAGATGTTGTTCGGTGGGCAGCAGCGGCGGCCGGTGGGGGAGGTGCCGTTGGTGCCGCCCGTTCCGGGAGCGGCGGACGGGTTGCACATCACTTGGTACGGGCACGCGTCGACGTTGGTGGAGATCGACGGGGCGCGGGTGTTGATCGACCCCGTGTGGAGTGATCGGTGTTCGCCGTCGCCGGTGGTCGGTCCCCGGCGGTTGCACCCGGTGCCGCACCAGTTGCACGAGGTGGGGCGGGTGGATGCGGTGGTGATTTCGCACGACCACTACGACCACCTCGACCTGCCGACGGTGCGGGCGCTGGAACGGGACACGGACGCGGTGTTCGTGGTGCCGCTCGGGATCGGGGCACACCTGCGGCGGTGGCACGTGCCCGAGTACCGGATCGTGGAGCTGGACTGGGACGAGTCGCACGAGGTGGCCGGCGTCACGTTGGTCGCCACGGAGGCGCAGCACTTCTCCGGGCGGGGCTTTCAGCGGGACAACACGTTGTGGGCGTCGTGGGTGTTGAAGGGCCCGGAGCACCGCGTCTACTACAGCGGCGACACCGGCTACTTCGACGGTTACAAGAGGATCGGTGAGGAGCACGGGCCGTTCGACGCTTCCCTGGTCCAGATCGGTGCGTACGGGCCGGGCTGGCCGGACATCCACATGACGCCGGAGGAGGGCGTGGCGGCGCACCGGGACGTGCGGGGCGGCCTGTTGATCCCCGTGCACTGGGCGACGTTCAACCTGGCCTTCCACGAGTGGTCCGAGCCGGTGGACCGGGTGTGGCGCGAGGCGAAGGCGCACGACGTGCCGTTGGCGGTGCCGCGGCCCGGTGAGCGGGTCGACGTGGCGCAGCCGCCGGCGGTGGACGGGTGGTGGCAGGCGCTGATGGTGGGACGATGAGCCGGTGACCAGGATTGTCGCGGGCGCCGCCGGTGGCCGCAGGCTGCAAGTGCCGCCACGGGTGACCCGTCCGACGTCCGACCGGGTGCGCGAGGCGTTGTTCAGCTCGTTGGAGGCGTTGGTCGACCTCGACGGCGCGGTGGTGCTGGACCTGTACGCGGGGTCGGGTGCGCTCGGGTTCGAGGCGTTGTCGCGGGGTGCGGTGAGGGCCACGTTCGTGGAGTCCGACAAGCGGGCTGCCGAAGTCTTGAAGAGCAACGCCAAGGTGGTCGGACTGCCCGGCGTCACGGTGGTGAACCGGACCGCGGAGGCCGCGGTGGGCAGCGGGACGGAGGTGGCGTGCGACGTGGTGTTCGCCGATCCGCCCTACGCGGTGACCGACGAACAGCTCAACCGGCTCCTCGCGTCGCTGGTCACCCACGGTTGGACGAAACCGGGGTCGCTGATCATCGTGGAACGCGGTGCGCGCAGTCCCGAACCGATTTGGCCAACCGCGGTGGAATCCTTGCGCAGCAAGCGATACGGCGACACCACGCTGCACTGGGCCGAACAGGTTGACGCCTACGGGTGATGCCGACCACGCACCTGAGTGGATGCGTCCGATCGGGTGCTACCGTCCGAAACCATGACGCGTGCCGTGTGCCCCGGCTCCTACGACCCGGCCACCAACGGACACCTGGACATCATCGGCAGAGCGGCGAAGCTCTTCGACGAAGTCGTCGTCGCCGTGCTCATCAACAAGAACAAGAAGACCCTGTTCTCGGTCGAGGAGCGCACGGAGATGCTGCGCGAGGTGACCGCGCAGTGGCCCAACGTCCGCGTCGACTCCTGGCACGGCCTGCTGGTCGACTACTGCCGCGAGAACGACATCAAGGCCATCGTCAAGGGCCTGCGCGCGGTCAGCGACTACGACTACGAGCTGCAGATGGCGCAGATGAACCACCAGCTCTCCGGCGTCGACACCCTGTTCATGCCGACGAACCCGATCTACAGCTTCCTGGCCAGCTCCCTGGTCAAGGACGTGGCCACCTACGGCGGCGACGTGAGCAGCCTGCTGCCGCCCAGCATCAAGGACCGGCTCGCGGCACGGCTCGCTGAGGGTCGCTGAGCGGTCACGTTCCGTTAACGTCAGGACCGTCTGCTCGTCGCCCGGTGTGGTTACAGATCTTGAAAGGCCAGCATTACGGTGGTTCCGGTTCGAGGTCC
>NZ_LWLC01000064.1:0-9905 GCF_001905065.1 Saccharothrix sp. CB00851
CCCGCACCGCGCCCGCTGCCGGCACCGCGCGCGCCGCTGCCCGCACCGTGCCCGCTGCCCGCACCGCGCGCGCCGCCGCCGGTCCCGTCGTGTCGCCCGCCGCCGTCCGGCGCGGGCTACCAGGTGATCGGCAGGGAACGGAGGCCGTAGATCGGGGCGTCGAACTTGAACTCGACGTCCTCGAACGGCACGGCCAGGCGCAGGGTTGGTAGTTCCGTCACCAGGGCCCGGAGTGCGACGCGCATCTCCAAGCGCGCCAACAGGTGGCCGATGCACTGGTGCACCCCGCTGCCGAACGCCAGGTGCGTCCGCGCGTCCCGCCGCAGGTCGAGGCGGTCCGGGTCGGGGAACGCGGCCGGGTCGCGGTTCGCGGCGAACAGGGACGCGATCACGCCGTCGCCCGGCCCGAGCGCCGTCCCGCCCACGGTCGCCGAACCCGTCACCGCCCGCACCACCCCGTGGTGCACGGGGCTGAGGTAGCGCAGCAGCTCCTCCACCCCCCGCTCCACCAGCGAAGGCTCCGCGACCAGCGCCTCCCACCACGCCCGATCACGCTGCAACGCCAGCACGGACAGCGCGACCGAGTTCGCCGTCGTCTCGTGCCCGCCCACGAGCAGCAGCACGGACATCCCGACGGCCTCCTCGTCGGTCAACCCCGGCTCCCGCACCAAACGGCTGATCAGGTCATCCCGCGGCGCCTGCCGACGAGCGCGGATCAGGTCGGCCAGGTACCCGTGCAGCTCCTCCAACGCCGCCCGCACCTGCTCCGCCGGCAACGACCGGTCCAGGTGGGCACGGCTGCGGCTGGAGAAGAACTCCTGGTCCGCCACCGGCACGCCGAGGAACAGGCAGATCACGTCGGACGGCACGGGCAGCGCGAACGCCGTCACCAGGTCCGCCGGCCGAGGCCCGGAACGCAGTGCCCCCAACCGTTCCCGCGTGATCCGCTCCACCTCGGGCCGCAACGCGTTCATCCGCCGCACGGTGAACTCACCGGTCAACATCCGCCGGTACCGGGTGTGCTCGGGCGGATCGGTGACCAGGAAGCTCCCCGGCGCCGCCTTGCGGTCCACCACCGGCCGCAACTGCGGAAAACCCGGCCGGCCGGGATCCGACGAGAACCGGCCGTGATCCCGCAGCACCGCCCGCACGTCGTCGTACCGCGTCACCAGGTGCGCCTGCTGCCCGTGCCGCAACGACACCGGGCACACCGGCGCCTCCTCCCGCAGCGAAGCGAACTCCGCCGGAGGGTCGAACCCGGGACGGCGCGCGATCGGGTAGTCCACCTAGGCGACCCGCCCCACTCCGGCGTACACGCCCCGTGCGAGTCCCGCGGGCGCACCGGGTTCGGGCCGCCACAGCGGCGCGTCGACCACACCGGGTTCCACGAGCTCAAGCCCGTCGAACAGCGCCACGACCCGCTCGTACGGCCGGAAGAACATCGGGTCCGGGCTGGTGGCCATCGCCGCCGTCACCTCGGCCATCCCCTCCGGGTCGTGGTCGGCGGTCAGGTGCGAGATGGCCACGTAGCTGCCCCGCGGCAACGCGGCCCGATACCGGGCGACCAGCCCCGCCGGGTCCTTGTGGTCGGGCACGAAGTGGTGCACGGCGACCATCAGCAACCCGACCGGTTCGTCGGTGTCCACCAGGTGATCGACCTCGGGCGCGGCGAGGACGCTGTCGGGGTCGGTCAGGTCGGCCTGCACGATCTCGGTCTGTTCGTCCGTCCGGAGCAGCAGTCGGCTGTGCGCCACGGCGACGTCCTCGTAGTCGACGTAGACGACGCGGCTGGCGGGCTCGGCGCGCTGCGCGATCTCGTGGACGTTGCCCACGGTGGGGATGCCGGAACCCAGGTCGAGGAAGCGCGTGACACCACCGGCGACCATGAAGCCCACCGCGCGCCGCAGGAACGCCCGGTTGGACCGGGCGATGTCACGGGCGTGCGGTAACCGGGTCGCGATGAGGTCGCCGACCACCCGGTCACCGGCGAAGTTGTGGCCGCCGCCGAGGAGGTAGTCGTAGACCCGGGCGGCGGACGGCCGTTCGATGTCGATGCCCGCCGGCACCCAGTCGGGAACGGCCACGGTGATCTCCTCCACGGACGGTGTCGTTTCCGGCCGGACCAGCCTAGCCGGCGGCACCACCCGCACCGGACGCCGCTCAACCGCTCCAGCTCGCAGCCGACCCCCGACCGGCCCGGCTGAACCGCTCACCACCGCGCCGACCACGGCTTGGGCCAATCGGAGCAAAGTCGCCCAACGACAAGTGCCGTCGACCCGGCGGCCCGCGGCGGTCGGAGCGATCACCGGGCGTCCACATAGGACTCCGAACCCCCGCGCCGGTGCCGAAGCGGGGTGGTGCGCGACTCACCGGTCGACCCGCGTGGTGAAGGGACAAACCGCCACTGGAAGTGTTACGACTGAAACGCACGTTCGAGGGATGACCCGATCGGGTACCCCCGTCGCCAGACGTGCGCGCGACGTTGGGAGCACGGGTGGAGGACCGCACAATCGCAGGCCGGTACCGGCTGACCGAGCGGGTCGGCACGGGTGGGATGGGGGTGGTGTGGCGCGCCGAGGACCAGCGGCTGCGCCGCGTCGTCGCGGTCAAGGAACTGCTGTCCCGCACCGGGTTCGACCAGGAGTCGATCGACCGCGCGATCCGGGAGGGACGCATCGCGGCCCGCCTGTCGCACCCCAACGTGATCGCGCTGTACGACGTGGTCGAGCACGACGGCCACCCGTGGCTGATCATGGAGTACCTGCCGTCGCGCAGCCTGGCCACGGTGATGACCGAACGCGGCACCCTCCCGCCCGAGGAGGTGGCCCGGCTGGGCGTGCAGCTGGCGTCCGGGCTGGCCGCCGCGCACACCGCCGGCGTCGTGCACCGGGACGTGAAGCCGGGCAACGTGCTGGTCACCGAGTTCGGCACGGTCAAGGTCACCGACTTCGGCACCTCCCGCGCGGCCGACGAGGCGACCGTCACCGCGTCCGGGATGCTCGTCGGCACCCCCGCCTACCTGGCCCCGGAGGTCGCGCGCGGCGGCAAGGGCGAGTTCCCGGCCGACGTGTTCGCGCTGGGCGCGACGCTCTACGCGGCACTGGAGGGCACGCCGCCGTTCGGCGTGGACGGCAACACCATCGCCCTGCTGCACCGGGTCGCGGACGGCCGGTTCCCGCCACCGCGCAACGCCGGGCCGTTGGCGCCCGTGCTGATGCGCCTGCTCGACCCGAACCCGGAGACCCGGCCGACCATGGCCGACACGGAGCGGATGCTGCGCGACGTGCGGTTCGACGGCACGTCACCGCCTCCGCCGCCGGCACCCGCGCCGACCGCGATCCTGGCCGCGCCCCTCGAACCCGTGCCGGACCCCGAACCCGAACCGGCCAAGCCGACGACCGTCGAACCCGCACCGGCCAAACCCACCCCTCCGGCTCCCACCCCACCCACGCCGACCCACGGGGTGACCCCGGCCGCGCCGGGCGAGGAGAAGCGGGGCGACCGCAAGGCGCTCATAGCGCTCGCCGTCGTGGCCCTGATCTCCATCGCCGCCGTGGCGTACCTGCTCAACCGGGGCGACGACGCCGGCTCACCGTCGGCCGGACCGACCACCACCGGCGGGACCGCCACCGGCGAGGTCACCACCAGCGCCGCCGCCCCGACGACGACCGACGCCGCACCCCAGACCACCGAGGAACCCGAGCCGACCACGACCGCCGCCCCCACGACGACCACGCCCAGCCCGGCCCAGCCACCCGCCGAAGTGGGCCCCGACCAGGCGTTGAGCGACTACTACGGCCTGCTGCCGAACGACTTGGAAACCGCTTACGGCCGCCTCACCGACGGGTTCAAGGCCGCGCGGTCGCCGAGCTTCGCCGACTACCAGGCCTGGTGGGGCCAGATGAGCGCGGTGACCGTGAGCAACGTGCGCGCGGTCGGCCCTGAGCAGGTGGCGGCGACCGTGTCGTACACGTTCAAGTCCGGTGGAACGCAGTCGGAGCAGCACCTCTACACGCTGGTCAAGGTCAACGGGCAGTGGGCGATCGACAGCCAGCAGAACACCTAGCCCTCTCCGACGACCGCCCCGGTCACGCCAGCCGGCCGCGCCAGGCGTCGATCACCAGCACCGGCCGCATCCCGACCGACTCGTACAGCCCCAGCGCGGGCGTGGGGTTGTTCGAGTCGACGTGCAGGATCGTGCCCACCCGCCCGGCGGACGCGTTCAGGTGGAACGCGTGCCCCAACAGGTGCTTCGCCACCCCGCGCCCCCGCGCCTCCGCCACCACGCCCAGGTGGCCGACGTACCCGCAGTTCTCGTCGGTGAACTGGTCGGTGCACGTCGCGAACCCGGCCGGACGCCCGTCCAGCTCGGCCAGCCACAGCCCCGACCAGTCGAAGGTCGACTTGCTCTCCCGCTTCTCGTGCCACGCCTCGTAGGTCTTCGGCACGAACCCGAAGTGACCGGCGAACGACGCGTTCCACACCTCGTGCGCGGTCCGCCGCACGGCGGGGTCCACGCCCTGCCGCAGCACCAGCCCCGGCACCGGCGCGGGCGGCGGCACGTCACCGACGTGGTCGATCCGCATCCGGTGGAACGTGGTGGCGGCCTCGAACCCCAGTGCCGCCACCCGCGCCCGCAACGCCGTGTCGTCGCGGTAGACGCCCTGGTCGACGGTCACCTCGTCGTGCCCGCCCTCGCGCCCGATCTCCCGCGCCCGGCCCAGCACCCTGGTGAACAGCCAGTCGGAGATCGCCGGGTCCGCCGAGACCACGTCCACGTCGACCTCGTCGCTGCCGCTCTTGCCGTTCGTCGTCGCGTACCCGACCGGCTCACCCGCCGGGCCCAGCACCAGCCACGCGTCGCGCTCCAGGTCGAAGCCTGGGCGCCGCAGCTCGTCGCACATGTCCTCGAGCGTGTAGTCGGCGAACCCGATGACCGCCGTGGTGTAGGCGTGCACGAGGCCGAGGATCAGCTCGGCGTCCTCGGGGCGGGGCGGCCGGACGGTGTGACCGGCGGGAAGGGCGTTCATGGCGCACATGGTGCGCCGCGCCCGAGGCGGTGTCGATCGGGTTTCCGCCGGGTTAGGGTCTGCGGATGATCAGTCGGGTGTCGGCGCTGCTCATGGTGGTCGCGGGGATCGGTGCGCTGGCCGTGCTGGCGTTCCGGCCGCCCGAGCCGGTGGCCGACGCGCCGCCGGGGGAGTTCGCCGCCGGGCGCGCCGAGCAGCACCTGACGGCCATCGCGCAACGACCTCACCCGATCGGTTCGGCGGACAACGACCGCGTCCGCGACTACCTGGTCACCACCGCCCGCGCCCTCGGCGCCGAGGTGACGGTGGAGTCCGACGACGTGGTCGTGCCGTGGCGGGGCGTGGCCCGGGTGGCGACCGCGCACAACGTCGTGGCACGCGTGCGCGGCACGGACCCGGCGCTGAGCGGCGGCAAGGCGTTGCTGCTGGTCGCGCACTACGACTCGGTGCCGACCGGTCCGGGCGCGGCCGACGACGGTGCGGCGGTCGCGGCGATGCTGGAGACGTTGCGCGCGGTGAGGACCGGCGCGGTGGGCAACGACGTGGTGTTCCTGTTCACCGACGGAGAGGAGGCCGGGACGCTCGGCGCCGAGGCGTACGTGCGGCGCAACGGGGTGGACGGGGTCGGCGCGGTGCTGAATTGGGAGGCGCGGGGGAGCGGCGGGCCGGTGTGGATGTTCCAGACCGGTGCCGACAACGCGCCGTTCGTGTCGGCGTTCGGTGCGGCGAGCAGCAGGCCGATCGCGAACTCGTTCGCCTACGAGGTCTACCGGCGGATGCCGAACTACAGCGACTTCACCGTGTTCCAGGAAGCGGGCGCACGGGGGTTGAACAGCGCGTTCATCGAGCACGTGCGTGACTACCACTCGCCCTACGACGACCTGGAGCGGTTGGACCGGGGCAGCCTGCAGCACCACGGCGAGACGATGGTCGGCCTGGTACGGGCGTTGGGTGACCGCGACCTGCGTGCCGGTGGCGGTGACGCGGTGTACTTCGACCTGTTCTCCCGGCTCCTGGTGCACTACCCGACGTGGCTCGCGGTGGTGTTGGCGGCGGTGACGGTGGCGGTGTTGGTGTCGCTGCTGGTCCTGGGTGTCCGGAGTGGACGTCTGCGGTGGCGGGGCGTGGTCGCGGTGGCCGGGGTGGCGGTCGGCGCGGTGGTCGTGGCGGGCGCGGTGTCGTTCGGGGTGTGGACGCTGGTGGCCGCGGTGCGGCCGGGGCTGGGTTTCCTGGCGCTGTCCGAGCCGTACGAGCGGGGCTGGTTCGTCGCCGGGTTCTGCGTGCTCGGGGTGGCGGTGCTGCTCGCCGCGGCCCGGGTCGTGCGCCGGTGGTCGTCGTCGGACGTGGTCGCCGGGGTGCTGGTCGTGACGGCCGTGCTGCTGGTGGCCGCGACGGTGGCCGTGCCGGGCGCCGGGTTCCTGTTCCAGTGGACGCTGCTGTTCGGCCTGCCCGCGCTGTGGACGACCCGGGCGGTGTTCCTCCCGGCGCTCGTGGCGGCGGCGATCTTCCCGCCGTTGGTCGGCACGATGATGGTGGCGCTGGGCATGCCGTTGAGCGCCGTGGCCGTGGTGTTCGCGGTACTGGCGGGCATCTTGCTGCTGCCGCTGCTCACGACGTTCCGCTCGTGGACGCCGACTGTGGTCGTGACGGCGGTCGCGGTGGGTCTGATCACCGCGGGGACCGTGCGGGCCGACTTCGACCCGGACCACCCGCGCCCGAACGCCCTCGTCTACCTGCAGGACACGGGCGGTGCGAGCTGGCTCTCCGCCGACCCCGAGCCCGACGAGTGGACGTCCCGTGTGCTGGGGGAGAACCCGGAACGGGTGACGTTGCCGTACCCGATGCCGACCGGCACCCTGATGCGTGCCGCCGCACCCGCGCTGAACCTCCCCGCCCCCACGGCAACCCCGCTCGGCTCCGCGGACGCGGCCGTGAGGACCGTGACGTTCCGCGTCACCCCGACCGCGCGGGCGTGGCGGACGCACGTGACGCTGTCCGATCAGGGCCTGCGCGCCTGCCGCCTCGGCGCGACGGACCTCCCCGGCTCGGCGTTCGAGCTGTACGGCCCGTCGAGCCGCGAGATCACGTGCGACCTGGCCCCCGGCGCACCGCTGGAGCTGACCGTGACCGACCACTGGCCCGGCCTGCCCGCCGAAGCGGCGTCCCTGGTCGGTCCGCGCCCACCCGACACGATGCCGGTCCAGTCCGGCAGCCGCGCTTACGACGCCGCCGTGGTGCGTGCCGCGTTCCGGTTCTGAGATCGACCCGATCGGGTGACGACCCGGTAGCGGACCAGGACCATCACCGCGAAACCCACGCACAGCCACGCGAACCAGTCACCCAGTCGCGCGTACGGCGTGGGCCCGTCACCGGTCGGCACGTCGGCGACCACCGTGGTGAAGGGCGCCGGGCCGCCGGTGTCCGCCTCGGCCACCACCCGACCGCGGGCGTCGGCCACCATCAGCCGCGTGTACCGCCCGCCCCACGCCACCGCCACCCCGTGCTCGACACCGCGCAGCAACGCGGTGCGGCTGTGCTGCCAGCCGTTGTCCTTCTCGTCGGACGCGGGGACGGCCAGCAGCCGTGCGCCCGCCATCGCGTAGTCGGCGGCGGGGTCGCGGTGGTTGACGTCCCCGCACACCATGACACCGGTCGTGCCGAGGAGCGTGAGGTCGTGCCCCCGTGGGCTGACCCTGTCGTGGTGCTTGAGGTAGCGCACGGGTTCGGCGCCGGAGGCCGGGAACGTCAAGGCGTAGTTGTACTTCCGGCCGTCCGTCCACTGCGCGAAGCCGACCACGATGTCGATGCCCCGCACGCGGGCGAGCGCGGTCAGGGTGTCGACCAGGAGCGCGGGCCGGGCCTCGTGCGCGCCGAACGCGGCTTCCGGCAGCACCGCGACTTCCACGCCGTCCGGCAGTGCCTCGACCTCTCGCGCGTATGCGGCCACGAGTTCGGTGCCGGCCGGTGTGCCCAGGTCGGTGGCCCAGCCGTGGTGGTTGCTCGCCACCAGCGCGACGCGTCGTGTCGGCCCGTCGTCGAGGGACAGCCGCACGCCGCCGTTGATCAGCACCACCGCGAGCACTGTCGCTGCGACCACGGCGATCCGCGCGTCCCGCTTGATCAGTGCCGCGGCGACCGCGACCGGTAGGAAGAGGACCAGGTACTCGACGCCCCACGCGCCCGTGATCGCGGCGGTCTGCACGATCAGCGGCACGTCGGCCTGCGTGGTGGCCAACGTGCCCATGATGCCCGTGGGGTTGACCGATGCCACGCCGAACAGGACCGCGACCCAGGCGGCCGGTGCGGTCGTCACGGCGAGGAGCGTGCGGCCGTTGACGAGCAGTGCCCGGAACAGCGCGACCGCGAGGGCGAAGGTCGCCGCCAGGCCGACCGTGACGGCGACACCCCACGGCCACAGCGGCAGGTCGTGCGAGTGGGCGAGGAACGGCCAGCTGTTGGTCAGGCCCAGCAGGCACGAGGCGAACGCGAGGCAGGCGGCGACGCGGCCGGAGGTGCGCGGGGCGGCGAGGAGGACGGGGAGCGGTGCGAGCCAGGTCACCGCGGCGATCGGTGCCAGGCCCGTGCCGAGTTGGAACAGCGCGGTCGAGCACATCGCCGCCAGGGCCAACAGGATGCGGTTACGTAATGAGTCCATTGAGGACCCTTCCCGTGGTGCGCTTGCACAGCGCGCGGAAGTCGTTCTCGGACATGTTCACCCGGCCGCCCAGGTAGAACTGGACCAGTCCCACGACCGGCGTGGTGATGGCCAGCGTGACCTCCAGCGGGTCGTCGTCGCGCAGCACGCCTTCCGCCATGGCCTGCTCGACGGCGGCGAACACCGGTGCGAACGCGGGCGACCCGCCGGTGCGGAAGTCGTCCGGGAACCGCAACGCGTCCGGCCGGTGCTCGGTGACCAGGTACTGGTAGAGGTGCGGCCGGCCGAGCGCGAAGTCCAGGAAGGCGTCGGTCAACTCGTCGACCCGCCGCGCGAACGGCAGCCCACGCCCCAACTCGCCCCAGCCACCGGTCGCCTCCGCCACCGCCCGATCCACCACCGACCGCAACAACGCCTCGCGGCCGGCGAAGTGCCGGTACGTGGCCATCGCCGTAACCCCGGCCTCCGCCGCCACCCGCCGCATCGTCACCGCCTGCGCGCCCTCCGCCACCAAGATCGCCAACGCCGCCGCCCCCAACCTCCCAGCCGTGTCGTTCATGTGTACAACGTACACGCCTCCAGTCTACGCCGTACACACCGCGTGCGCGAACCGTCTCGGCACACCCAAACGGCCTACCCCGGCCCGCGAATCTGTGAGCCTGCGGAATCCGAGAACCTGCGGCGCGGTGCAACGGCGTGCGGGCCGGCGGGCAGAGGGTGCGCGGGCTGGCGGGCGGGGGCTGCGGCGGTGGGAAGACCGGCGTGCAACGGGTGCGGCGGCGCGCGGGTCGGTGTGGAGGGATGCGCGGGCCTGGCGTGGAGGCCTGCGGCGGGCGTGCGGGTCGGCGGGCAAGGGCTGCGGCGGCGCGCTGGTCGGTGTGCAGGGGCTGCGACCGGCGGGCAGCGGCTGCGGGCGGGCCGGGGTGCAACGGGTGTGGTGGCCCGCGGGCTGGCGTGGAGGGCTGCGGCGGCGTGCGGGTCGGCGTCAAGGGGTGCGGCGGTGTGTCGGTCGGCGTGCAGCGGGTGCGGCGGCGTGGGAGTGCGTGCTGGGCGGTGTCGTGTGGCGGGCGGAGGGGTGCGGGAGCGTGGGGCGGTCTCGGGGGCCTGGTGCGGGGGCTGGGGTGCGGGCGCGGGGCGTGGGTGCGGGCGACGCGGCGCGAGCGGTGCGGTGGCGGAGGGGTGCGAGCGGTGCGGGGCGGGGCGGCGCGAGCGGTGCGTGG
>NZ_LWLC01000064.1:9941-264271 GCF_001905065.1 Saccharothrix sp. CB00851
GGAGGGCGGGCAGTGCGGGGCGGGCCGTGGGGTGCGGGCGGAGGTGGGCGGGGTGGTGTGGGCGGTCGGGGGTGGTTCGGGGTTCCGCTGGTTTTCAACCGAGGTGGGGTAACGGTGTTTCCGTACAATTCCGGGCGATGATCACCCGATGGTGTGAGTGGTAGGTGTGCGGACCTGGTGGCGGAGGAGGGTGACGCCGTTGCCGAAGGTCCTGGTCTCGATCAGGTCCAAGTCCGTCTTCTCCTCCTCCGGGCTGAACCACGGCCGGCCTTGCCCGAGCAGGACCGGGTGGATGTAGAGGCGGTACTCGTCGATCAGGCCCAAGCGGCGGAAGGTGGTGGCCAGGTCGGGGCCGCCGACGACCAGATCACCGCGCGCCGATGCCTTCAGCGCCAGCACTTCCTCCCGCACCACCGAGCGCACGAGCGTCGCGTTCGGCCCCACCGACTCCGACGTCCGCGAGTACACGACCTTCGGCATCCCCCGCCAGATCCGCGCGAACTCGACCGTCGGCCCCGAAGCAGCGGGGTCCTGGTCGGCCGTCGGCCAGTACTCCTCCATCAACGCGTAAGTGCGCCGCCCCTCCAGGAACGCGCCCATCACCGCCAGGTCCGCGTTCATGTGCGAGTGCAGCTCGTCGTCCACCACGTGCCAGTCGATCGACCCGTCCACGCCCTCGAAGAAGCCGTCCAACGACACCGACAGCCAGAACACGATTTTCCCCACCGAACCCGCCTCACCAGTCGTGGAGTGTGCCGTCCGCCAGTCGGTTCACCGGCAGGTACGCGGCACGGTAGGGGAATCGGCCCGCCGCGTCCACGTCCAGCTCCACCCCCAACCCCGGCGACTCGGACGGGTGAAGCAGACCGTCCACGAACGTGTAAGACGTCCGGAACACCTCCAGCGTCTCCACCGTGTGCGGCATGTACTCCTGGATGCCGAAGTTGTGCACGGCCAGGTCGAGGTGCAGCGCGGCGGCCATGCCGACCGGCGAGATGTCCGTCGGCCCGTGCATCCCCGACTTGATCCCGTACACCGCGGCGAAGTCCAGCACCTTCTTCAACGCCGTCACCCCACCCGTGTGGGTGACCGCCGAACGCACGTAGTCGATCAACCGCTCGCTCAGCAACGTCGTGTAGTCGTGAATGGAGTTGAACACCTCGCCGATCGCCAACGGCGTGGTCGTGTGCTGCCGGATCAGCCGCAACGCCGCCTGGTCCTCACCGGGCGTGGCGTCCTCCAACCAGAACAAGTCGTACGGCTCCAACGCCTTGCCCAACCGCGCCGCCTCGATCGGGGTCATCCGGTGGTGGCCGTCGTGCAGCAACGGCAACGCCGGCCCGAACTCCGACCGCACCGCCTCGAACACCGAAGGCACGTGCCGCAGGTAAGCCCGCGTGTCCCAGCTCTCCTCCACCGGCAACGCCGTCGGCCGCGCCGGCTCGTAGTCGTACCGGTCACCGCCACCGGCCGCCGACGCCGCCACCCCGTACACCGTCTCCAGCCCCGGAATGCCGGTCTGCACCCGGATCGCCCGGAACCCGCGCTCCAGGTGCGCCCGGATCGAGTCGAACAGCTCCGGCAGGTCACGCCCGGACGCGTGCCCGTACGCCAACGCGCCGACCCGGCACGCCCCACCGAGCAACTGGTACAGCGGCATCCCCGCCGCCCGCGCCTTGATGTCCCACAAGGCCGTGTCGACGGCGGCGATCGCGGCCATCGTCACCGGACCGCGTCGCCAGTACGCGCCCGGTACAGGTACTGCCAGGTGTCCTCGATGGCTGACGCGTCCCTCCCGACCAGCAGCGGCACGACGTGCTCGCGCAGGTACGCCTCCACCGCCAGCTCACGTCCGTTGAGCGTCGCGTCACCCAGACCGGTGATCCCGTCCTCCGTGGTGATCCGGAGCGTGACGAAGTTCCGCCCCGGGCACGTCACCACGACCTCCACCGCCGCGATCCTCACGCCACGACCTCCCCGACCAGCACGCCGAACGCACCCAGCTCCACCGCGTCCCACGGCGAGCCGTCCAACCCCACCAACGATCCGCCGGTCACCAGCGGCGTCACCACGACAGGTGACGCGTGCTGGCTGACGAACCACGCGAACACCCGCCCGTCGACGGAGTGCTCCATCAACCCCGTCATCACCAACGGGTCGTCCACCCGCACCCGAGGCGGCACACCGGCCTCAAGAGCCAGCGCCGCGTACAACCGCCACGTCGGCTCCGGGTTCACCCGAGGGGTCCGCGCGGCCAGGTGCTCCAACGGGTACGTGCACAGCACCATCCACCCGTCACCCACCCGGTGGCGCAGCAACGCGGGCCGCCCACGCCCGTCCACCGCCAGCACCTCCGCGCCATCGGGCACCACCGGCAGGAACGCCCGCGACTCGGCCGTCCCACCGACCCGGAACACCAGCTCCTCCCCGGCCGCGATGCCGCCGAAGCCCAGCACGAACACCATCCGCACCACGTCGTCCTCGATCGGGTCGACCAGCCCGTACCGCGACTGCTTCACCACGCCGAACGTCTCGTCCAGCTTCGGCCACCACGGTCCGCGCTGCGTCCGGTGCTCGCCGACGAAGTACGACGCGTACACCACCGCACCCGCCGCCGCCCGCTCCACCAACGTCCGCCACGTCGGCGCGGTGAGCTGCTTGACCGACGGCACCAGGTACAGCGCGCAGTCGTCCGGCACGCCGTCCAGCTCGCGCGCCACACCCGCCGGCAGATCCGCCTCCCGTGCCGCGATGTAGGCCTGCCGCGCGTGGTCCGCCACGCTCGTCGCGTCCTCGGGCTGCGTAAACGGGTACCGCGCCTCCAGGAACGACGACACCACCAGGGCGATCCGCGTGTCCGGCCGCCGCAACCGCGCGAAATCCGTGCGCCGCAACACTTCCGTGAACGCGCGCACCTCCCGCAGCTGCGCCTTCGGCCGTCCCGCCGAATCCGTCAGCCCGAAGTGCATCTCGAACGGGTGGTGCCGGTACGGCTCCTGGTCGGCCAGGTCGTCGTAGTCGGTGTTGTTCCACGGTATCCAGCCGGTCGCGCCGGCCAGCAACGTCGTGTGCAGCACCTGCCGGTAGTAGTGCGCGGCGTTCTCCTCCGACACGTAGTCCGACGTCACGCCGAACTCCTCCACGATCACCGGCTTGCCGCCGAGGTCGAGCAGCTCGCAGACGAACGCCGCACCGAGGTGCAGCCGCACCTGGTCGTCCTCCATCCGGTACACGTGCGGCCCGTGGAAGTCGATCAGCGGCGTCAGGTCGCGGACCCGGAAACCGTTGTCCAGCCCGGTGATCTCCACGCCCCACGCGCCGTCGCCGACCGACACCGGCTGCGTCGCGCCCGCCGCGCGGATCTCGCCGATCAACGCCGCCGCCCACGCCGTCACCGCGTCCGCGTCCAGCGTGCCGATGCCGCGCGACCGCCAGTCGGCGTAGATCGGGATCTCGTTGCTCAGCAGCCACCCGGCCACGGCCGGGTGGTCCTTCCACCGGCCGGTCAGCTCGCGCACGTACCAGCGCTGCCGGTCCAGGAACGACTCGTCGGTGAAGATGTCCCGGCCGTCGCGCCAGGCCGGGTCCCAGTTCTGGCCGGACATGTGCCCGACCACGAACGTCGGGATCGTCCGCATCCCCACCGCGTGGTGCCGGTCGAGGAAGTCGTCGTAGCGGGCCAGCAGCACCGGGTCCAGCGAGTCCTCGGTCGGCATGAAGTCCGGCCAGAAGAAGAAGCTGCGGGTCAGGCCGATCCCGTGCGCGCGCATCACCCGCAGCTCCTCGTCCACCACGGACGGGTCGTAGTGGCGCCACATCAGCGGGCCGCCGGTCCGCGACCAGTAGTTGACCCCCACCCACACGTCGGGGCCGGTGAGCTTGGCGGAGTTGCGCTGCATGCAGCCAGGTATATCGTTTAACCACCGGTCTGTCGAGGCCCCCGGATCGACCGGTGTAACGTTTACCGAGTGGTGAGCCGCAAGCCCACGATCGCCGACGTCGCCGCCCTCGCGGGTGTGTCGGTGGCGGCCGTGTCGAAGGTCGTCAACGGCAAGGGCGGCATCTCCGCGCCCACCCGCGAACGTGTCCTCACCGCCGCGAGCAAGCTCCAGTGGACGCCGTCCGCCGCCGCCGTCGCCCTGCGCTCGGCCAAGACCCGCGCCATCGGCATGGTCGCCAAGCGGTCACCGGACCTGCTCAGCGCCGACCCGCACTTCACCCTGCTGATCTCCGGCATCGAGAGCGAGCTGTCCCCCCTCGGCTACGGCCTGCTGCACATCGTCGGCGAGGAGCCCAGCGCCGAGGAGGCCGCCTACCGCAGGCTCGCCGACGAACGCCGGGTCGACGGCGTGGTGCTCACCGAGAGCCGGATCGGCGACACCCGGTTCGAGCTGCTGCGGACCCTCGGCGTGAACACCGTGCTGATCGGCACGCCGTGGCGCGCCGACCCGGTGCCCTCGGTGCAGGCCACCGGCCCGGACCACGGCATCCGCGCCGCCGTCGACCACCTCGTCGGCCACGGCCACCGGCGCGTCGCCTACGTGTCCGGCCCCGAGGACCGCGTCCACACCCTCTACCGGCGGCGGGTGTTCGAAGACGCGTTGGCCGCGCACGACCTCGCCCCGAGCCACTCGGTCGTGTCCGACTTCACCGCCGCCGGCGCGGTCGACGCGATCGGCGGGCTGCTGGCGGACCGCCGCCGCCCCACCGCCGTGCTGTTCGCCAACGACTCCATGGCCGTGGCCGGGATGAGCGCGGCCCGCCGGCTCGGCGTGGACGTGCCCGGAGAGCTGTCCGTGGTCGGCCACGACGACCTGCCGCTCGGTGAACTCGTCTACCCGCAGCTCACCACCGTGCGCCAGGACCTGGTCGGGCTCGGACGCGCGGCGGCCAGGGTTCTGCTGGCGTCCTTGGGCGAGGTCGAGGGTGCTCCGGTCGACATCCGCCCGCCCGAGCTGGTGGTCCGCGAGTCCACGGGTCCGGCGCCCGACCGCACGTAAAGTGGAGGGCATGCGCACACGGCCGACGTTGAGCTGGACGCCGACCGGTGCGCCGCTGCCGCGCACCACCAGCCTGGACGAGGTCGTGCGGGTCGTCGCCGGAGGTCGGGTGCTGGTGCTCAGCGGCGCCGGGCTGTCCACCGAGTCGGGCATCCCGGACTACCGCGGCGCGTCCGGCAGCCTGCGCAAGCACACCCCGATGACCTACGACGAGTTCGTGAGCAGCGTCGAGGGCAGGCGCCGGTACTGGGCGCGCAGCCACCTGGGCTGGCGGACCATCGCCCGCGCCGCGCCCAACACGGGTCACCACGCCGTCGCCGAGCTGCACGCCCGCGGCCACCTGTCGGGCGTCATCACGCAGAACGTCGACGGCCTGCACCAGGCCGCCGGCACACCCGACGTGGTCGAGTTGCACGGTGGCCTCGACCGGGTGGTCTGCCTGGACTGCGGGGCGGTCAGCGCTCGCGAGGACCTCGACCACCGGTTCCGCGCCGCCAACCCCGGGTTCGAGGCCACCGCCACCCGGATCAACCCCGACGGCGACGTGGACCTGCCCGAGCCCGCGGTGCGCTCGTTCCGGCTGGTCGGCTGCGCCGCCTGCGGCACCGGCGTGCTCAAGCCGGACGTGGTGTTCTTCGGCGAGAACGTGCCCCGGCCCCGCGTGCGGCGGTGTTACGGGCTGGTGGACTCCGCCGACGCGCTGCTCGTCCTCGGCTCGTCGCTGACCGTCATGTCCGGCTTGCGGTTCGTCCGCCACGCCGCCACCGCCGGCAAACCGGTCCTGATCGTCAACCAGGGCGAGACCAGGGGCGACGTCCACGCCACCGTGCGCGTCGACCTGCCCCTGGGGCAGGCCCTGACCTCGCTGCTCGACCGGCTCTGACCGCCTAACCCCGCCTGAGCCGCAGCACGATGTCCGACCGCGTGCCGTGCTCGCCCTCCGGGCTCGTCAGCTCCCGCTCGACCGACTCGTCCACCTCCACGACCCAGCCCTTGCCCAGGTCCAGCGACGCCAGCACGTCGGCGTTGGTCGGGAACACGTAGTCCACCGGCGGGTTGTCGCGCAGCCACGTCGGCCAGCCCGCGTGCCCCACGACCAGCAGCACACCACCCGGCGCGACCGCCTCGGCCGCCCGCGCCAGGATGCCCTCCCGCTCACCCTCCGCGGCCACCGACGAGTGCAGGAACTGGGCCGAGACCAGGTCGAACACCCCCGTCGGGAACGAGCGCGCCAAGTCGTGCCGCTGCCAGTCGATGCGCGCGGCCAGGCCCAGTCCGGTGGCCCGGGCCGCGCCCCTGGCCAGGGCCACCGTCGACACGTCGACCGCCGTCACCTGCCAGCCCTGCTCGGCCAGCCACAACGCGTCACCGCCCTCGCCGCACCCCAGGTCCAGCGCGGTGCCCGGCGCCAGGTGGGCGACCTCGCGCACCAGCAGCTCGTTGGCCTTGCCGGTCCACACCTGGTCCCGGTCGCGGTAGAAGGTCTCCCAGTACTCCTCGGTTGCGTTCATGCCACGATCCTGCGGACCACCCCGGCGGATCGGCAAAGAAAGTTGCCGATCCGGCAACACCCGGGTCAGGCCTCGCCGACCTTGACCGCCGTCTCGTGCACCCCGATGTCCTCGCGGTCCACGCGCCACCGCGTCCGGCGTGAGCACCGCGGTGAACGGCCGCTTGTCGACCGTCACGCCGTTGTCGCGCGCGTACGCGTCCAACGCGTCGGAACGCGTCCCGCCGGCCACCGGGTCGCCACCGTCCAAGCCGGGCGCGCGGTCCACGACGCGCGGTGGCCGGGGCACGTCCCCACCTGACACGGCCGGCGTCGTGGCGAGCTGCCCCACCAGGGACTGGAGCACGGACGCCATCCGGCTCAGCAGCCGCTGCCGCTCAGCCACCAGCTCGGCCCGTTCCCGGTCGAGCCCGCGCTTTCGCTCGTCCAGGCGCCGTTGCTGGTCCTTGATCGCGTCGCCCTCGCTCGCGATCGCCTCCACCTCGGCCAGCAGTTGCTGCTTGGTCGAGTTCAGCGCGGTGGCCTGGGCGTTCAGGGCATCGGCGACCGCCGGCGGCGCGCCGTTGGGGTACCCGGCGACGGTGGCGTTGTGCTAGGCGATCCGGCGGGAGTTCTCGTCCAGCCGGGACAGCACACCGCGCGACCGCTCGTTGTAGGACTTGACCCGCCCGTCCAGCGCGGCCTGCCGGTCGGCGAGCTCGGCCTCCCGCTTCGGCCACGACTCGATCCGCGCGCCCAACTCGGTGATCCGGGCGTTCAGCGACGAGGAGTAGTCGCTGCTCGGGCTGAGCGGACCCGGTGCGACCGCGTCGGCGAGCGACACGCCCGGAGAACCGAACGCCAGGACCGCCACCACGACCAGGCACGCGGCCCGCCACGCCACCCCGCGCGCCATCACGACCGCACCCGGGCCACGACCCGGTCGGCGATGTCGGTCGCCGCCCGCCTGCCGTCACCCGCCTGGCACACCGCGACCTGGACGACCACGTCGTCCAGCACCCGCACCCGGCGGTGGCACGCCCACGCGTCACCGGTCTGCTGCACGGCCGTCCACGCCACGGTGTCGGAGGTCCGCGCGTCCACCGCGTAGAACCACTTCGGCGAGGTGTGCTCGTCACTCCCGACGCGCACGGCGGACCGGCATTCGGTGACGCCGGTGCCGAGCGTCCGGAACACCGCTTCGGCCTGTCCCCGATCGGGGTACCGGGCCACCACCTGGGTCACCACGTGGTCGGCGACGGCCTCGGACTCCTGGTGCGACACCGCCCAGAACGCCGTCCACCCGTCGCCGTACACCGAGCGCGTCATCGGACCGACCACCGCCGCGCACCCCGCGGGTTCCGCCCTCAACGCGGGCGGCGGTTCGCTCACGCCCTCCTCGGACCCCAGCGTGGTGCCGACGATCGTGCTCACCTCGTCCGCGGCCAGCACACCGGCCTGCAGCGTGCCGGGAACCAGCCGTGCCGCGTCGGGCCACACGAGGACACCGCCGAGCACCAGCGCCAGGCACCCCGCGACCGCCACCACGACCCACCGGCGTCTCCTCGTCGCGAACGGCCACGACACCGCCCGGCCCCAGCGCTCGGGGCGGGGCTCGTCGGTGGGCAGGGCGAACTCCCGGGTGTCCGGTTCAGCCACGGGTCCTCCGTCAGGTCACGGGACGCGGCACGGGCGCGGAGCACCGCCATGATCGGGGCGGTCACCCGAGGCTCCCACGACAGCCCGGCGCCCTGACCGTAAATGGGCGGAGAGCCGGAGACTGCCCGCGACACCGCGAAAAATCGTTGCGTAGTCGAAGGATTCCCTCGATCGGGTAATCACCTATCGCTCGAACGAGTCGAGGGTTTTCGGGTTCTACGCTGCCGTTCCGATATCCGGATCACACCGACCGCATTCGCGCGCCGGCTGTCTCCACGGGCTGTTGTCTGTCTGGGAAGGGTCGCGTGACTGGTTACCTCGAACTCGCCGCGTCCGCGGTGCTGTACGCGCTGGGCATCGTCGCCCAGTCGATCGCCTCCCGGCGCGCCGAGGGCGGTGTCGGCGTGCTCGGGCTGCTCGCCCGGCTCGCCCGCGACCGGCTCTACCTGCTCGGCTTCGCGGGCCAGGTGGGCGGGTTCGCGCTGGCGTTCCTGGCCCGCGCCGAACTGCCGCTCTACCTGGTGCAGGCCGGGTCGTCGTGCGCGGTCGGGCTGGCCACCCTGTTCGGCATCGCCGTGCTCGGCTGGCGCGTCCGCGCGATCGAGGTCGTGGTGCTCGTGGTGATGGCGGCCGGGCTGGTGCTGCTCGTCGCGGCGGCCACCCCGTCCGCCGCGCACGACGTGCCCCAAGGGCTCGGGATCGTCCTGTTCGGACTCCCGGTCGTCGCGCTCGTCCTCCTCCAGCGCCGGATCGGCGGCGTCGTGCCGCTGGCCGCGGCCGCGGGCGTCACGTTCGCCGTGGTCGCCATGACCAGCCGCACCCTCGCCGACGAACCGCTGCTCACCCTCCCGCTGTACCCGTTGGCGTGGCTGATGATCGCCGCCGCCGTGGTCGGCCAGTCCTACCTCGCGCTGGCCCTGCGCCGCGGCTCGGCCACCTCGACCGTGGCCACCATGGACGCCACCACCGTCGTGCTCACCTCGATCGTCGGCATCGCCGCCCTCGGCGACCGGATCACCCCCGGCCGCGAGTGGTGGGTGGCGCTCGGCGTCGCGCTCGTCGTGTCCGGCGTGCTCCTGCTCGGCTACGCCGACCGCTTCACCAAGGCGCCGGCGGAGGTGGCCCGGTGAACACCGCCAGCGTCTCCCTCGACCTCGACAACCTCTGGGCCTACCTCAAGACCCACGGTGACCCCGAGTGGGAACGCCGACCCAGCTACCTGCGCACCGCCGTGCCGCGACTGCTGGAGGTCTTCGGCACGCACGGCCTCACCACCACCGTGTTCGTCGTCGGCGCGGACGCCGAACGCGACGACGGCGCACAGGCCGTCGCCGACATCACCGCCGCCGGGCACGAGGTCGGCAACCACTCCTACCACCACGAACCCTGGCTGCACCGCTACACCCGCGACCGGCTCGAAGCCGAACTCGCCCGCACCGAGGACGCCATCGTCGCGGCCGGCGCGCCCCGGCCGACCGGCTTCCGCGGTCCCGGCTACAGCGTCACCCGCGACCTGCTGGAACTGCTCGCCGAACGCGGCTACCGCTACGACGCCAGCACCCTGCCCACCTGGATCGGACCGCTCGCCCGCGCCTACCACAACCGCACCGCGCCCACCGGCGGCGAACGCGACCTGTTCGGCGGCTTCGCCCGCGTCCGCGCGCCGAACGCCGCCTACCGCTGGCGCGTCGGCGCGGGCCTGGTCGAGCTGCCGGTCACCACCATGCCGCTGCTGCGCGTCCCGATCCACGGTTCCTACCTGCTCCAGCTGCACCAGCTCTCACCGCGGCTGGCCCGTGCGTATTTCAGTGCAGCCTTGCGTTTGTGCCGGGCGCGGTGCGTGCAGCCGTCGCTGCTGCTGCACCCCACCGACGTGCTCGGCGCGGCCGAGGCGCCCGGCCTGGAGTTCTTCCCCGGCATGGCGGTGCCCGGCGCGCGGAAGGTCGAGTTCCTGGGCTGGGTGCTCGGCGCGCTGCGCGACCACCACTTCGACGTGATCGGCACCGGCGCGCACGTCGACCGGCTCGACGCGGGCCTGCGCGAGCACGACACGGGACTGCTGGCGCGGTGCGGCGGATGACCTGGCTGGTGCGTGCCCTGACGTGCGCGACGGTGTTCGCCGCGCCACTGGAGGGCTACCTCCAGCAGGTCCACGGCCACCTGGCCAAGCTGCCGCCCGCGTTGCTGGTCGTCACCTGGGCCGTGGTGCGGGCGCGGCAACGCCGGGTACCCGAGCCGCACCCCGCGCACCTGGTCCTCGCCGCGCTCGCCGTCGTGCTGCTGGCGTCCTGGGCGGCGCACGCGGGTGGTGAGTACACGGCGACGTACGCCCTGCGCTGGCTGCCGTTCCTGCTGGTCACGGTCGTGCTGATCGACGTCGTCGCGCGGGAGGTGCCGATCCGTGCCGTACTCGCGGCGACCGTGGCGGGAGCCGTGCCGGCCGCCGTCGGAGCGCTGCACGGCATGGTCACCGAAGGGCAGACGCGGGCCGCCGGGCCGCTGGAGGACCCGAACGACCTGGCCTACTTCCTGGTCGCCGCACTGCCGCTGCTGCTCGCGACCCGGCACCGCGTGCTGCCCGCCGTGGCGGCCGTGGTCCTCGTCGCGGGCGCCGCGGCGACGTTCTCCCGGGGCGGCGCGCTCGCCCTCACCGCCGCCGTCGCCTGGCTGCTGGCCCGCCGCGCGCTGCCGCTCAAGGCGCTGGCGGGCGGGGTGGCGGCGCTGGCCGTGCTCGGCGTGGCCGCAGTCCTGCTCGCCGGACCGGAACTCGACCGGGCGCTGCGGGAGAAGTCCTACATCGCCGGGACCAATGTGGACACCCGCGAGCTGCGCTGGCAGGCCGCCGCGCGCATGGTCGCCGACCACCCCGCCCTCGGCGTCGGGCCCGGTGGGTTCCGCGCGGGCTACCCCGCCGCGTCGAACAACGCCGAGATCGACGAGCAGACCCCGGTGGCGCACAACATGTACCTGGAGGTCGCCGCCGAACTCGGCGTGCCCGGCTTCGCGTTGTTCGTCGCGCTGCTCGCGCTCACCGCGGTCGTCAGCGAACGCGTGCGCCGAACGACCCCCGATCCGGTGCCGATCCTCGCCGTGCAGGCGTCCCTGATCGCGGTCGTGGTCGCCTCCACCTTCCTGTCCCAGCAGTACTACCTGCCGTTGTGGTCGCTGGTCGCGGTCGTGGCCGCGGCCGACCTGCGTCTGAGGAGAGCGAGCGACGTTGCGTGTGCTCCACGTGATCAGTGAGATGGGAACCGGTGGCGCCGAAGCACTCGTCGCCGGGATGGCCAGGTCGGGCGCGCAGTTCGGCTGGCAGTCGGCGGTGGCCAGCGGCGGCGGGCACCGGGCCGAGGCGTTGCGCGCGTGCGGCGTGCCGACGTTCACCGTGCCGGTCGCCCGGCGCAAGGCGACCGGCGTGCTGCGCGCGACCACCGCCACCAAGGCCGCGATCCGCAGCTTCCGGCCGCAGGTCGTGCTGGCGCACAACGTGTCGGCCAGCCTGGTCGCGCGGCTGGCCGTGCTGCCGCGTCGGCTGCCGCTGCTGACCGTGTTCCACGGCGTCGCGGAAACCGACTACACCGGCGCGGCCCGCATCCTCAAACGCACCTCGCGCACGGTCGTCGCGGTCGCCGACGCCACGGCCGACCGGCTGCGGGCCGCGGGCGTGCCCGACCCGGTGGTGATCCCGAACGCGGTGTTCCCGCAACCCGAACGGGTGGACCGGGACGCGGTGCGCGCGGTGCACGGCGTCTCCCGCGACGTGCCGGTGGCGTTGTGCCCGGCCCGGCTGGAACCGCAGAAGCGGCACGACGTGCTGCTGGAGGCGTGGGCGAAGCTCGACGGCGACGCGGTGCTGTGGCTGGCGGGCGACGGCAGCCTCCGCGACGAGCTGCGGCTGCGTGCCGCCGAACTGGGCATCGCCGACCGGGTCCGGTTCCTGGGCAACCGCTGCGACGTGCCCGACCTGCTGGCCGCCGCCGACGTCACCGTGCTCACCAGCGACTGGGAGGGCATGCCGATCGCGGTGCTGGAGTCGCTGGCCGCCGGGCGTCCCGTGGTGGCGACCGATGTGGACGGTGTGCGGCAGGCGCTGGCCGGTGGCGGCGGCGTGGTCGTGCCGCGCCGCGACCCGGGCGCGACCGCCGAGGCGTTGCGGTCGCTGCTGTTCGACCCGCGAGCGCGCGCCGACCTGGCCGACGAGGGCCTCGCGTCCGTGCGGCGCGAGCACGACCCGCGTCTGCTGATGCGGTCCTACGACGAACTGCTGCGCACCGCGATCGGAGCTTCATGATGGACCTGAGCGTGTTGCGGTACCCGCGCGTCCCGGCCGCCCTGAAGCGCCCGCTGGCGCTCAGCCTCGGGATCGCCCTGCTCGTCGGGACCGCCGTGGTGGTCGCCGTCGAGGTGGCGGGCAAGGAGTACGCGAGCCGCGTCGGCGTGCTCGCGGTGCCGACCGTCGGCGAGCCCGACGAGCCGCCCGAGGCGAGCTTCGGAGAGGTCGTCGCGCTGTCGCTGCCCGCGCTGGTCGAACTCGCCCGGACACCGACGGTGCTGCGCGCGACCGCCGACGAGCTGGGCACCACCACCGACGACCTGGCCGGTCGCGTGTCCGTGGAACTGGTGCCCGCCTCCGGCCTGGCCCGGCTGTCGGTGCGCGCCGAGACCGCGGACCGCGCCGCGCAAGCCGCGACGCGGATCGCGCAGACCGTGGTGGAGGCCGACCTGCTCGCGCCCGTCGCCCGGCTGCGGCTGCTCGACCGGCCCGAGACCACTCAGGTCGCGCCGGACCGGCCGCTGGCGTACGGGCTGGCGCTGATCGCCGGGGTGCTGGCGGGCCTGGCCGCGCACGCCGTCGGCCACCTGCGCCGGACCCGGCCCCGTGACCGGGTGCGTGCCGCACTGATCGCCGGCGGCGTCCGGCACCCGGTGGCCGTGCTGCCGGACGACGGACCCGACCTGGCGCAGCGGTTGGCGCTGCTGTGCGAGGCGGCGGCACGGCCCGCGCGCGTGGTCGCCGTCGCGCCGGCGCTGGCCGACCGCGCGGAGGACCTGGCCGCCGAACTGCCGGACAAGACCGGTGAACCCGCCGACGGTGACGCGGTGATCGCCGTCGTCCCGGGCGGCGGCCCGCAGGACGAGCTGGCGACCGTGGTCGGCGCGCTGCCGTCCGCGTCGACCCTGGTGGCGGTGGTGACGTGCTGAAGACCGTGGCGGTGAAGGACAAGGCGCGGCTGTTGACCGCGCTGGTGGCGGTGGTCGGCGCCGTGGCGGCGTGGCGCGCGCTGCGGCCGTCGTGGCAGGTGCCGCTGCCGACGTGGGCGACCCTGCCCGAGGAACGCCTGCAGGACTTCCGGGACGCGCTGTACTTCCCCGTCCGCGAGTTCCTGGCGGGCGGCAACCCGTACCACCCGGCGGCGATGTTCGAGCACTGGCCGGTGCGGCAGGCGTTCAACCTCTACCAGCCCTACCACCTGCTACTGCACGCGCCGTTCGCGTTGCCGGAGTACCGGGTCGGCGCGGTGGCGTTCACGGTGGCCTCCCTGGTGCTGCTGGTGGTCCTGGCGCTGCTCGCGGCCGGACGGCTGCGCCCGCACGTGCCGTTGGCGCTGGGCACGGCGGTGATCGCGACCCTGCTGGTGCTCAGCCAGGTGGGCAAGGCTCAGCTGTACGTCGGCCAGGTGAACCCGCTGATCGCGGTCGGCGCGGCGGGCGCGTTGCTGGCCAGGCGGGACGCGCCGAAGTGGGCGTCGGTCGCGTTGGCGCTGGCGTGGCTCAAGCCGCAGTTCGGCCTGCCGCTGGCGGTGCTGCTGTTCGTCCGCGGGTCGCGGCGGGTGGCGTTGACCGGCACGGCGGTCGCGGCGGCGGCCAGCCTGGTCGTGGTGGTGCCGCTGGTGCTGCGCGGCGGCGGTGTCGGGCCGTTCCTGGACGTCGTCGCGGCGAACCTGGCGCACGCCGGGGAGACGGCGTACGGCGCGGTGGACTCGATGACGGCGCAGCGGGTCGACCTCGCGGCCGTGCTCTACCGCGTCACGGGCTGGCTGCCGGGCGGCGCGGAACCGCTGGCGCTGGTGGCCGTGCTGGTGGCGAGCGCGGTGCTGGTGCGCCGGCTGGACCGGATGGGCCAGCCCGCCGCGGCGGACCTGCTGACGTGCCTGGCGGTGGTGGCCGCGATGGTCCACCAGCCGGGTGATGTGCTGATCGCTGTGCCGTCGCTGGTCGCGGTCGGTGTGGTGTGGTGGCAGCGCCGGTGCGAGCGGGACTGGCGGCTCGGGCTGTCCGTCCTGCTGCTCCTGGTCCCCTTCGCGCACCTGCACTTCGTCAGCCAGGCCATCCGGGCGGTGGCCGGCGCGCGGGTCGACGTGACGGTCGACGGTGTCGCCGTCGTGGCGGCGTGGGTGCTGGCGACCGTGTTCGCCGCCACCCGCCGCTGCTCGGCCGTCGGCACGGTCCGGACGTGACACCCGTCGGGCAGCGGGCCGTGCGGGGCTCGCTGTGGCTGTTCGGGGTCAACCTGGTCAGCAAGGGCAGCCAGATGGCCGTCACGCTGGTGCTGGCCGCCTTCCTCACCGAGGAAGGGCTGGGGCTGGTGGCGCTGGCCGTGGCGCTGGTGAACATCGGCCAGGTCGTCCAGTCGATGGGCGTGTACGACGTGGTCAGCCGGACCGACCGCGACCCGCGCCGGGTGGCGGGCACGCTGCTCGTGCTCAGCGCGGGCGCCGGGGTGCTGCTGGCGGCGGTGCTGGTGCTCGCGGCGAACCCGATCGCGCAAGCGTTGGACGCGCCGTCGGCCGCACCGCTGGTGCGGCTGGCCGCGGTGAGCCTGCCGTTCTCGGCGGTCGCCGGCGTGCAGATGGGGTTGCTGCACCGCGCGTTGGACTTCAGGCGTCGGATGTTGCCCGACGCCGGTGGCGCGCTGCTCGGCGCGGCGGTGACGATCGCGCTGGCGGTGACCGGCGCCGGGCCGTACTCGCTGGTGATCGGCCTGCTGTGCACGGCGGTCGCGCAACCCGTGCTCGGTGTGGCGGTCGGCGTGCGGGTGCGGCCGGTGTGGGACGCGGAGGCGGTGGCCGAGGCGTCGCGGTGGATCGCGGTGGTCGGGCCGGGCGCGCTGGTGGCCGTGCTGCTGATCAACCTGGACTACCTGGCGATCGCCCGGGTGCACGGCCCGGAGGCGGTCGGCGTGTACTCGCTGGCGTACCGGATCGCGTGGGTGCCCTACATCCTGGTCGCGGTGGTGCTCGGCGGGGTCGTGCTGCCCTTGTGCGCCGAGCTGGTCCGCGCCGGGGAAGGACTGTCCGAAGTGGTCGGACGGTTCACCTCGGCCGCGCTGGCGGTGACCGGCGCCCTGTACGCGGTGACGGCCGTGCTGGCCGACCGGGTCGTGGTGTTCGGCGCCCGGTGGGCGGAGGCGGCCGTGCCGCTGGCCCTGCTGTGCCTGTACGGCCTGGGGATCAGCCTGCTGCACGTCTGGTACCAGGTGCTCAAGGCCGCCGGGCACGCCCGCCGCTACCTGGCGCTGGAGGTCACCCACCTGGTGCTGCTGGTCGGCGGGCTGCTGCTGTTCACCCGGCACGGCGTGGTGGCGGTCGCGCTGGTCCAGCTCACGGCGGCGTGGCTGGTGGTGCCGTGCACGTGGTGGGCGTTGGCCCGCCGGGGGATGGGGCCGCCGTGGCCCGCGCTCGCCCGCGGTGCTCTCGGCGTGGTCGCGGCGGCGGGGTGCGGCGCGGCGGTGGCGTTCGGAGTCGGTGACGTGTTCGGGCCGCCCGGTTCGGTGGTGGCCGCGCTCGGTGAAGGGGTCGTGGTGGCGGTGGTGTGCGGCGTGGTCGTGCTGGCGGCGAACCGGGAGGTGGTGCGCCGGTGAGGGTGGTGCACGTGAGCCAGCCCGTGACGGCGGGCGTGGCGGCGGTGGTGGTGGACCTGGCCCGTGCGCAACGGGACCTCGGCTGGTCGGTGACCGTGGTGTGCCCGCCGGGGCCGCTCGCCGACCGGGCGGGTGAGCTCGGCGTCGAGGTGCGCACCTGGCACGCCCGCCGGCACCCCGGGCCCGGGACGATCGCGGAGGTGGTGCGGCTGCGGCGCGTGCTGCGCGGGCTCGCGGCGGACGTCGTGCACCTGCACAGCTCCAAGGCCGGGCTGGTCGGGCGGCTGGTGGTGCGCGGACGGCGGCCGACGCTGTTCCAGCCGCACATGTGGTCGTTCCAGAGCGCCGGCGGGCCGGTGGGACGTGCCGCCAGGGCCTGGGAGCGGGTGGCGGCGCGGTGGACGCACCAGCTCGTGTGCGTGAGCGACGACGAACTGGCCGCCGGGCGTGCCGCCGGGGTGGGCGGTCCGGCGGAGGTCGTGTGCAACGGCGTGGACGTCGAGCGGTTCCGGCCCGACGACCGGGTGGCCGCGCGGTGGCGGCTGGGGCTGCCGGACGTGCCCACGGCGGTGTGCGTCGGCCGGCTGGTGCCGTACAAGGGGCAGGACCAGCTGCTGGCGGCGTGGCCCGCGGTGCGGGCGCAGGTGCCGGACGCGCGGCTGGTGCTCGTCGGCGACGGGCCGATGGCCGAGCGGTGGCGGGCGTCGTGCGACGACGAGTCGGTGCGCTGGTGGGGGCACGACGACGCGGTCGCCGACTTCTACGCCGCGGCGGACGTGGTCGTGCTGCCGTCGCGGGAGGAGGGGATGGCGCTGGTGCCGTTGGAGGCGATGGCGTGCGGGCGGTCCGTGGTGGCGTTCGACGTCAGCGGCGTGCGGCAGAGCGTCGGCGAGGCGGGTGCGGTGCTGCCCGCCGGTGACGTCGCCGGGCTGGCCGAGGCGGTCGCGGTGCGGCTCGCCGACCCGTCCGCGGCCGACCTGGAGGGCGCGCACGGCCGGCGGCGGGTGGAGCTGCTGTTCGACCGGCGGCAGGTGGCCGACCAGGTCGCCACCCTGGTCGACAAGCTCTTGGTGGGTGCCCGGTGAACCGGCGGCCGCGGGTCGCGTACGTGCTGACCCAGGACAGTGGGGGACCGGTGGACGTCACGGTGCGGCTGGCGCGGGCGCTGATCGCCTCCGGTGAGGCGGACGTGCGGGTGTTCGGGCCGGTGCCGCGGCGGGGCGCGGAGGCGTTGACCGGGCACCACGAGCGGGTGGAGGTGGGCGACAAGGCCGACGTGCGGGCCGGGTGGCGGGCACGGGCGGCGGTGCGGGCGTGGCGGCCGGACGTGGTGCACGCGCAGGACCGGCGGGCCGGGCTGGTCAGCGCCGGGTTGCGGTGGCGGCACAAGGTGATCCAGACCTACCACGGCGTGCCGGACGACGTGCGGGAGGACTGGTTCCGGGGCGTGCCGCGGGCGGCGGCGCCGTCGGCCTACACGCGCACCGTGCTGGCGGCGGACGCGGTGGTGGCGCGGACCGTGCACCGGACGGTGGTGCCCGCGCAGGCCATGGGCCGGTTCCTGGCGTCACGGCTGAAGGTGCCCGCGGGCCGGTTGGCGCACATCGACAACTGCGTGGAGCCGGCACACGTGCAGCCGCCGACCGGGCCGGTGCGGCGGTTGGTGTTCGTCGGGTTGCTGGTGGAGCGCAAGGGGTTGGCGACGTTGCTGGCGGCGTTGGCGTTGCCGGGCGTGATGCCTGCGGACGCCACGTTGACCGTGGTGGGTGACGGGCCGGAGCGGGCGAGGGCCGAGGCGCTGGCGCGGGCGTTGGGCGGGCGGGTCGAGTTCCTGGGGTTCCGGCCCGACGTGCCGGACCTGTTGCGGCACCACGATGCCCTCGTGCTGCCGTCCACGATGGAACAGCAGCCGCTGGTGGTGGCCGAGGCGATGGCGGCGGGCAAGCCCGTGGTGGCGACGGACACCGGCGGGGTGGCCGACATGCTCGGTGACGCGGGCTGGGGTGGCACGGGTGCGGGTGGCGCGCTGGCCGCACCGGGTGACGTCGACCAGTTGGCCGCCCGGCTGCGCGGGCTATTCGCCGAACCGGACCCGGCCCGGATCGGGCTGTCGCTGGCGGAACGCGCAAGGGAACGGTTCGCACCCCACGTGTGCGCCCGCCGCCACCTCACCCTCTACCGC
Organism: Saccharothrix sp. CB00851; assembly: GCF_001905065.1. NCBI lineage: Bacteria > Bacillati > Actinomycetota > Actinomycetes > Pseudonocardiales > Pseudonocardiaceae > Saccharothrix > Saccharothrix sp. CB00851. The sequence continues at coordinate 28,130 of NZ_LWLC01000064.1, forward strand.
GAACTCCTGGGCTGGACCCCGGTCACGACATAGGGGGTCGGGATCACCGGTGCCGGTTATGGCGCAGGGGGCGCTGACTCGGTCGTGGTCGGCTCGGTTGTCGTCGTAGTCGACTCGGTGGTGGTCGTTCCCGTCGCGGTGGTCGGCTCGGCCGTCGTCGTTGTCGTGGGCTCAGGGGTGGTGGTCGGTTCGGTGGTGGTGGGCGTGGTGGGGGAGCCGTTGGGGTTGACCAGGATCACCGCGTCACCGGAGGCCACCTCGATCGTGGCCGGTGCGGTGCCGCCGCCGTCGATGTCGACCAGCCCGGGCGGCGGGGTCACCTGCGCGGGTTTGCCGGTCGGGTTCACCGCCACGTACCCGCCGGTGAACCGCCGGTCCCACGCGCCGGACGGCAGCCGGTTGGCCGTCTCGGTGGCCTCGCCCAGCTTCGCGTCCTGGTACCGCGACCAGTCCGGGTTGCGGTAGTCCCTGGTGGTCGCACCCGACCAGCACGTGTGCGGGCTCGCCAGCAACGCGGCCGTGGCGTAGCCGACGCGTTCCTCCCGCGCGCCCTTGGTGTGGGTGATCAGCAGGAGCCACGTCTCGCCGAGCGCGGCCTGCGACCGCAGTTCCTTCCACTCGTTGCCCTTGAACGTCAGCAGCTCACCCGTTCCGGTGTCGCGCAGCCCGAAGTTCTCCTCCATGGCGCCGTCGTACCGCGAGTGCGCCGACCACCGTCCCGCGGTCAGGTGGGACTCGGACACGTTCGGGATCAGCATCTTCCCTGCCTTGCGCAGGGCGTCACCGGCCGTGGTGAGGAAGGTGTCCATGCCGTCGCGGATCAACCGGTCGGACTCGGCCGCGTTCGCCGTGCCCTTGAGCACGGCCGAGGAGTAGTACTTGAGGGAGCTGAAGTCGTTGTCGGCCAGCACGCCGTCCCAGCCCTCGCGCACGACCTCGGCGGTGACCGCCTCGCTCCACGCCTTCTGGTACGCCGGGTCCCACACGGTCATCTGCCAGTGCTTCGGGTAGGAGTTCCACTCGATCCGGTGGTCCTGGGTGTCCACCGCGAACCAGTGCGGGTGCTCGCGGTGCGCCCGGAAGTAGCCGATGCCGGTGGGCAGCAGCGGCGCGTCCATGTCACCGTCGACCGCGCCGGGGTAGTTGCGCGCGCTGGAGAAGTCCTTGTAGACCAGCACCTTGATCCGGGGGTTGAGCTGCTTGAGCTTGCGCAGCGCGATCGTCTCGGTCGCGTTGAGCACCACCAGGCTGTAGTGCCGGGCGGCGAACGCGATCTCCCGGTTCGTGGGCGGCTCGCCGATGCCGTACCACCAGCCGCACGGCGCGAGCGGCTTGGGCAGCGGGCCGAGCGGCTCCACCGGCGGTACCGGTCTGCCGGCCGCGGCACCCGCCGTGCACGCCGCGCCCGGGACCAGGAGCGCGGCGGCGCACAGCAGGCCGAGCAAGCGGCGGGATCGGCGTCGGTTCAGCGGTTCCTTCGGCACACCAGCTCACCCACCGTCTGCAACAGGATTTTCACGTCCAGCCACAACGACCAGTTGGCTATGTAGTAGTTGTCGTATCGGGACCGGTCGACAATCGAGGTGTCGCCCCGCAGGCCGTGCACTTGCGCGAGGCCGGTCAGCCCCGTCGGAACGCGGTGACGGGCCCAGTATAGCTCGTGGATAGCCGAGAACTCGCGGACGAAACCGGGCCGTTCCGGGCGCGGGCCGACGATCGACATGTCGCCCCGGATGATGTTCCACAACTGGGGCAGTTCGTCCAGCGAAGTGCTGCGCAGGAATCGGCCGACTGGTCCGACCCGGCGATCCCCGACCACCGACCAGGTGACTTGGGAATCGTCTTCGCCGTTCATTCTCACGCTGCGCAGCTTGTAGAGCACGAACGGCTGATCGTCCATCCCGACCCGCACCTGCCGGAAGATCACCGGCCGGCCGCTCTCCAGCAGCACGGCCAGCGCGCACAGCGCGATCACCGGCGCGAGCACCACCAGCGCCACGGCGGCCAGCAGCACGTCCATGGCGCGCTTGACCCACCAGCTCGGCCTGCTGGTCGGCGCGGTGCCCAGCCGCATCAGCGGGTAGCTGCGCAGCCGCTCGATGTCCGGCCCGTCCTGGTACAGCTCGAACATCCGCGGCACGACCAGGGTGGTGCAGCCCAGCCGGTGCGCGGTGATGGCCGAGTCGACCACCGACGACTCGCGCGCGTGGGAGAACGCCAGGACGACCGTGCCGACCCCCAACCGGGTGATGGCGGCGGCGAGGTCCTCGTCCATGAGCTCGACCGGCAGGGCGGCGCGGTCCAGCGCGGGCTCCGGGTCGACGAACCCGACCGGGCGCAGGCCGAACTCCGGGTGCGCCAGCATCGCGCCGACCAGGTCGACCCCGACCTTCCCGGCGCCGACCACGATCGTGCGGTCGCAGCGGTGGAACCTGCGCCGGCACCAGCGGCCGAAGGCGAACACGAACAGCCGGGCCGGTTCGCTCAGCGCGGCGAACGCCAGCACCGCCCACTGGGTGGCGAAGGCGGTCTCCGGTGGCGCGCCGCCGATCATCCCGGCCAGCGTGACCAGGGCGAACGCCACCGCCGTCGCACCCGCCGAGCGCGGCAGGTCGTGGAACCAGGACAGCCACAGCCGCCGTCGGTACAGCCGGCACGCGGCCCGCACGCCCAACAGCGCCGCCGCGACCACGGCGGTCCAGCGCGCGCCCGGCGAGTACCGGACCGCCACCGCGGCCACCGCCGTCACGTCGACCGCGACCAGCAGCACCGCCACCGCGTTCACCCGCCGCAGCAGGTCCGACCCCGACGCCTCGCGCGGCCTCGGGTGGCGCCACCGCGACACCAGGGTCGGGGTGGTCGCCGAGCCGACCCCGTTCACCTCAAACCACCCTTGCCAGGGACCGAGCGCGTCCCGTCCACGCCACACCACATCCGGACGACGTCCTTCCCACCATGAACCCGATTATTTGGTCACCCGTTCGAGACCATCCGAACGGGAAGCTCTGCTCACTCGGTGTGCATCAAGTGTGATTCATCGGCGCTAATTCACTCTTTCGGTGATCACTCTGCCCCTTTCTGGTGGCCCGGTGCTCCCTGTCCTTCGAGAATTCATCCTGACGTGCGACGAGATACCACCGGGGTGGTCGAATCCCGTCGCGGTCCGGAGGCGAATAATTCTGGACCGTCATCCGCCATCCAGTGAAATGGGGCCCATTGAGCGTCGATGAAGGCGACGTGCGCACCACGTCGGAACAGGGCGGACCGGCCCTCTCCGGCGGCGCGCGCACCCACGCCCGTGCCCACGTCGTGCTGCCCGCCTACAACGAGGCCGCCTCGCTGCCGCCGCTGCTCACCCGGCTCGCCGAGGTCGCGCGCACCGGCAAGCTCACCGCCTGGGTCGTCGACGACGGCTCGTCCGACGGCACCGCCGACGTCGTCGCCGGGGGCTGGCCGGGCCTGGACGTGCGGCTGGTCAGCCACCCGGTCAACCTCGGCCTCGGCCAGGCCGTCCAATCAGGACTGCGCGCGGTGCTCGCCAAGGCCGACCACGACGACGTCGTCATCGTGATGGACGCCGACGACACCCACGACCCCGCGCTGATCGAGCGGCTGGAGCGGGAGATCGAGGCGGGCGCGGACGTGGTGATCTGCTCCCGGTTCGTCGACGGCGGTGACGACGCGACGGCGCCCCCGCTGCGCCGGCTGCTGTCCCGGGGTGCCGCCGCGCTGTTCCGCCGCGTGCTGCGGTTCGAGGGCGTGCGCGACTTCACCAGCGGCTTCCGCGCCTACCGGGTCAGCCTGCTGGTCCGCGCCGAGCGGCACTGGGGCGAGCGGCTGATCGAGGAACGCGGGTTCGCGTGCATGGTCGAGCTGCTGCTCAAGCTGCGGCACTGCCGCCCGGTGGTCACCGAGGTGCCGCTGGCGCTGCGCTACGACCGCAAGCGCGGCCCGAGCAAGATCCGGATCGCCCGCACCGTCTGGCAGTACGTGAAGCTGCTGGTCCGCGACCGGCTCTCGCCCGCGCCGTACCGGGCGCTGTGATGCGCGCGGACCACGGGCACGTGGTGGTGGTCGGCGGCGGGATCTGCGGCCTGGCCACCGCGCACCGGCTGGTGCGGGCGGGCACCAGGGTGACGCTGCTGGAGGGCAGCGACCAGCTCGGCGGGCTGGGCACGTTCTTCGCCTGGCGCGACCGGTGGGTGGAGCGCTTCTACCACTGCGTGATGCCGACCGACGACCACCTGCTCGACCTGCTCGGCGAGCTCGGGCTGCGCGACTCGATCGCGTGGCGGCCCACCCGGATGGGCATGGTCGTGGACGGCCGCGCGTTCCCGTTCAACACGGCCCTGGACCTGCTCAAGTTCACCCCGTTGGGTGTTCTCGACCGGCTGAGGTTCGGCGCGGTCTCGGTGCTGCTGCGGCGGTTGGGGCGCGGCAAGGACCTCGACGGCACGCGCACCGAGGACTGGCTGCGCGGCCTGTACGGCGACCGGGTGTGGGAGCTGCTGCTCGCGCCGCTGTTCGGGGCGAAGTTCGGCGCGCGGTTCGGCGACGTGCCCGCGCTGTACCTGTGGCAGCGACTGGGCCGCGAGGGTGCCGTGTCGGTGCGCGGGTACCCGGACGGCGGCTACCGGGCCGTGATCGACGCGCTGAGGGCGTCCATCGAGGCCGGTGGCGGGGTGGTGCGGCTGGACGCGCCGGTGCGGCGGCTCGGCGTGATCGGCGGCCGGGTGCGGCTCGCCCTGGACGGCGGCGAGGCCGTGACGGCGGACCGGGTGGTGTCGACGTTGCCGCTGCCGTTGCTGCGGCAGCTCGCCGACGACGACCTGGCCGCGCGGCTGCCCGAGGTGCGGCTGCCGTACCAGGGCGTGGTGAACGCGCTGTTCTTCCTGCGCCGGCCGTTGTCGGGGCACTACTGGACGCCGGTGGTGCGGTCCGGCACGGAGTTCGACGGGCTGATCCAGATGACCCCGCTGGCCGGGGTCGAGCCGTACGACGGGCGGCACCTCGTCTACGCGATGCGCTACACCGACCGGGAGTCCGCGCTGTTCGGGGAGGACGAGGCCGCCGTCGCGGAGCGCTGGACCTCGCAGCTGCTGGCCCTGCACCCGTCGTTGCGCCGCGAGGACGTGGAGGACGTGCGGGTGTTCAAGGCACCGTTCGTGGAACCGGTGTACCCGCTCGGGTACCTCGCGCGGCGACCGCCCGTGGTGGTCGCCGGCACACCACTGCTGCTGGCGACCACCGCGCACGTCTACCCGGACGTCACGAGCTGGAATTCGAGTGTGGGACTCGCGCGGCGGGTCGTCGCGACGCTGGCGGGGGCACCACAACCCGTTCCGGGCTGAGCTGCCGGGCGTACCCCGGCTCGCCGCGGACCAGCTGCCCGAGCGCGGCGGCGATCCGGGCCGACGGCGAGCCGGTGCCGTACGGCGAGGGGATGTGCTCCAGGCGTGCCCGGTGGCCCGGCACGTCGTCCAGCCACCGCAGCACTTCCGCGCACAGGCGTGGACCCGGCGGCACGAGCGTGCCGAAGGTGCCCTCGATCTCGGGGCGTTCGGTGCTGCGGCGCACCACGACCACCGGCCGCTTCAGGACGCTGACCTCCTCCTGGATGCCGCCGGAGTCCGACACGACCACGGCGGCGCAGCGGGCCAGCGCCAGGAACGCCGGGTACGCCTGCGGTTCCACCACCTCCAGCCGGTGCAGCAGGGCGGTCAGGCCGAACGCCTCGACCCGCTTGGCCGTGCGCGGGTGCAGCGGCAGCACCACCGGCAGCGGCAGGCGGTTCAGCTCGCGCAGGATCGTCTCCAGGTTGACCGGGTCGTCCACGTTCTCCGGGCGGTGGACGGTGGCCAGCACGTAACCGTCGCGCCGCAGTTCGTGCGCGGCCAGCACGACGGCTTCCTCGTCGCGTCCGGGCAGCGCCGTGACGAGGGCTTCCACCACGGTGTTGCCGGTGATCGCGATGCGCTCGTCGGGGACGCTCTCGGCCAGCAGGTTGGTGCGGTTGAGGGGGGTCGGCGCGCAGCACAGGTCGGCGAGGTGGTCTATGGCCACCCGGTTGTGCTCCTCGGGCATCGCCCGGTCGAAGCTGCGCAGGCCCGCTTCGACGTGCACCAGCGGCACGTCGTTGGCGTTGGCGGCCAACGCGCCCGCGAGCGCGGAGGTGGTGTCGCCCTGCACGATGACCGCGTTCGTCGGGTGCTGCGCCAGCACCTCGTCCACCGCCGCGATGGCCGCGCCGAGCTGACCGCCGCGCCTGCCACCGCCCACGGCCAGCTCGTGGAACCGCCCCGGTCGGCCGATGTCCTGTCGGATCCGGTGGTACATCGAGGTGTCGTAGTGCTGTCCGGTGTAGACGACGGTGGCGTCGGCGCCCAGCACGCGGATCAGCGGGGCGAGCTTGATCAGCTCCGGCCTGGTGCCGCACACCATCGTGACGCTGCCGGGAACTCCCTGGTCTATCGGACCCACCTCCAGTCGCGGATGACGCGCGCCCGGGGCGCGATCGCGGTGAAGGTTAGAGTCCCGGTGGGAGATTTCCCTTGCGCCTCAGTCGATCGAGTGAACTTGGCGGCGCGCGTGGTCGAGTTGTCGGGGTGCCTCAGTAGATTGGTGAGTGGATCATTCTGGATTGGACGGTTTCGGTGATGCGAAGACACGTGGTCCTGTTCGCCACGGCGGTGCTCGTGGCGGTCGCGCTGGGTCCGCCGCCCGCGCGGGCGACCAGGTCGGTGCTGCTGCCCGACCTCCGGCAGGCGCCGGTGGGGTGCGCGGGCGGTTACTCCGGTGACGTGTCGCGGTGCGTGGACTGGGACGTGTGCCCGGTCGCGGACCCGGCCGCGCCGAACGGCGAGTGCGTGCGGAAGGGCTCGATCGGGGCAGTCCGGCTGAGGTTCACCACTTCGGCGGACAACATCGGCGACGGCCCGCTGCTGATCCACGGCAGCCGCGGCCATACCGGGCAGTCGCGGATGGCCGCGCGGCAGGCGTTCCAGTCCGCTGTGGACGGCTCGATCCCGATGTCGTACGAGGAGTCGCAGCGGCCCATCCCGGCGGCCATGTACTACGAGCCGGCGGTCACCCACGAGCACTGGCACCTGCTGGGCTTCGAGCACTTCCAACTCCGCACACCTTCGGGTGACACGGTGGTGACCGACCGGAAGAACGGCTTCTGCCTGGGCGACCGCTACGTGACGCCCGACCACGTGGCGAGCCGCCCGGCCGACGACGGCAGCCCGCAGGGTCGGCTGTCGGCGTTCCTGCGCCAGAACCGGTGCGGCCACCACGCGCCGGAGGCGTTGAACGTGGTGCAGGGCATCTCGGCCGGGTACGGCGACGACTACGTGTACACGGTCGACTTCCAGTGGCTCGACATCAGCAAGGTGCCGTCCGGCGTCTACGACCTGGTGAACATCGTCAACGCCGACCGTTCCCTGCTGGAGAAGTCGTACACGAACAACGCCTCCTCCATGGCCATCTCCATCCGCTGGCCGAGCCACGCCGCCAGCCCCCCGGCCACGATCACCCAACTGCCGGAAGTCCGACTCATCCGCAACTGCCCGGGCACCGACCGGTGCGCCCAGCTCCTCCAGCTCACCCAACTCGGCCACTGACCGACCCCTCCACCACGCGCCCGGTCCGCCGCCGGTCTGCCGCGCCCGCTCGGCCGCCGGTCCGCCTCACGGCCGCCGCTCCGCCGCGTGGCCGGTCCGCCGCCGGTCTGCCGCGCGCCCGCTTGGCCGTCGGTCCACCACACGGGCGCTCCACCGCCGTCTGCCGCGCGCCCGGTCTGCTGTCGGTCCACCACGCGTCCGCTGTGGGGCCGGTTCGCCGCGTGTCTGCTGAGCGGCCGGTCCACCACGCGTCCGCTCCGGCGCCGGTCCGCCGCCCCGTCTGCGAAGTCGGTGCTGAGCGGCCGTTGGGTCGCTGCCGAGTTGTTGTCGAGCTGCTGTCGAGGCCGGGTGCCTGACCGGTGCTGAGGTGCTGTTGTGCCGTGCGTTCTCCGCCGTTCCGCCGAGCGACCGCACCTGCGGGGTGCACCGCGCGGGCGCCGGCCCTGGCTCGACGTGCTCTGACGGGAGCCGGCTCGGCGGTTTGGCGAGGTCGTGGTCCGGGAATTCGGGGGCGTCCGGATCGGCGACCCGAAGGGTGGGGCCATGTCGTTGGCCACCGAGCAGCGCGTTCTCGCCGGGCGCTACCAGTTGACGGGCAAGCTCGGCGCGGGCGGTGCGGCGGAGGTGCACCGGGGGTGGGACGTGCTGCTCCGGCGGTTCGTCGCGGTCAAGGTGTTCCGGGGCGGGGAGGTGGACGAGCGCCGGTTCGACAACGAGGTGCGGACGTTGGCCGGGTTGTCGCACCCCGGGCTGCTGTCCGTCTACGACGTCGGCACGTGCGGTGAGGTGTCGTTCGTGGTCATGCAGTTGGTCGAAGGCACGACGCTGCGTGACCGGCTCGTGGACGGCACGTTGACGCCCGTGCGGGTACGCGCGCTCGGCCACCAGGTCGCCGACACCCTCGACCACGTGCACGACCAGGCGATCGTGCACCGGGACCTGAAGCCGTCGAACGTCCTGCTCGACGACTCCGACACCGCCTACCTCGCCGACTTCGGCCTGGCCCGCTCGCTCGGCTCGACCCGGCTCACCAACACCAACGAGGTCGTCGGCACCGCCGCCTACCTGGCACCGGAGCAGGTGCGCGGCGAGGACGTCGGCCCGCCCGCGGACGTCTACGCGCTCGGCCTGGTCCTGCTGGAGTGCCTCACCGGCTACCGCGAGTACCAGGGCAACCGGGTGGACGCCGCCGTCGCCCGCCTGCACCGCCCGCCCGAGGTCCCCCGGGACGTGCCCGCCGGCCTGGCCCGCCTGCTGACCCTGATGACGTCCCTCTCCGCCCGCCGACGCCCCACCGCGGCCCAGGTCGCCGACCGCCTCCGCCCCGCCCCGGCCGCCCTGCCCCGCGACCGGCTCCTGTGCGGCGGCCGCACGCCGTTCACACCGTCGCGAGGAACCGCTCCAGCGCGTCGTTGAACTCCTCGGGCCGTTCGAGGTTGGGCAGGTGGCCCGCGCCGGGGATCACCGCGAGCGTCGAACCCTGCATGATCGAGTGCATCTTCTCGGCCACGGCCACCGGCGTGTACTCGTCCTCCTCACCTACGACCACCAGCGCGGGCACGGTGGTGCGGGCAAGAGAGTCCACGTAGTCGGGCCGTTCCGCCCGCCCGCGCAACGCCGCCGCGGCGCCCTCCGGCGACGTGCCGCGCATCATCCGCAGCACGTGGTCGGCCACGTCCGGCAACGCGACGACGTTGTGCGGCGAGATCATCTTGTCCAGCACCTCGTCGGCGTAGGGGCCCATGCCTTCCCGCACCAGGCGCCCGGCCATCCCGTACCGCATCTCGCGGCCCTCCGGCGTCTCGCCCTCAGGGAAGGTGTCCGCCAGGACCAGTGCACGGACGCGTGACGGGCGCGCGCGGTGCAATTCCATCACGATCTGGCCGCCCATCGACAGCCCGCACAGCACCACCTGGTCGAGCCCGAGCCCGTCGAGCAGCCCGATCAGGTCGTCCGCGAACACGCCCAACGGCGTCGTGCCGGGCACCACCGTCGTCTCCCCGTATCCACGCAGGTCAGGGGTGATGACCTGGTAACGCGCACGAAGGTGCTCGACCTGGGGCCGCCACAGCGAGCGGTCGAACGGGTGGCCGTGCACGAACAGCACCGGAAGGCCGTCCCCCTGGTCGTCGTAAGCGATGTCGATGCCGTTCACGCGCATGCCGTCCCCCTCGATCCGTTGACGACAGCAGCCTAGGAACGCCACCATCCTCGGTGCAATGAAAACAATGCTCTCGGTGCAATATGAGGTGCCCGCGTGGACTACCGCCTGATCGCGGACCGGATCGCCGCCGACATCGCGGCCCGCCGGCTCAAGCCCGGCGACCGCCTCCCGCCGCAACGCGCGTTCGCCCGCCGGCACGGCATCGCCGGCTCCACGGCCGCCCGCGTCTACGGCGAGCTGATCCGGCGCGGCCTCGCGGTCGGCGAGGTCGGTCGCGGTACGTTCGTGCGGGCCGCGCGAGCCGAGCCCGAACTGCCCGAACCGGGCGGCGCGCGGATCGACCTGGAGCTGAACTTCTGCGTCCTGCCGGACCAGTCCGACCTGCTGGCGCCGGGCCTGGACCGACTCCTGCGCGACGGCCTCGACCGGGCGCTCACCCCGATCGGTGTCCGCGGCACGCCGGAGGCACGGGCCGCCGTCGCCCGTGCGTTGGCCCGCGGCGGGTGGACGCCGGACGAGGACCGGGTCCTGTTCACCGGCAACGGCAAGCAGGCGATCGCGGCCGTGGTGTCGGCGCTGGTGCCGGTCGGCGGACGGCTCGGGGTGGAGGCCGTCACCTACCCGGTGGTGAAGGCGATCGCGGCCAGGCTCGGCGTCACGCTCGTGCCGCTCGCCGTGGACGACGCGGGCGTGCTGCCGCAGGCCGTCCGCGCCGCCGACGTGCGCGCGGTCTACCTGCAGCCGACCCTGCACAACCCGCTCGGCACCACCATGCCGGACCACCGCCGCACCGAACTCGCCGACACCGTGCGGGACCTGGATGTCCAGGTGGTCGAGGACGCCATCTACGCCTTCCTCGGCCCCGACCTGCCGCCGCTCGCTCCCGAACGCACGACCGTCGTGGACAGCCTGTCCAAGCGCCTCGCGCCCGGTCTGGCGGTCGGGTTCGCCGTCCCGCCGGGGCACCTGGTCGACCGGGTCGCCGCCGCCGCGCGCTCGGGCGGCTGGGTGGCGGGCCACTTCGCGCTCGCCGCGGCCACCGGCTGGCTCACCGACGGCACCGCCGAGTCCATTGTGGACCGCAAACGCGCGCTCGCCGCGGCACGGCAGCGACTCGCGCGGGAACGCCTGTCCGGTTTCGACATCCGCGCCGACCCCGGCGCCTACCACTGCTGGTGGCGGCTGCCGGACCGGTGGCGGGCCGAGACGTTCGTGGCCGCCGCGGCACGGCGCGGCATCGCCGTCACGCCCGCCGCCGCGTTCGCGGTCGTGCCCGGCCACGCGCCGAACGCCGTCCGCCTGGCCCTCGCCTCCGTCCCCACCGACACCCTGGCCGCCGCGCTGGACGTCCTGGCCGCCGTCGCCGAAGGCAGCCCGGAGGACGAGCAGGTCGACTAGTGCCGCGAGGCGCCCTGCTGAGCGCCGGAAGACGCGGTGAAGGCCGCCGGTCGCGGCACTATAGTCACGTCATGGTGACCAGGGTCTCGTGGCTCCTCGACTCCGATCCGGCGCTGCGCTGGCAGGTCGAGCGCGATCTCCTCCACGAACCGCCCGAGGTCTGGGAAGCGACCCGGGCGAAGGTCGCGACCGAGGGTTTCGGCGCACGCCTGCTCGCGCTGCAGGACCCGGACGGCCAGTGGGCGGGCGGCGCGTTCTTCCCGGCGGGCTTCGACTTCCACGGACCGGAAGCGGCCGAGGGTGCGGGGCAGCCGTGGACGGCCACGACGTGGACGCTGAACTCGTTGCGCGAGTGGGGACTCGACGCCGAGGTCCTGCGCGGCACGGCCGAGCTGCTCGACCGGAACTGCCGCTGGGAGTATGACGACCTGCCCTACTGGGGTGGTGAGGTCGACTGCTGCATCAACGCGTGGACGGTGCAGAACGGCCTGTGGCTCGGTGCCGACATCACCGGCATCGTGGACTGGTTCGTCGAGCACCGCCTGCCCGACGGCGGCTGGAACTGCGAGTGGGTCGAGGGTTCGACGCGCTCGTCGTTCCACTCGACGCTCAACTCGCTCAAAGGCCTGCTCGACTTCGACGCCGCGACCGGCGGCACGGACGCGACGCGAGCCGCCCGCCGTGCCGGCGAGGAGTACCTGCTGGAACGCGGCCTGTTCCGCCGGCTGTCCACCGGCGAACCCGTGGCACCGTGGGTGAACCGCTTCTCCTACCCGTTCCGCTGGTACTACAACGTCCTCAACGCGGCCGAGTACTTCCGCCGGGCGTGCCTGTTCGACGGCACGCCGCCGGAACCGCGGATGGCCGACGCGATCGAGCTGATCCGCGCCGAGAGGCAGCCGGACGGCACCTGGCTGCAAGCCCGCCGCCACCCCGGCCGCGTGTGGTTCGAGGTCGACGTGCCGGCGGGGGAGCCCTCGAAGTGGCTGACCCTGTCCGGGACGCGGGTCCTGGACTGGTGGGACGACCGCCGCTAAGCGAACACGACCACGTACGTGGCGACCACCGCGAGCAGGTACCCGGGGTAGCCGACGCGGGCCGCCCTGGCCAGCCGTCGTTGCCTCGCGGACGATCTCCTCAGCGATCCGCTCGGCCCTGGTCGACCTCGTCGGCGTCGTCGTAGACCAGCAGCTCGACCGGGTGGCCGTGGACGCCGCCGTCGTCGTTGATCTCGTCCAGGCGCATCCGCACACCGCGTTCGAGGTCGGCGGCGGCGGTGGCCGGGTCGCACCCGGTGAGGCCCGCGACCAGCGTGATGTGCACCGGGGGACTGGTGGCCTGGCCGACCGTCGTCCACACGCCCACCGCGGTCAACGCCACCAGCACCACGGGGCGGCCGCCGCGAGCAGCGCCTTGGGCTTGCTCTTCCGTCGTGGGGTGGAGGCGACCGGGTCGGGGCGCGGCGGCTCGACCACGTCCCGGGCTTCGGGCGGGGGAGTCGGCTGGACGCCGCGCAGCGCTTTCCGGGCGCGGTCGGTGGCCGGGTCGGCCTTGACCGCGTAGGCCCGGTTCAGGCAGAAGAGGCGTTCGGCGTCGTCGGTGACGAGCTCGGCGAGCCGGCGCCAGGCGGGTTCGTACTCGTCGTCCTCGGCGAGTGCCACGCCGAGCAGGTTCCGTGCCGCCGCCGGTCCGTGGTGCGCAGGGCGAATCGCCCGGTGCGTGAGCGTGACGGCGGTGTCGGGCTTGGCGGGCTTCTCGTTCTCGGACACGAGCCGGACGCTGGGCAGGTCACCCGGAGCCCGATGGAGAATGACCTGACCGGGAAATGATCAGGTCATTCGAGCGGGCGGCCGTCCTCGTCCTCGATGTGCATGGCGGCGTCCTCGGGGCCGAGCAGGTTGTCCGATCCGGCCTCGTCGGCGATGGCCGTCGCCTCGTCGTCGATGAAGCTGCCGTCGCCGCCGGGTGCGGTGTACTGCGGGCCGACGTTCTCGGGGGCGCGACCGCGGTGGATCGTGCCCCATCCCGGTTCCAGCTCTTCCTGCTGCTCGGACATCGGTCCGCGGGCGGGTCGCGCGCGTTCGTCGGCCATGGTCGCTCCTTCCGCGCCGGCACGCGGACGGCCGCACCGGCACACCGACGGGTTACCCGTTAGCCCGTTCGGGACACGGCTCGTTTGTGCGTGGGTGCGGCGGTGAACCCGGTGGGCATGACGAGGAGCGGCACGATGGCGGTGTCGGTCGACGCCTGGGGTGTGGACCTGGCCGCTGACCTCGGCGTACCCTCCGAACCGGCCGGTGTGGTGGTGTTCGCGCACGGGTCGGGCAGCTCGCGGCACAGCGGGCGGAACCGGGCCGTGGCGGAGTCGCTGCGCCGGGACGGGTACGCGACCCTGCTGCTCGACCTGCTGACCGAGCGCGAGGAGCGGGAGGACCGCGTCACGCGGCGGCTGCGGTTCGACATCGGGCTGCTGGCGGAGCGGGTGGCCGCGTCGGTGGAGTGGGCGTCGCGGGCGCCGGCGACGCGGGGGTTGCCGATCGGGCTGTTCGGCGCGAGCACGGGTGCGGCGGCGGCACTGGTCGCGGCGGCCGGGACGTACCTGGTGAGGGCCGTGGTGTCGCGGGGTGGGCGGCCGGATCTGGCGGGACGTGCGCTGGGCCGGGTGCGCGCGCCGACGTTGCTGGTGGTCGGTGGTCGTGACGAGGAGGTGCTGGCACTGAACCGTGCGGCGGCGGAGCAGTTGGCGGTGCTGTGGCAGCTCGAGGTGGTCGAGGGGGCGACGCACCTGTTCGAGGAGCCCGGGGCGTTGGAGGAGGTTTCCCGCCTGGCGGGTGCGTGGTTCCGAGACTTCCTGTGACTTCCGGCTTCGGCGCGGCGGGGTTCAGGTCGGGCGGGGTTGGGGACGGGGGTTGGTTGCCGGCCTCGTTGTTTCAACCGACGTTTCAGGTTGAGTATAACGCCGTTTTGTTTGATGCCTCTTCCAGAACCACTCGATTGGGGGACCTGGCCCGGCCCGGGTAGGTCGGACGGTGAGGTCTCCTACCAGGCACTTTACCAGGCGCCGGAGGGCTCGTGGCCGGGATCGTGCCGGCGCGAGTCGGACGCGGCGCAGTGGGATGTCCGCGCCGCGTCCGACAGTTGCCCGATCACGACCGCCAGGTCAGCCGCGCCGCCACTTCTGGTTCGCCGTGCCGCCGCACTCCCACAGTTGCAGGACCGCGTCGTTGTTCGGGTTCCAGTCGGCGATGTCCACGCACTTGTTCGCCTGCGGGTTGACCAGGTCGCCGGCGGCGGTCAGGACGAACTGCTGGGCCGGGTTGCCGCTGCACCTCGCGATCTGGATCGGGGCGCCGTTCGCCGTCGAACCCCAGGCCACGTCCATGCACATGTTGTTCTGCGTGCGCAGCGTGCCGCCGGTCGACTCCCACTTCTGGTTCGTCCCACCGGTGCAGTCCCAGACGATCAGGCGCTGCCCGTCGGCGAAGTTCCAGTTCGGCACGTCGACGCACTTGCCGTGCCACGCGCTGACGATGCTGCCCGACGGCGGAGGGGGAGTGGAGCCGCCGGTGAACGGGGTCAGGATGATGCCCGCCGAACGCGGGTCACCGTCGTGCACCAACGACTCCTGCGCCTGCACGTCGTCGAACGCGAACCCGTACGCCTTGCCGTCCACCATGTTCTGGTGCACGAGCCGCGAGTAGTGGTTGGTCAGCGACCCCTGGTAGAAGTCGGCGGGACCGCCGCCGGGCTGGGTGTCGATCCGGCCGAGCGTGGAGCGGTGCAGGGCGGCGCACAGGGTGCGTGCGATCGGGCCGACGACCTGGTCGTTGGGCGCGTGCAGGGCGCCGTCGCAACCCCACACGTTCGACGTGGTCGGCTTGGCGAACGACGCCACGTGCTGACCGGCGGAGTTGGTGAAGTTCATCGTCGTGCCGGACGTGCGGCCGAAGTAGCGGATGTCCGGCCGATTGCCGAACGGCACCACGGTCAACGTCTTGGTGGTGTAGGCGTTCCACGCCTGCGTGATGTACGGGTCGAGGTAGGCGCGGTCGAACAGGCCCGCGTCGGCGGCCTTGCCGGGCGCGAGCACGCGCACCACCGTGCCGTCGGCGCGGGTGCGGACGCTGTTCGCCCAGCCGGCCTGGTCGCGCACGCCGTTGATCACGTTGTCCCGGCCGTTCGCGACCAGTTCGCCGGTCTTCTTGGTCACGCCGCTCGCACCCGTCACGGTGACCGCGTGCGGCACGGCGAACATGTCCACCTGCGAGCTGTTCAGCCACAGGCCCGCGTCGTTGTAGGTGAACTCGCTCCAGTCGAACAGGATGTCCCGGTTCGGGTCGCTCGGCGACCACGGCGCGGGCTGCACCAGGCCGTCCGGGGTCAGGAAGAACTTCAGCTTCTCCCCGAACGACATGTAGACGCGGCCGGAGATGAAGCGCGGCACGCGCAGGGTGACGCTGCCGCCGTTGGCCGGACCCGCGATCGACACGTCCGGCGCGGGCGCGGGCGGGTTGGCGCCGGCGGGCCACGGGGTGAACGTGCCGGACTGGTTGACGTACCCGAGCCGGCCGCCCGGCCGGATGTCGGTGCCCAGGACGTACAGGTGGACGGCCTCGGAGCGGCCGCTGTTGTTGGTGACGGTGAGCGGCAGCAGGTCCGGTCCGATGGCGGCGGCCGGTGTGGCGGCGGCCAGTGACGCGGACGTGGCGAGCGCGGCGAAGGCGCTCAACCACTTCGTCAGGGTGCGCATGGGTGCGACTCCTCGGTGCAGGGCAGGTTGTGCCGACCTCCCGGCCGGTTCCAGGGCGGCCGGGAAGGCGGGCGCTCACGCGGACAGGGCGTCGTGAGAGCGCTTCCATAGGGTTGTGCGATGGTTGAACCAATGTCAAGCCCGGAACGTGACGCGGGCCACTGGAGTCCCGTGTGGAGGGCGACCAGAGTGGTGCCATGACCTACGACGTCGAGTCCGTCCGCGCCCGCTTCCCGTCCCTGGGCACCGGCACCGCCCACTTCGACGGACCGGGCGGCTCCCAGGTGCCCGCCGTCGTCGCGGACGCCGTGCGTGACGCGATGGTCTCGTCCCTGGCCAACCGGGGCGTGGTCACCGCCGCTGAACGCGCGGCCGACGCGATCGTGCTGGACGCCCGCCGCGCCATGGGCGACCTGCTGGGCGCACCGCCGGAAGGTGTCGTGTTCGGGCGCAGCATGACGCAGCTGACCTACGACTTCGCCCGCACGCTGGCGCGCACGTGGCAGCCCGGTGACGAGGTCGTGGTGACCAGGCTCGACCACGACGCGAACGTGCGGCCGTGGGTGCAGGCGGCCGAGGCGGTGGGCGCGGTGGTGCGGTGGGTCGGGTTCGACCCGGCGACCGGTGAGCTGGACGACGTCGCCGACGCGCTGTCGGACCGGACCCGGCTGGTGGCCGTCACGGCGGCGTCGAACCTGATCGGCACGCGTCCGGCGGTGGCGGAGATCGGGGCCGCGGCGCACGAGCGGGGTGCGCTGTTCTACGTGGACGGCGTGCACCTGACCGCGCACCACCCGGTCGACGTGGAGATGCTCGGCGCGGACTTCTTCGCGTGCTCGCCGTACAAGTTCTTCGGGCCGCACTGCGGTGTGGTGGCAGGGCGGCCGGAGGTGTTGGCGGACTTGCGGCCGGACAAGCTGGTGCCGTCGTCGGACGCGGTGCCGGAGCGGTTCGAGCTGGGCACGTTGCCGTACGAGGTGCTGGCCGGCTGCACGGCGGCGGTGGACTTCATCGCCGACCTGGCTCCCTTCGCCGGTTCCCGTCGCGAACGGATCGTGGCGTCGTTGGCGACGGTGGGCGAGCACGAGGACCGGTTGCGGGAGAAGGTCGAGGCGGGGCTCGCGGAGCTGCCCGGGACGGTCGTGTGGTCACGGGCCCGGCGGCGCACGCCGACCGTCCTGGTGACGTTCACCGACCACGCGGCGGCGGACGCATACCGGTACCTGGCCGGGTTGGGCGTGAACGCGCCTGCCGGTGCGTTCTACGCGGTCGAGACGTCCCGGTGGCTGGGGCTGGGCGACACGGGCGGGCTGCGGATCGGGCTCGCGCCGTACTCGACCGGAGCGGAGGTCGACCGGCTGCTCGACGGGCTGGCCGCGTTCCTGCGTTCGGCGTAGCGCGAACCGGCGGCCGTCCGGCTGGACCTAGCGGCGGCGCGGGCCGAAACGCAGTCGCATCCGCCGGACGGCGACGCTGATCAGCGGTCGGTGGGGGAGCAGCCACGCCAGCGGACCGGACGGGTCGACGTGCCAGGTGGCGCGGACCGGGGCGACGCGGCCGGTGGCGCGCAGGGGTGTGCGGGCCAGGCCGTCACCGAACGCCTGCCACGTCGACCCCACCACCGGCAGCAACAAGCCGAGCCGGGACGCCCCGACGCGGACCGACGCGATGGGACCGCGCGCGTCACGGGCGGCGAGATCGCGACCCCGGTCGAACTCGGCGAGCTCCTTGGGAATGCCCCACAGCTGACGGCCACCGGCCCGGGAGGTCTCGCTGTCCACCCAGATCCGCGCGATCGACACCCCCAGCCGCGCACCGCGCCGCACCAGCACGGCGGCCAGCAGCTCGTGGTACACCAGGCCGGGCGGCCGGTAGTCCACGAACGCCGTACCGACCACAGCCCACCCGAACACCGTCACCGGCCGCACAGGCAGCGGTGGCAGCGCCGTCGCCCGGACCAGCCACACGGACACGCACGCGCGACCGTGCAGCTCCCACGGTTCCGGCGGATAACTCACCATCGGACGTCCTCACCACGGCGTGCTGGAACGCCGTCCACTTCGGACTCGCACGCCGGCTCTCTCGACTTCGTAAACCTTCCGGTGCGTGTCGGGTGGCACATGTGCGCTTGGCTGACCGTCACCGGGCGCTGCCCAGGCCACGGCGGGTGCGCTTGGGCGGTGGCGGCGGGGTGTGGTCGGTGGTCGGGGCGAGGGTGGTGTAGGCGTCGAGCCAGCCGGTGACGCGGTAGTCGCCGCGGCGGGTGAAGACGGCTGCTCCCACGGTTTCGTCGTCGTCGTCCGATGACGGGTACGCGATGGTCGCGGCGGTGGTGGGTGCGGTCCAGGTCCGGCCGCGCCAGGCGATCGCGGTGGCGCCGGTGCCCGTGCCGCCGGTGACGGTGGCGTTGTCGGCGTGCGCGGTCGGGGTGTGGTTGGTGGTGCGTTCCCGCAGCAGAGCGGTGTAGCCGGCGTGGTCGAGGACGCAGCCCGCCGGTGAACGTCCGGGTGGCCAGTCGGGCGAGCGGAGGCCACGGGCGACGGCCGAGCGCCACAGGTCCGGCACCACGGCCTTCAGGTGTGCGCGAGTGGCCATCTCCTCGCACATCCACAACAATCGGCCGGCGCCGCGGCCCGGTGCGAGACCACGCCAGCGGACGCGGTGGTCCAAGTCGGCGGCCACGATGGCGATCCACGGGTGCACGGTGCCCAGCACACCCTGCGCGGCCAGCCACGCCAGGAACCGCGGCGCCTGCTCGTACACAGGGTGCAGCGTGGCCATCGGGATGCCGCCGGCGACCCGCCGCTTCGAGTCGAACAGGTGCGGTGACCGTGCCGCGAGCAGCAGCGCCGCCCACGCCAGGTCACCGGGAGCGGTCGTCGTCTGCGAGCCCAGGCCCTTCACCGACGTCGTGTTGGTGATCTGCGACGTCTTGCCACCCGCCTTGATCACCGTCGCCACGGCCGGCCGCACCGGTTCCGGCACCGGGATGCCCGCCAGGTCACGCACCGCCACCGACAGCACGAGGCTGAGCGCGTTCTCCGCCTCGTCCGGGTCACGCGGCACGGGCAGCAGGCCGAGCGTGCGGCGCAACCGGTGCCCGGTGTGGGTCGACACCATCATCCGCGCGGTCAACCGGCCCAGCTCGGTGATGGCGAGGCGCCCGTCGGTCGACGTCAGGTGACCCTCGTCCACCAGGAACTGAACGGCCTCCTGCACCGGTTCCAGGTCATCGTCGCCTTGCGCGTGCGCCAACGTCTCCACCCACCACGCCTGCGCGTCGTCCACCGTGCCGATCCGGCCCTGCAGGACCTCGGCCAGCACGTGGTCGGGCAGCGAGTCGCGGATCCGCGAGTAGACCGAGTACCCGGCCACCAGCCTGGTCTGCCAGTCCGCGCGTTGCGTCTCGTCGACGACCAGGTACGACCAGCCCTCGGTCTCACCCGCGCCGATGCGTCCCGCCCGGCCGAACATCTGCAGCACGGTGGACGTGTCGATCGGTTCACCGCCGATCGACACGTCCCTGATGATCACGGCCCGGGCCGGCAGGTTCACGCCCGCGGCGACGGTGGACGTGGCGACCAGGACGTCCGCCTCACGTGCCCGGAACGCCCGTTCGGCGGCGTGCTTGTGCTCGTAGTCGGCGTAGTGCAGGCGGACGCCGACCTCCGCGCACGCCTTGGTGAGGCCGTCGACGTCGTCGGGGGCGACGGTGTGCACGGGCGCGCCCCGGTCGGCGGCGATCGCCATCGCGGTCGAGCGGACGTTGCGCTTGGAGCCGCAGAACACCAGCACGCTGCCGCCCTCGGTGGTGTGCCGGTGGGTCAGGTCGAGCACGATCTGTTCCCGCAGCCGGTTGTTCGCGGTGAAGCCGGACGCGGCGGGGATCGTCGGCAGCTGCCAGGTCACCGTGGACGGACGCCAGGTCGTGGCGACCAGGTCCGCTTCCAGCCACTCGGCGACTTCGGCGGCGTTGGAGACGGTCGCCGAGAGGCCGACGATGCGGACCGGCGAGTCGGTGCCGCGGACGCGCGCCAGCAGGGCTTCGAGCAGCGCGCCGCGGTTGGGGCTGCCGAGCAGGTGGATCTCGTCTACCACCAGGCAGCCGACCTCGCCGAGGGCGGCCTGCAGGGAACTGGCGCGGCAGATCGCTTCGAACTTCTCCGTGGTGGCGACCCACAGGTCGGCCGCCTTGACCGCTTCGACGTCCACGGCGTACTCGCCGGACAGGCGTTCGACGCGCAGGCCTTCGTCGCGCCACGTCTCCAGTTCGCGGTCGAGTTCGTCGGTCAGGGAGCGTTGGGGTACCAGCCAGGCGGCCTTGCGGCCTTCGTGCAGGATCGCTTTGAGGACGGCCAACATGCCCATCGCCGTCTTGCCCGCGCCGGTGGGTGCGGTGATCAGGACGTGGGAGTCGCCGTCCACCAGGTGGGGCGCGGCTTGGGCTTGGGCGGGGTTGAGGACGGGGAACGGCAGGAACCGCGCCCAGTCGTCCGGGACGAAGCGCGTGATCGGCACCGGGTCGGGCACGTCGGCGGTCGGTTCGTGCAGGTCCCACAGCATTTCGAAGGCCAGGCGCGCCGCCCGTGCCCCCTCGCCGACCACCGACTCGCACCGCTCCGGCACCACCCCGCCGACGTCCGACAGCCAGGCCGTGGCGGCGGTCGCGGACACTTCCTCCTGCTCCAACCAGTGCCGCACCGCTCGGTACGGCACTCCCGCTGCCTCAAGCCGCGCCCGCACCTCGTCAAATTCGGACAAATCGGGCAAAACGACCCGCGCATCCACCCCGGCCGGCACCTCCGGCACCTCGAACCCGGGGTCGACCGTCTTGCACCACCACACGAGCCGCGACCCCAGCGCCGCCAACGCGGGCGGCAACACCGCAACCCCGACCGAACGCGCCGCCGGCGCCACCTCGGACCCACTGAGGATGGACCGGATCCGCGCCGCCATCGCCACCGTCGACACCCGCCGCCTCGGCTGGTGCTCGGGCGCGTCGACCGCCGGTGTGACCTGCTCTTCCTCCTCGACCTCCGCGCTCGTCCGCGCCCGCCACCCCACCGCTCGCGCCGCGACCTGCGGCTCGCGTTCGACGGCTCGTGCCTCGGCCTCCGGTCCACCGCCGGCCGCCGCGATCCGCGACTCGTGCTCGGCGGCTCCGCCTGGAGCCTCGGCCCCCGGCCCACCGCCGGCCGCCGCGATCCGCAGCCCCGTCCCGAGCTCCGCGCCCGCCCGTGCCTTCGACGCCGTGCGCCCGCCCGTGACCCGCCGCTGCGAGTTGGCCTGGGTTCGACCGCGCGGCTCGCTGCCTGCCTGCGGCTCGGGTTCGTCGTCGATTCGCGGCTGCGGCGCGCTGCCGGCTGCCCCGGCTCGCGGTTCCGGCTCAGCGTTCGCGCTGGCCAGCGCCCCGGACTCCGACCGCCGCCCCGGCGCCTGCCGCCCCGAGCCGGGCCGCCCTGACCCGGGCTGCCCCGATGCCTGCCGTCCCGACCCGGGCTGCTCCGACCCGGGCTGCTCCGACCGCAGGTCCCCCGTCCCGGCCCGTGGGCGTGTCCCGGGTTCGGGCGCGGTGACCGCGGTGCCTTGGCCGGCGCGGGAGTTGCGGGCCAGGGCTTCCAGCTGGGCGTCCTCCGCGAGGCGGCGGGACACGGCGTCCGGGCGGAGGTCGCCGAGGACCGAGCGTTGCGCGAGCTTCAACTCCCGCAGCGTGAACGACGCCGGGCACGTGGGGCAGGCCACGGCGGCCTGCAGCTGCTGCCTGCCGCGGTCCGGGTGGGCGCGGTACAGGCCGTGCAGTTCGCCCTCGCACTTCGGGCACCGGCGGTCGATCGGCACGGGTGACAGTTGCCAGCCGGGCTCCGCGTACCGGGCGATCGCGGGCTCCGGGCGGACTCCCCACCCGGCCTCCACGACGCCCGCGACCGACGTGTCCACGACGGGCGACCCGTGCTCCACTCGTCGCCCTCCCGTCCCGGCCGCAGGTCGTCGGCACCCCTGGCGGCCGACACGTGATGCTATGCCGAACCGCGTCCCGGGCGGCCCTGTGGTGGTGGGGCGGGGTGGTCGGCGCTCCGTCTCATTCAACCGAGGTACGAGAACAGTGTTTCCGTACATTTTCGGTCCATGATCACCCGATCGTGTTCAGGATCGGGATGTGCTGCTCCTCCTCCGTCAGGGATCCGTGGTGCCCGACAAAGGTAGTGAGTCCCGGCTCAACCGTCGAACGCACGACCGCCAGCGAACCCTTCGCCGCCACGACCAGGTCACCGATCCGCGGCAGCACGTGATCAGCCACCCGAGGCCCGAACCACCCCGCCGCCACGGCCTCCGCCCGTGACGCGATCCACGCCCGGTCGCCCAACCGCTCCACCCACCGGGCCCGCACCGCCTCCGGATCCTCCGTGTACACGTGCCGCACCCGCGCCTCGCCACCGAGCAGCCGCACACCGTCCCGCAGCACGTCATCCGTGTCGAAGTCGACCCGGTCGTCCGCCGCCACCATCCCGTGATCCGCCGTCACCACCAACGCCCCACCAGCCGGCAACCCGTCCGCCACCGCCGCCGCCAACCGGTCGACGAACCGCAACTGCCACCGCCACGCCTCACTACCCGGCCCGTACACGTGCCCGAGCGCGTCCAGGTCGGCGTGGTAGGCGTAGCAGAGCACCCGCTCCGCCGACCGCAACGCCTCCGCCACCCGCGTCACCAGGTCACCGAGCCCGAGCACGCCCTCGAACCGCCCACCCCGCAGCACGGCCCGCGTCAGCCCGCTGCCCCTCTGGTCACGCGGCAGCACGAGCCGCACCGCCACCCCCGCGTCGGCCGCCACCTCGAACGCCGTCCGCCGCGGCTGCACGTCCTCCGGCACCAGCACGTCCCGCAGGTCGACGTGCGACCCCGCCCCGTACCGCGACCACCGCAACGCGTTCAACACCTCACCGCGATCGGCGAACGAGTACCCGACCAGCCCGTGCTCACCGGTCGGCACCCCGGTGCCCAACGCGGCCAGGCTGGTCGCCGTGGTCGACGGGAACCCGGCCGTGATCGCCGAACCCGCCAACGACGCCAGGAACGGCGCGTCCGCCTCGTGCTCCCGCAACAACCGCCACCCCAGGCCGTCCACGAGCAGCACGCACACCCGTGACGGACCGGACAGGCCGAGCACGTCCACCATCCCCGGCACATCCAGCCCGGAAAGCAACGACGGCACGACGTCGGCGAGCGATCCGCCCCCGTACCGGGGCACCAGCGGGTCCATGGCACCCGACCCTAGCCCGAGACCGGAGCTCGGCGGGGAAAGGAGACGATGTACCCATGACCACCGAACGCATCGGCCCACCCCTGCGCGCCGGCGAACGGGAGACGTTGCGCGCGTTCCTCGACTACCACCGAGCCACCCTCGCGATGAAGTGCGACGGCCTGTCCACCGAGGACCTGCGCCGCCGCTCCATGCCGCCGTCCACGCTCACCCTGCTCGGCCTGGTACGGCACCTGGCCGAGGTCGAGCGCACCTGGTTCCGCCGGGTGATCAACCACGAGGACGTGCCGCTGGTGTGGTCGCCCGACGGCGACTTCCAGGTCGCCTACGACGCCTCCACCGCGACCAGGTCCGAGGCGTTCGAGGCCTGGCGGACCGAGGTCGAGCACGCCCGCCGCATCGAGCGCGAGGCCGAGTCGCTGGACGTCACCGGCCACCACGAGCGCTGGGGCGAGGACGTGTCGCTGCGCCTGGTCATGCTCCACGTGATCCACGAGTACGCCCGGCACAACGGGCACGCCGACCTCCTGCGCGAGGG
This sequence comes from Saccharothrix sp. CB00851, assembly GCF_001905065.1. Taxonomy (NCBI): domain Bacteria; kingdom Bacillati; phylum Actinomycetota; class Actinomycetes; order Pseudonocardiales; family Pseudonocardiaceae; genus Saccharothrix; species Saccharothrix sp. CB00851. The sequence continues at coordinate 51,863 of NZ_LWLC01000064.1, forward strand.
CATCGACGGCACGGTGGGCGCGTAACGCCGCTTCTCCGCCGAACCGCGGTGCGCGCGGCCCCGGCGCGGGGAGTGGATGGACGGGTGGACGCCCCCAACCCGAACGTCATCGCGGGCGGAGGCGAGGACGAGCACGCGTCGGCCCTGTGCGGCGATGTCGGCGGCACGTCCGGGCCGCGCTCCTCCGCCGGGGAACACCATCTCCGGCGCGCCGAGCACCCACGTGCCGTGGTTGTCGATGTCCACAGAGGACCACTTCCGGCTTGACGAGAACGGCACGCCACCCGCGCGGTCGAGGCGAAATCCTCGACCAACGCGGCGGAGGTGGCGTTCGCGTCCGGTGTGGTGGCCGGCACCCGACCCCGCCGACGACAGGTCTTGTCGATTCCGCGCCCACGAGGGCGGCGGGCCACGCCGTAGATCGGCGCGGTCCGAAACCGGAGTACGGATGTGCTCTTGCTGGCCCGCTCGGGACTTCTCTTACGCCGCGAGGTACCGCGAGGAGGGGTGACAAGGCACCTCGGTGGAGTGATGGGCAGGCCCGAGCGGTGGCGTGAGCGGTGGAGGCGGCGGTAAGCACGGGTGGTGTGCGGCATAGACGGCTTCGCCGAAGCATTGCGCGCGGTGTTCCCCTCGGTGCTCACGGCGGTGGAGGAACTGCGCGACGCTGGGCGGCTACCCGCCCGGCTCCGAGCCGGAGTTCATCGGACTGGGCCTGCCACCGCTGACACCGCCCGCGCGCGGTGACCCGACTACCCGTGGAGTCCACAATGTTCGACAACCGACAGGTGTTTCTCGGCATCACCCCGACCTGCTGGAGCAACGACGACTTCCCCGACGACGAGGAACTGGGTCGCGACATCCCCTTCGAGCAGTGCGTCGACGAGATAGCCCTCGCCGGGTTCCAGGGGTGCAGCATCGGCCACAAGTTCCCAAGAACGCCGACCGGCTCGTCCACGAGCTCGGCCGGCGGCAGATCCGCGTCTCCGAGCCGTGGGTCAGCACCTTCTTCACCGAGCATGACGGGTTCGAGCGGACGGTGGCGGAATTCCGGCAACGTTTGAAGTTCGTGAAGAAGGTGGGTGGGCAGGACATCGGCGTGGCCGAGTTCGGCAACTCGATCCACCTCGACCCGCACGCGGACCTCGTCACCGCCAAACCCCGGTTCACCGACTCCCAGTGGGACGACCTGACCCGCGGTCTCGACGTCTTGGGCAACCTCGCCACGACCGAGGGCATGCGCCTGTGCTACCACCCGCACATGGGCACCGGCGTGCAGACCCACGACGAGGTCGACCGCCTCATGACCGGCACGAACGAGAACGTGCACCTGTTGCTGGACACCGGCCACCTGACGTGGGCGGGCGCGCGCGTGGTCGAGCTGATCAGGAGCTATTCGCACCGCATCGCGCACGTGCACCTGAAGAACATCCGCGACGAGCCGGTCACCAGCGGCAAGAACCACAGCTTCTACGAGCACGTCAAGGCGGGCGTGTTCACCGTGCCCGGTGACGCCGGGGTCGTCGACTTCCCGGCGATCCTGGCCCGGCTCGACCGCGAGGGCTTCACCGGGTGGCTGGTCGTGGAGGCCGAACAGGGCCTCGACCAAGGCGAACCGCTGACGTTCGCCCGCACGGCCCGCCGCTACCTCAGGCAGGTGACCGGCCTGTGAACCTCACCGACCCCGGTATCGGCTTCGTCCCGCACCTGGTCGACGCCGACCCGCAGGACGGCTACTGGATCCAGGCCGCGGACGTCGACGGCGACGGACGGCTCGACCTCGTCACCTCCGGCCTGACCACGGGACGGGTGAGCTGGTACCGCAACCCCGGTGAACCCCACGGCCCCTGGCGCAAGCACCCGATCATCGAACTCGACAAACCCGTGGCACTGGACTGCGGCGACATCGCGGGCGAGGGCCGGGCGGACATCGTCATCTGCCACGACTACGGCAACTGCATGTTCGGCTGCGGCGAGCACGACGGCAAGATCTCCTGGCTGCGCAACCCCGGCGACGGGTCCACGCCCTGGGAGAAGCGCGAGATCGGTGAACTGGTCGCCACGCACCGGCTGGCCCTCGGCCACTTCACCGGCACGACGGGCGCGCAGCTCATGGCCCTTCCCGTCGTCGGCCCGGCGGGCGGGTCGGCGGGCGTGGACCAACCCGTGCGGGTCACGCTCTACGACCGGCCCGCCAACGTCCTGGCCGGCACGCCGTGGCCGTGCACCACGCTCAACAACACGGACTTCCGGATCGTGCACGGCGTGGTGGTCGAACGGTTCGCCGGCACCCCTTACCCCGACCGGGACTCGCTCCTGCTGGCCTGCGAGGAGGGCATCCAGTGGTTCGGCCCGGGCCCGGACGGGGCTTGGCGCCGCATCCCGCTGCACCCCGGCGCACCACTGCAGAAGCCGCCCGCGGGCATGACACGCGGCTTCCGGGGCAGCGGCAACCTGGCGGTGGGCCGCCTGGGCGACCACCAGTTCGGCTACATCGCCGCGATCGAACCGTTCCACGGCAACACCCTGGCGGTCTACACCCGCCGTGCCACCGACACCGGACCCGGTGGCGGGGCGTGGCAGCGGACTGTCCTGGCGGTCTTCGGCGATCCCGAAACCCCCGGCCACGCGGTCGGCCACCACGTGGTGGCCGCCGACTTCGACGGTGACGGCAACGACGAGTTCCTGGTCGCGCTGCGCGGACCCGCCCCGTGGCAGGGGGTGTTGTACTACAAGATCGACGTGCGCGACGGCGCCGTGGCGCAGTGCACCAGCGCCACGGTGTCCACGCACTCGGCGGCGCGCATCGCGGTGGCCGACTTCAGCGGTGACGGCAGGCTCGACTTCGCCGCCACCGGCTACTTCACCGAGGGCTACTACAAGGCGAAGGACCCGCGGATCATGCTGTTCCGCAACGAGTTCGGCAAACCGCTGTTCCCACCGACCCCCAGGGCGGTGAACGGCTGAGCACCGCACTGAAGGACGGCCCGGACGTCGCGCACGGCGTCCGGGCCGTCCTCGTCATCGGGCCGGGGACCCGGTCACCCTCCGGTAGAGGGCGGCTGTCGCCGCGTCCTCGGTGTCGTGCTCCTCGAACGGGTCGTACTCACCGCGCTCGTACACGCCGACCTGCCAGCGATCACCGCGCCGCCGCAGGAAGTAGAAGTCGGTCGGCGGCACGTCGCCGAACTCGCGCACCCCCTCGACCTCGTACATCACGCGTGGGATGCCCGCTCGGTCCAGCGCCTCGACCAGGGCAGCCGAATCCACGACGGCCGTCAGCCGACGATCGGGGTGAGGTAGTTGTTCTTGACCAGCCAGGCCACGTTCCACCGCTCCGGGGCGCCCACCGGCGTGAGGATCTTGAGCTGCGTTCCGCCTCCGGGCTGCCCGAACCAGCCCGCCGTGATCCCGCTCAGCACCGTGATGGGCAGCTCCACCTTGTACCGGTAGTAGCCGTTGGGTTGCCACACATTCGGCTCGTACTCGCAGGTGTTGAGGCTCTGCGGCGGCAGCGAACGCTGCTCGAACGGCGTGCCGATCAGCGCGAGGAAGGTCCCGGACGGGCCGCCGAAGCGGTCGACGACATCACCTGGTTGTAGCTCGGTCATCGACGGCTCGCCGACGAAACCGTCGTTCGGGGGGTACTTCCACTTGTTGTCGCCCCAGTACTTGGCCAGGAATGCGATGTGGTTCGGTTCGTCGCCGAATCGCTTGTACCCGTACAGCAGTTCCTTGACCACTTCGGGGACATCGTCGAGATCCTCTGGGCCCAGGCGTTCGTCGCCGAAATAGAACGGGGGCACGCACTCTAGGTCAACGGCGGTCGTCGATGACGTGGCCTGCGCGGCAGGGGCCACGACCAGGCCCGACACGGCGAAGATCAGCGCGAGAAGAGAAATAAAACGTTTTCGTACAGTCATGGCATTTCCTTCGGGGTTGATCGATAACGGCAACGCTCGCGTTACGTTGTCCAAGTCGTGCCTACCACAGGGCAGACGCACGGGAAATTCCTGCGGTGAAGCAGCACTCGACAAGGGGACAGGGTCACTCGCCCGTGCGCGGCTGTTCACGCGAGCGGTCGATTCAAGGATCGGCTCAAGTGCAGTTCCGGCGGCGCGGGATCACCTTGTCCCCGCCGAAGCGGCTTCCCCTGTCACCCACCGAGGGCAAAGGTCTTCATCGGCCACCTCGGACAACACCTGCCCGAGGGCTCAACCGGGTGGTCTCATCCGCCGCCGTCGCCTCTACGGGGGGCGCTCACCCCGAAAACCCCAGTTCAGCGCGTTGCTGTCCGACTGCGCAATTGCCCTGCGTCGTCAGGCAACGCTGAAAAGGCTCTTTTAGTACACCCGAACGGTGGGTTCACCGACAAGACGCACTGCGGAAGGCAGCGCCACATGCAAACCTCTTGCTGAGGCCCTTGCCGCGATCCCGGCGGATCGGCGAGCGGCGTCACCTGTGGTCAATGGCAAAGCGAAGGGTGGTCCTCGTATGCGGCGCAGGCGGACGTGTCGACAACGCGGGGAGTGGCCGCAGTCGACGGCGGGGCCCCGCCGGGGATCACGGGAATTGCTCAACATTTTGTCGGTGGGCGACGCGATGCCTGTCCGCCCCAGCTGGTCAGCCTGAACTCGGATTTTCTGCCCGCAACCGGGTTAGGTCACCCCGGACGCGGAAAGGGGTATCAATGACATTTCACGATGATGCAGGCCAGACGATCTTCCCGGCCGGTGCCGCAACGCAGACCAGCGCCGCAGAGGCCGCGCAGGGCGAGTGGGACGCCGTCATCGTCGGTGGCGGCATGGCAGGTTCCATCGTCGCCGAGCGGCTGAGCCAAGCAGGCTACAGCGTGCTGATCCTCGAAGCCGGCCCGGGCAAGGACCTGGACCTCGCCGAGTACGAGTCGTACCTGTCGCGGTTCTACGGCGCGGTCGTCAAGGACAACCAGTCCCCGTACCCGTTCAACCCGAATGCCCGGATGCCCAGGAGCACCGACACCATGCCGGTGCATCCGGGCACGCCCAGAGATGACTTCTACCTCGTGCAGGAGGACAAGTACTGCACGGACACCACCTTCACCCGGGTCCTCGGCGGCACCTCCATGCACTGGGAGGGCAAGGCGCTGCGCATGCTTCCCGAGGACTTCAACCTGCAAACCAAGTACGGCCAAGGCCTGAACTGGCCGCTCGGCTACGACGACCTGGAACCCTACTACCGGCAGGCCGAGGCCGAACTGGGCGTGGCCGCCGAAGTCGAGGACCAGGCGTACCTGGGGATGTACTTCCCCGAGGGATACGTGTTCCCGATGCACCGCATGCCGCTGTCCTACCTGGACCAGACGGTCGCCCGAGGTGTCGACGGCATGCGGGTCGACCTGGCGGACGACGAGTACACACTCCGGGTGCGGAGCTTTCCCCAGGCCCGCAACGGCGTGCCGAACGCCGCGTACGACGGCGGCAAGGGCTTCGTCCCGGTCGGCGCGGTGAGCACGAGCCAGGCGGAGGAAGGCGAGCGCTGCCAGGGCAACACGAACTGCGTCCCACTCTGCCCCGTGCAGGCCAAGTACCACGCGGGAAAGACCCTGGCCAAGGCGCTCCGCAAGGGCAACGTCAAGATCGTGACGCAAGCCGTCGCGTCCAAAGTGGAGATCGACGAGCACAACCGACGAGTGACCGGTATCACCGTCAAGGAATACCAGTCGCTCTACTCCAACAGTTACGAGACGTACACGGTGAAGGGCGCCGTCTACATCCTCTGCGCGCACGCCATCGAGAACGCCCGGCTCATGCTGGCCTCCGACATGCAGCGGATGAGCCGCAGCAAGCTGATCGGCCGCAACCTGATGGACCACGCCTACCTGCTGTCCTGGGGCCTGCTGCCCAAGCCGGCCGGCACGATGCGGGGCACCACCTGCACCGGCGGGATCACCGACCTGCGCGGCGGGCGGTTCCGCAAGACCCAGGCCGGATTCGGCGTGGACATCCACAACGACGGCTGGGGGTGGGCAACCGGCTCGCCCTACACAGACCTGGTCGAACTCGTCGACAAGCAGGGCCTGCGCGGGTCGGAGCTGCGCAGGACGCTCGGGAACCAGATCTCCCGACAGCTCCTGCTGGCGTTCATGATCGACCTGCTGCCGGACAAGAACAACACGGTCACCGTGGATGAGCGGTACAAGGATGCCATCGGCAACTTGAAACCGGTCGTGTCGCTCAAGATCCCGCCCTACACCATGCGGGGCGCCGCGTTCGCCCGCAAGCTCGCGGCCGACATCTTCGAGAAGCTCGGCGCCGAGGACAGGACCCAGTACGACGAGAAGAGCTACAGCGCCGTCGAGCACGACGGCCAGTGGTACAACATCGTGGGCGGCAACCACCTGGCGGGCACCCACATCATGGGAACCGACCCGACGAACTCGGTGGTCGACCACACCCAGCATTCGTGGGACCACGACAACCTCTACCTCGTCGGTCCTGGCAGCCTGCCGTCCATCGGGACTTCCAACATCAGCCTGACCATGGCGGCGCTCGCCTTCCGCAGTTCGACCCACATCGTCAGGTACCTGCGTGCCGCGAAAGCGCCGGCCACCGTGCACGGCTAGACGGCCAACAGATCGGCGGGTCGCACGCGACACCGGCCGCCACCACCCATTCACCCACCCACGATCGGGAGATCATGTCCGTTCCAGTAGTGGAGCAGTCCCAGGGCTCCAAGATCAAGACCATCGAGGAGCTACACGAGTACCTCCACAAGGGGCTCCAGCTGGAGCATGCGACGCTCCCGCCCTATCTGACCGCCCTCTACTCGCTGAAGCCCGGGACGAACTCGGATGCCTGGCACGTCATCAGGGTCGTGGCCGTCGAGGAGATGCTGCACCTCACCCTGGTCGCGAACGTCTTGAACGCCGTGGGCGGGACGCCGGACCTCACCAAGCGCGGCTTCGTGCCGAACTACCCGACGCGCCTGCCGAGTGGTCCGGATGACTTCGAGGTGCATCTCGGACCGTTCTCGCGCGAGGCTCTCCACACGTTCCTGAGGATCGAGAAGCCCGCGCCGGCAGTGAGCGAGGCGGACAGGTTCGTCGCGGTGGACTGGGCGGCCCTTGGGATGACGTTCAACGGCTCGGCGCCGCCACCGGACGAACTGGCGGAACTCGAGGAGTCCGGCGCCATCCTCGGGCTCGTCCCCGGACAACCCACCCAGCGCTTCGCGAGCATCGGCGAGTTCTACGAGGAGATCATCCGGGGAATCAACCACCTGGAGGACCAGGCCCGCAAGGTGGGGAAGACGATCTTCACCGGCAACCCCGCTCACCAGGTGACCCCCGAGTACTTCTACTCGGGTGGTGGCGATGTGATCAAGGTGACGGGGCGGGACACCGCGGTCGCGGCGCTCACCCTCGTCGCGGAGCAGGGCGAAGGGCTGCACGGCGGCATCTACGACAGCGAGGACGAAATCGCCCACTACTACCGGTTCCAGCAATTGGAGAAGGGGCAGTACTACCAGAAGGGCGACAAACCGAACAAGCCTTCCGGTCCGAAGCTGAACGTCGACTGGCAGGCCGTCTACCCGGTGAAGCAGAACATCAAACTGGTGGACCTCGAGCGAGACCCGGATATCCGGGCGGCGGCCATGGAGTTCAACCAGTCCTACGCCACCTTCCTGGCCAATGTCAACCTCGCCTACAACGGGCAGCCCGACCTGCTGCTCAAGGCGGTTTGGGAGATGTTCCGCATTCGCGACACCATGAACCTCCTCATCCGAAACCCGCTCACCGGGCATCCGGGGAAGAACGCCGGCCCGACGTTCGAACTCTACCCGCCGAAGGAGGAAGCACCGTGACACAGGCAACGACCACGGAAGAGAAGGTACGCGAATTCGTCAAGTTCTCGGCCACCGTGACCGGGTTCAGCGAGTTCGACCTGTGGGGAACCGGTCAGGCGGAGGCGTACTACGAAACGGTCGTGAATCAAGAAGGGAAGGATGCGATCCAGAAAGCGATCTCTTCCGATCCCGTCGGCGTCCGCCCCGATCCACTGGTGCAGAGCATCATCAAGCTCTGGTACGTCGGCGTCTGGTACGGCCCGGAACTGACGGGACGTGCGGACGTGGCGGCCTGGACGGCACCCGGCCGCAGCGGTGCGAAGCCCGCCGTCCCGGATGACAGCCAGCCCGAGGACAGCGGGCCCTGGCAGGCCGTGCCCGGACCGCAGGCCGGGGATAACGGCGCGCACGCCGGAGACGGACGCAAACCCTTGTTCGTCGTCTCCCCCGACGCCTACACCGAAGGGCTGTTGTGGCGGGCGATCGGTGCCCACCCGTCCGGCGCGAAGGCGCCGGGCTACGGGTCGTGGGTCAATCCGCCCACGTTCGAGGGCTAGCAGAAGGACCGAGGCGATGAACAGCACTGTCTCGAACCTGTGACTAGTCCGCTGGAGCCGCGGAAGCAGAGGACGCGGCGGAGCGCGTCGCGTACGCCGTCTCCCATGAGGTGAAGGCGGTCGGCTCGGCCGCGTCGGGGTCGTGAGTCGCACCGGCCGAGTCGTCCCGGACCGCGCGTCGGCCACGGCGGCCGACGCCGTTCGAGTTTCGGACCACCGTGATCAGAGCTAGCGTCGGAGCCATGCCGTCCACCGAGCACCTCACGGACGACCTGGACCTGCTGGACGCCTACTGGCGTGCGGCCAACTACCTCTCCGTCGGGCAGATCTACCTGCTCGACAACCCGCTGCTGCGCGAACCGCTGCGCCCCGAGCACGTCAAGCCGCGCCTGCTCGGCCACTGGGGCACGACCCCCGGCCTCAACCTGCTCTACGCGCACATGAACCGGGCCATCCGGCAGCGCGACCTGAACGCCCTCTACGTCACCGGACCGGGTCACGGTGGCCCCGGGCTGGTGGCCAACGCCTACCTGGAGGGCACCTACAGCGAGGTGTACTCGGGCATCGGCGAGGACCTCGACGGCCTGCGCGCGCTGTTCCGCCAGTTCTCCTTCCCCGGCGGCATCCCGAGCCACGTCGCCCCGGAGACACCCGGCTCGATCCACGAAGGCGGGGAGCTCGGCTACGCCCTCCTGCACGCGTACGGGGCGGTGTTCGACAATCCCGATCTCCTCGCGCTGTGCGTGGTCGGGGACGGTGAGGCGGAGACCGGGCCCCTGGCCGCCAGTTGGCACTCGAACAAGTTCCTCGACCCCGCCCGCGACGGTGTGGTGCTGCCCGTGCTGCACCTCAACGGCTACAAGATCGCCAACCCCACCGTGCTGGCCCGCATCCCGGACGATGAACTGGCCTCGCTGCTGCGCGGCTACGGGCACACGCCGCACTTCGTCGTCGGCGACGAGCCCAAAGCGGTGCACGAGCAGTTGGCGTCCACATTGGACACGGTGCTGGACGACATCGCCGAGATGAAGCAGTCCAGGCAACGCCCGCCGTGGCCGATGATCGTGCTGCGCACCCCGAAGGGTTGGACCGGGCCGCGGGAAGTGGACGGCCGGCAGGTCGAGGGCACGTTCCACGCACACCAGGTCCCGCTCGCCGCCACCCGCACCGATGCCGGGCACCGCGCGCAGCTGGAGGAGTGGCTGCGCGGCTACCGGCCCGACGAGCTGTTCGACGACAACGGCACGCTGCTGCCGGAACTGCGGGCCCTGGCGCCGACCGGCGACCGGCGGATGAGCGCCAACCCCCACACCAACGGCGGACGGCTCCTGCGCGACCTGCGGATGCCCGACTTCCGCGACCACGCGGTGACCGTCGAGCAACCGGCCGTCGAGAGCGGCGAGGCCACCCAGGTGCTCGGCGCGTTCCTCCGGGACGTGGTGCGCCTCAACCCGGACAACTTCCTGGTCATGGGCCCGGACGAGGTCGCGTCCAACCGGCTGTCGGCGCTGTTCGACGTCACGGGGCGCAAGTGGGGCGCGGAGACCGTGCCCGGCGACGACCACCTCGCACCGGACGGCCGCGTGCTGGAAGTGCTGTCCGAGCACCTGTGCCAGGGCTGGCTGGAGGGCTACCTGCTCACCGGCAGGCACGGCCTGTTCACCAGCTACGAGGCGTTCATCCACATCGTCGACTCGATGCTCAACCAGCACGCCAAGTGGCTCAAGACGACTCGCGCCATCCCGTGGCGCGCACCGCTGGCGTCGCTGAACTACCTGCTGTCCTCGCACGTCTGGCGGCAGGACCACAACGGGTTCAGCCACCAGGACCCCGGGTTCCTCGACCACGTCGTGAACAAGAAGGCCGAGATCGTCCGCGTGTACCTGCCGCCGGACACCAACACGCTGCTGTCGGTGGCGGACCACTGCCTGCGCAGCAAGCACTACGTGAACGTGATCGTGGCGGGCAAGCAGCCGGCGCTGACGTACCTGGCCATGCCGGACGCGATCGCGCACTGCGCGCGTGGCGTGGGCATCTGGGACTGGGCGGGCACCACCGAGGGCGAGCCGGACGTGGTGCTGGCCTGCGCGGGCGACATCCCGACGTTGGAGACCCTGGCCGCCGCGAAGCTGCTGCGCCACCACCTGCCCGACCTGAAGGTGCGCGTGGTCAACGTCGTGGACCTCATGCGCCTGCAACCGGACACCGAACACCCGCACGGCCTGTCGGACCGCGACTTCGACGCGCTGTTCACCACCGACAAGCCGGTGATCTTCGCGTTCCACGGCTACCCGTGGCTCATCCACCGCCTCACCTACCGCCGCACGAACCACGTCAACCTGCACGTGCGCGGCTACAAGGAGGAAGGCACCACGACGACGCCGTTCGACATGGTGATGCTCAACGACCTCGACCGGTTCCACCTGGTCATGGACGTCATCGACCGGGTGCCGTCGCTGGGCGGTGCGGCGGCGTCGTTGCGGCAGCGCATGTCCGACGCCCGGCTCGCCGCCCGCCAGTACACCCGCGAGCACGGCGAGGACGACCCGGCGATCGCCGGGTGGACGTGGAGCTGACGTGCGGGTCCTGGTGGTCAACGCGGGCTCGTCCAGCCTGAAGCTGCGCCTGCTGGCGGCCGACGACGAGGTGGAGCGCACCGCCGACGTCGAGCCGGAGCCGGAACGGCTCGGCGACGTGCTGGCGGACTGGCCGACACCGGACGCCGTCGGCCACCGCGTGGTGCACGGCGGCACGCGGTTCACCGAGCCGGTCGTGCTGGACGACCTGGTGCGGCAGGCGCTGGTCGACCTGACCGCGCTGGCACCGCTGCACCAGCCGAAGTCGTTGGCGGGCCTGGACGCGGTGCACCGGTTGCTGCCGCACGTACCGGCGGTCGCGTGCTTCGACACCGCCTTCCACACCACCATCCCCGCCGCGGCGGCCACGTACGCCGTGCCGCGGGAGTGGCGGGACCGGTACGCGATCCGTCGCTACGGCTTCCACGGCCTGTCCCACGCCCACTGCGCGCGACGGGTCGCCGAACTGGTGTCACCCGGGCTGCGGCTGGTCAGCTGCCACCTGGGCGCGGGCGCGTCGTTGACGGCGATCGCGGACGGCCGCAGCGTCGACACCACCATGGGCTTCACCCCGTTGGAGGGCCTGGTGATGGCGACCAGGTCGGGCACCGTCGACCCCGGTCTGGTGCTGTGGCTGGAGGAGCACGAGGACCTGTCGCCGCACGAGGTCGCGACGGCGCTGGAGAAGGAATCCGGTCTCACCGCGCTGGCCGGCACCGGCGACCTGCGCGAGATCGACGCGGCGGCGGCCGAGGGCGACCCGGATGCCTTGCTGGCGCTGGACGTCTACACGCACCGACTGGTCGGCGGCATCGCCTCGATGGCCGCGGCGCTGGGCGGTCTCGACGTGCTCGCGTTCACCGGCGGTGTCGGCGAGAGATCGGCCACGGTGCGCCGCCGCGCGGCCGAGCGGCTGGGCTTCCTCGGCGTCACGGTCGACCCCGAGCGCAACCAACAAGTCGACGGTGACACGGAGATCACCGGTCGGGACGCACGCGCCCGAACCTTCGTCATCACCGCGCGCGAAGACCTGGAGATCGCGCGCGGCACCCGCGCGGCCCTGGCTGGTTCCTGACCTCCACACCGCGCGGCTAGCGCGGCGTGATGCCGTGCAGCACGGTGGCGACCAGGGCGTCCACGTGACCTGGCGGCACTTCCGGTGGTTCGGTCAGGCCTCGGAAGACGCGGGGGAGGACCAGTTCGTGGCACGCGCCCACGACGAGGGTGGCCACGGCGTCCGGGTCGGTGTCGGCGGTGATGCGGCCGTTGGCCTGTTCGGTGTGCAGGTAGTCGGCCAGGGCGGTGTGCAGGCCGCGTCCGTCGGCCATCGGGTTGGGCAGGGCGTCGAACCGGGCGAACACCTCGGGGTGGCCGATCAGGCCGGCGAACGCGGGCAGGAACGCGGTGTGCGCGGCCAGCGCGTGCGCCACGAAGGCGTGCAGGTTCTCCGCGAGGGTGCCCTCGGTGGTGGGTCGGCCGATGCGCCGCTCCACGTCGCGGACGTGCTGGTGCAGGGCCAGCGCGAGCAGTTCCTCCTTGTCCGCGAAGTGGTTGTAGAGCACGCCGACCGCGACGTCGGCCGCGCGGGAGATGTCGCGGACCGTGAGGCCGGCGGTGCCGCGTTCGGCGATCAGGCGGGTGGCCGCGGCGATCAGGTGGTCGCGCAGGCTCACGTCGCCGTCACGCAGTGCTGCTGCTCGTCGCGGTGCCATCGTGTTGCATCGTAGGGGGTAGGTGGAGGCGGAAGCCGTGGGCCGCGACCTCGGTCAGGAACTCGACCGGGCTGACGACCTGGTCCACGTGCCACACGCCGTGCGGCAGCGTGGTCAGTCGGTCGACGAGCAGCGCCGCGACGACACCGGTGGCACGGCTCTGCCGCCGTCCGCTGAACGCGCCCGTCACCCCGCCCGCCGACACGGCCACCGCGAACCCGTCGCCGCCGACGTGCGCGCGGGCCAGCGGGCCGAGCCGGTGCGCGAACCGTGCGGCGGTGGGCAGCAGGGCGGTGATCAGCCGTGAGTCCAGGCACAGCCCGGTGCGCACGCGGTCGACGTCGAGGGTTTCGCGCAACGTGTGCTGGTCGGAGAACGGGAACCCGTGCACGGTCCGCGTGCCGTACGGGGCGGGGAACTCCGCCCGCCACGACGGCCCCAGGTCGGCGAGGCCGTCGAGCGTCCACGCGACCGCCGCCGCGCCGTGCCGCTCACCGCCGCCGAGCAGCACGCCGATCTCGACGTCACGGGCACCGGTCAGCTCGACGCAGTGCCGGGCCAGCAGGTTCGTGACGCCGGGCGCGAGGCCGACGCTGAGCAGCGCGGTCGCGCCACGCTCCAGCGCCTGGATCGAGGCGATGACGTCGGGCGACGCCGTGACGTCCAGGTAGTGCACGCCGCGTGCCAGGCACGCGCGGGCGATCCGGGCGTTGTCCACCTCCGCGCACATCAGCACGGCGTAGGCACCGTCCAGCACGTGGCGCACGTCGCCGCGGAGGTCCACGCGCACGGCGGTGGCGCCCGGGACGGTGGCCGGCGGGTTGCGCCCGGCCACCACCACGTCGTACGACGGGGACAGCACGGCCGCCGCCTCACGGCCGACCGCGCCGTACCCGCCGAAGATCACCACCCGGCGCACGTCACGCCCTCGCCGTGACCAGCCGGGCGGTACCCCGCAGCCGCACCGCGTCACCGTCGGCGTGCGGGACGAGCGCGGCGGCCACGGAGTCCCGGACGCGCGCCATGGTCGACGGCGAGGCGTCGCCCAGCGCGAACCGGACCGGGCCCCAGCCCATGAGGAACTCCGTCGCGTCGGCCACGTCGCTGCCCCACACCTGCTCCGCGTCCACCGCCTCCGCCGTGACGTCGGTGAAGCCCGCGCCGGTGAGGACCCGGTCGATCACGGCCGGGTCGGACAGCGACAGCGGTCCCGTCCCGGTGGACGTGGACGTCGGTGAGCTGCCGAAAGCCGCGAACACCTCGGCCAGGTCGCCGAGGTCGCGCATGGACAGGAACACCAGCCGCCCGCCCGGCCGCAGCGCACCGTGGATGTTGGCGAACGCCGCCACCGGGTCGGCGAAGAACATGACCCCGAACCGGCTGACCGCCACGTCGAACGCGTGCGGCGGGAACGGGTACACCTGCGCGTCCCCCTGGACGAACGTCATGTTCGGCGCGCCCATCGCGGTCATCCGGGCGCGGGCCAGCATCGGGCCGGACAGGTCGATGCCCGTGACGTGGGCGGCGTCCCGGGCCGCCAGCCAGCTGATCCTCCCGTTGCCGCAGCCGATGTCGAACACCCGGTCCTGCGGCCCGATGGCGGCCGCGCCGAGCAGCGTGTCGTTGAAACCGCTGTTCACGGCGTCGTAGCGGTCGTGGTTCTCGGCCCAGTGCTCGCCCTCGTACCCGTTCCACGCCTCGAACTGGTGGGTGTTGACGATGTCCGGCACGGTGTCGCTCCCGTCGTTATGAACGCCTGTTCATGAACAACTGTTCATGACCTGCCCGAGCGTGTCAAGGGCGGATGCCGGCTATCGTCGCGATCATGGCCGTGGTCCGCTCGGTGGTGTTGGCCGCGCTCGCCGAGATCGGTGGCGCGTGGCTGGTCTGGCAAGGCGTCCGCGAACACCGCGGCCTGCTGTGGATCGGCGCGGGCGTGGCGGCGCTCGGCGTGTACGGGTTCGTGGCGACGTTGCAGCCGGACACCCACTTCGGCCGCATCCTCGCCGCGTACGGCCCGGGTGTTCGTGGCCGGTTCGCTCGCCTGGGGCGTCGTGGTGGACCGTTTCCGCCCCGACCGGTGGGACTACGTCGGCGCCGCGATCTGCCTGGTCGGCGTGGCCGTGATCATGTACGCGCCCCGCGCGTGAGGCCGGAGGAACCTCGGCGCGGCGCAGCCCGTGGCGTGATCCGTTCCGGTCAGGCCGGACGTGGGTTGCCGCGCGGGCGGAGGCGGCCCATCGGCAGTGGTGGGGCCGGGAGGCGGTCGCCCGGGTAGCCGTCGACTCGGCCGAAGCGGTCGGATTCGGTTTGCCACTGGTCGCGGAAGGTGGCGATCTCGTCGTGGGTGCGGCCGACGAAGTTCCACCACATCACCAGATCCTCGCCCAGCGGTTCGCCGCCCAGCAGCACGACGCGGGCGGGCGCGTCGGTGGTGTTGGCCAGGTGCAGGGTGGTCGCGCCCAGGCCGACGTAGCCGAGGGTGCCGTGGGTCAGCGCGGTGCCGTTGAGGTCCACCGCGCCGACGTCGACCAGCACGCCGTGCTCGAACGCCGGGTCCACGTCGAGCGCCGGCCGCGCGCCCGGTTCCAGGACGAGCTCCGCGCCCAGCAAGGGCGTGAACGTGCGCACCGGAGACGTCCGTCCGGCCACCGTGCCCAGGAAGACCCTGGCGGTGGCGCCGTCCAGGGTCGCCACCTCGGGCACGTAGTGCTGGAAGTCGCGCGGTGCGTCGCGGTGGGCGTCGGGCAGGGCGATCCACAGCTGCACGCCGTGCAGGACGGTCGTGCCCGGGGTCGACACCTCGGAGTGGCAGATGCCGTGCCCGGCCGTCATCAGGTTCAGCTCGCCGGGCCGCACCATCGCGTGCACGCCGAGGCTGTCGCGGTGCTCGATCTCGCCGCTGAACAGCCAACTCGCCGTTTGCAGGCCGGTGTGCGGGTGCGGTGCGACGTCCATGCCGCCGCTGACCGACACGTCGTCGGGACCGTAGTGGTCGGCGAAGCACCACGCCCCGATCAGCGACCGCGACCGCTGCGGCAACGTGCGTCGCACGGTCATCGCCCGCGGACCGCCCAACGGGACGTCACGGGGTTCGAGCACCTCGACCGCGGCGGCGCCGGAGGTGCTCTCGCAGATCAGCTCGGACGGGTGGGTCTCCACGTTGCTCATCGCGACCCCAAGCGGACGACGGCCATCACCCCATCCTAGAGCCGCGACCGGCAGCCTCCGCCGCGTCGTCCGGCGCTCGGTGGGGCGCCTGTCCCGGCTCTAGAGCCGCGAGTACTCCTCCCAAGTCCGCTTGGGGGTCACGACCGGTCCGTCGTCCGGTCCCCGGTTGGCCAGGCCGTTGAAGCCGAGGTAGTAGTCGCCGGCCTGGTTGCGGGCGCCGGTGGACAGGTCCGGGTCGCCCAGGGCGATCGCGTGGATGTGGTAGTCGAAGCCCTGCGCCGGTGTGCGGATCCAGGCCGCGAACCCGACCTGGCGCAGTACCCGGGCCACGGTCGTGCGGGTGGTGGCGGTCATGCCCGACACCGAGATGTCCAGCGCTCCGCCACCGTCGTGGGTGCCCGCCGAGCCGGGCACGCCGCCGGGGTTGTACGAGCCCTGGGTGATGCCCAGCGACCGGCCCAGCAGCCGTTCCGCCTCGACCAGCATGGCCTTGGTCCGGGTGTTCATCAGGGCGCTGTGGTAGGTCACCCGGCTGCCCGCCGACACCACGCGGGTCACGGTGTAGGTCGTCTCGCCGAGCAGCCGCAACGACGTCGGCCCGGGCATGCCGGACGCGTCGAGCCCGGTGTAGCCGAGCGAGCGCTGGTAGGCCGCGTAGGCGTCGATCGTGCGGGTGCCGAAGTGACCGTCGACGTAGGTCGAGGCCAGGTGCCCCTTCGCGGCGAGCCGACGCTCCACCAGCCGCACGCTGTCGCCGCTGCCCGGCGTGATCGCCGAGTCGGCCCGGCGCGGGTCGATCTGCGCGGCCTTGAGCACGGCTTCCATGTCGACCACGGGCAGTGCCACGGCCTGTGGCGCGGCGGCGGCGGGAACGCCGAGGCCCGCCAACCCGATCAGCACACCGGCCACTGCGGCGACTCTGACGTTGACCACGTCCACCTCCGGTCGACACCCGACGAACCGGGCCAGTCAAGCGCGAACCGGTGGTTCTTGGCAACAGGTGTCTGTAGTTGGTTGAACATTTACAGAAGTGGTGTGCTTCGACCGGCGAAGGAGCGTGGAGTAGAGTCCCTCGGGTTGGGGCACGAGCTGTCGGCACTCGGTCGACGCGGTCCCCGGCCCAGTCCGGCCGCACTCCGGGGCCGGGGACGGGAGCACCGGCTTGTCGCCGGACCATCCGTTCACATCATCTACCCCCACGGCTCGCGGGCACGCCGGTCCGATCCACCCAGCGCGTGGTGCGGCCCTGCCGGCAGGGGAGGCGGGGTCGTCATGACGCAGACCAGACCTGGTCGATCACCGGGCGCCGCGGTGGGTTTCGCCGACGCGCGGGCTGCGGCCGACAGGGCCGAGACCATCCAGCGCCACCAGGCCGCGCGCACCGTCCTGGACAACTCGGTCGACGCGAACGACTGCGCCGAACTGCTGTCCATGCTGGGCCTGGCCGCCCCGCAGGAGGACGACGCGCCGGTGCGCACCGGCGACGAACGGGCGCGGGACCAGCGTGCCGACGATCACGCGTACCAGGACACCTCCTACCCGGCCCGTGAGTGATCACGCGTACCGGTGCAGGGCCTTCCGCAACGCGGTCCGCGCGTAGTCGGCGGTCTCCGGCACGGTCTCGCCCGCGGTGACGGTCAGGGTCGTCCAGCCCAGGCCGCGCGCCATCTCGCGCAGCACGGTCAACCCGCGGCCCTGGTAGTCGATGAAGCTGTCCCGGTCCAGGCCGCGGTAACCGGCGTGCAGGCCCAGTTCGGTGGGCCGGAAGTCGGCGCGGCGGTCGAACACGGCGGCCACGTCGGCGTCCAGCAGGATCACGCGGTCCGGCTCGCGCACGCCCGCGAACACCGTCTCCAGGTCGTCCCGCCGGAAACCCTGGCCGAGCAGCTTCGACCAGAACTTGTAGTACCAGCCGTCCACCACCACGTCGTGCCCGGAGTCCAGCACCGGTCCGATGACGCACGTCGAGTGCGCGGTGAACCAGGACGCCTGCAACGTCACCCAGAACGCCGGTTCCAGGTCACGCGAATCACCGCTGTGCCACAGCATCTGCGCCAGGTGCTCCATCAGCGTGGCCGCGAACGGCGACGTGCCCGACCTGGCCCGGCGCGACACGAACACCACGCCGGGCGGCTCACGCCCCTCACCCGCCAGCCACTGCTCGTAGGTCAGGTCGGCGACCCGGCCGGCGAGCGTCGTCTTGCCGACGCCGTCGATGCCCTCCAAGGCCACGAACCTGCCCGTCACGGCACCGCTTCCCGGTGCACCCGGTCCGACCGACCCACACCCCACGCCGAACCGGCCAGCTCCAACGGCCCGGTGCGCACGCTGCCCTCGGCCAGGCTCACCCCGTGCGCCTCCAGCCCGGTCCGCAGACCGTGCCGGATCCACGCCACGGCCTCCGGCGGCGCGTCTTCCGGCAGCGTCAGGTCCACGACGCACCCCGTCGGCCGCACGCCGGCCGCCACGACGTCCGCGCACACCACGTCCGCCCCGCGCCGCCCGTAGTCCTCGAACTCCTCCCGCGTGCGCGGCACCACGCCCTCCGGCGCCCTCGCCACCGCGAGCACGACCGCCGAACCGGCGACGTTCACCACCACGCGCCGCGCGTCGGCCTCCTCAGGCGGTGACTCGACCCGCTCCACCACCCCGGCGTCCACCATCTCCCGGAACGCGGTCGTCACCCGCTCGACCGGCACGCCGACCCGGTCGCACAGCCCGGTGAAGGTGCTGCGGCCGTCCAGCTCGGTCCACAGCCACGTCGACCCGGACGGCACGGTCACCGTGCCCGACGGGCTCTTGAGCGCGAGCTTCCCGGCCACCCGCCGCACCCGCACGTCGAGCCGCCGCCGCCACACCGAGGCCAGCACGTCAGGCATACAGATCGACCTCCGCCATCACGGCCCGGGTGTCGGTTACCGTCCGGTGCACCCAGCGCCGAGCACCCAGCGCGGGCAGGTCCGCCATGGTCTGCACCTCCCAGTACCGCTCGTAGTCCAGCTCGACGGGTTTCGCGTCGCGCAGCGCGCGGGCACGCCACTTCGGGTTCCGGCTGAAGCACCGCCTGCCCGCCAGCAGCCCGTCCACCGTCCGCAGGAACGACTCCTGCGCCGAGATCACCGCGCTGTCGACGTCACCGACCGCCAGCTGACCCAGGCAGTCCTCGGCGAACGAGTCGGCGTAGGTGAAGTGCTCCTGGATCGTCATGAACCGGTGCGCCGAGCGGTCCAGCCGCTCCTGCACCTCGCGCAACCTCGGCTCACCGGTCACCACCAGGGCGTGCGCGATGCGTTCCAGCAGCAGCCACTCGCGGATCGGCACCGAGTCGATGAAGTCGCCGCCCTTGGCCACGTCCCACGACACCTTGTCGAACAGCTTTTCCAGCTTGTCGTCGGAGATGGCGTGGATGTCGACCATCGGACGGTCCCCGGTCGCCTTCACCACGACCGTCGCGTCCCGTGGCGCGCCCAGCACGTAGGCGTCCACGTCGCTGCCCGGGTTGCTCCAGCCCCGCGCGATCGACCCGCCGATGAAGACGCAGTACCCGGCCAGCTCCTCCGCGCGGACGACGTCCGCCACCCACTCCCGGCTCACGACGCCGCCCCGACCAGGCTCGGCCGCAGCACCAGGTACCCGGTCTCCACGCACAGGTACAGGTACTCCGCCACCTCGTCCAACTCGATCCCGGCGACCTCGACCAGCTCCGCCACCGACCGCGTGCCGTCGACCGCGCGCAGGAACCGCACCCAGCCCGGCGCGAGCGCCTCGTCCACGGTGTGCGTCACCGCCAAGTCCTTGATCAGCAACCAGGTGCCGTCGGCCTCGTCGCGGGCGAACCGCGAGCCGGGCCCGAACGCGAGCACCGACGTCGGCCGGACCTCGACCCCGCCCAGCGCCTCGTCCACCGCGTCCCGGTCGGCGTCCACGGACTTCGCCGGCAACGTCACCCGCTCGGGCCGGAACGGCTCCCGCTCACCCCGCGCCAGCACGTCCAGCAGCCCCAGGTTCACCACCCGCAACGGGATCTGCGGGTGCAACGGCGACCGACCCGCCTTCAACGCGGCCACCGTGCGCCGCAACGCGTCACCCTCGACGTAGTCGGCCATCCTCGGCCCCGCCAACGCCTCCTCGACCAGCGCCATCCCGTTCCGGTTCAGCGCGTCCACCACGAGCCGGTGCGCGAAGTGGGCCGTGCGGCCGTTGAAGAACGGCTTCTTCTCCCGCCGGGTCACCGGGTCCGGCAGCACGTCCCGCACCGCGTCACGGGCCATCCGCTTGTCCCACAACAACTCCTCGCGCAGCGACAGCGGCACGCTGGTGGACAGGTCGACCAGCCTGCGGTCCAGGAACGGCACCCGCGCCTCGACCCCGCTGCCCGCCGCGTTGCGGTCCTCGTGCCAGCAGTTGTACTGCTGCACGTCACGCCACTTCCACTTCAGGAAGTCCGCGTAGGAGTCGACACCGCGCGGGTCGTCGGCCAACGCGGGCAGCGTGAGCAGCAGCGGCGCCTTCTGCGTCAACCACGGCGCGAACTCCGGCCGCACCACCCGGGCCACGGCGAGCCGGTCGATGTTCGCCTCGAACCGCCGCCAGCCGCCGCCCATCGACAACAGGTCCGAGTAGCCGCCGTTGAACTCGTCCGCGCCCGACCCGAGCAGGGTCGCCTTCATCCCCGGCCGCAGCTGCTTGGCCACCCGGTAGAGGCTGAACTTGTAGTACTGCTCCGGACCCGTCAGCGGCGTCTCCATCAGCCACAGCAGGTGCTTCCAGTCCGCCGGGGACGGCACGGCGTCGGACGGCAGCGCGGCGACCGTGTTCGGGATGCCCAGGAACTCGGCGACCTGCCGGGCGTGCCCGACGTCGCCGTTGAGGACGGTGGCCTGGGCGGCGACGGTGAACGTGTGCATCGGCTGGCCGAGCTTCGCCGCGATGGCCGCGATGGCGGCCGAGTCGACGCCACCGCTGAGGAACAGCCCCAGCTCCACCTCGGCCATCAACGAGTCCTCGACCGAGGACCACAGCAGCTCGCGGTACCGGGTGACGTACTCGGCGGCGCTCGGCGCGTCGGCGTCGGCCAGCGGGCCACCGGGCTGCCAGTAGCGGTGCACGTCCGTGCGACCGGTGGCCAGGTCGATCGTGACCACGGTGCCGCCGGCGACCTTGTGCACGCCGCGGAACCACGTGTTGACCGGGCCGGTGCTCATCGCGGAGAAGTTGCTCAGGCCCTGCTCGGCCAGGCCGCCGACCCAGTCGACCTCGCGCGGCACGTCCGGGTGGTCGAACAGCACCTTGATCTCGGAGCCGAACACCACGGTGTCACCCGCGAACGCGTAGAACATCGGCTTCAGGCGAACGGGTCCGTGGCCAGCACCAGCCGGTTGCGGCGCTTGTCGTGCAGCGCCAACGCGAAGATTCCGCGCACGCCGTCCACGAAGTCCAGCCCGTGCTCCTCGTACAGTCCGATCAGGACTTCGCAGTCGGACCTGGTGCGCGGCCGGAACCCGGACAGCGTCCGCTCCAGCTCCTCGTGGTTGTACACCTCGCCGTTGGCGATCAGCACGACCTGTTCGTCCGGGCTGCTCAGCGGCTGGTTGCCGCTGTCCACGCCGACCAGCGACAGCCGGGTGAACGCCAGGGACACCGTGTCGTCCAGGCGTAGGTTCACGTCGTCGGGGCCACGGTGCTCCACCGTGGCGAGCATGCGTTCCAGCAACGGCCGGGTCGTGCGCGGCAGGGTGGAACCACCCAGCGCGGCGACGCCACCCAGTCCACACATGGCGGAATCCTCTCCGGAGGGTGTCGGTGGGCGGCACCGGCGCGAGAGACCGGTGCCGCCCGATGGGTCACGCGACGACGGCGAAGAGCGCCTCGACGTCGACGACCTCCTCGGTCTTGGTCGGCTGCATGTGGTTCACCCCCTTCTCGGGTTCGGCTGCTCCCGGCCGTCGTGCACGCGGCCGGCGGTTCTCGGCCGCCCGTGGTTCAGGCGGCGTGCAGGCCCGCGTCCTCGAACGCGTGCCGCACGCGGGTGTCGGCCAGCGCTCCGGCGGCCTCGAACGCCCGCACGGCGGACTCCGCGACCCGTGCCCGCTGCGCCGCCACCCGGTCGTCACCCATGGTCTCGGCCACGACGAGCGCGGCGTCGTCCTCGGTCAGCCCGGCCTCGACCAGGTCCCGCACGACGGGGTTCAGGTCGGGGCGCAGGAAGATGTCGATCAGCGTCGGCACCAGCGCGCCCACCTCGACGCGCTCGTCGGTCGACAGCGCCGACCACACCTCGGCCAGCACGGCGGAGAAGTACCGGTGGTGCCTGGCCTCGTCCGACGCGTGGTCCCGCACCGCGTCCCGCAGGCCGGGCGGTGCCCCACGGGCCCGCGGCAACTGCGACAGCGTGCCGGTGATCAGCGTTTCGGAGACACCGACGAACACCAGCTCCAGCAACGCGGTCCGGCGCGGATCGGCCGCCGCGACCAACTCCGCGAACGCGACCGCGAAACCCGGCGGCTCACGGCGTTCCGGCACCCCCGACCGCGCCTCGGACTGCATCAGCAGGTCGGTCGCCACCAGGGCGTGGTAGGCCTCGTCGGTGTAGACGCGCATCGCGTCCAGCCGCATCGGCGGCGGCAGGTCCAGCCCGTACCCGTGCGACGCGAGCGCCAGGACCACCGGGTTGACGTACTTCGTCTCCAACTCGACGGTGAAGCGCAGGTACCGGTGCAAGTGTCGCAATTGGACGGTCGTGAAGTCGTCCGGCGGCAACGCCCGCACCAGCGGGTGCTCGGCCACCGCGATCAGTTCGCTCGGGAAGTACTGCCCTTCCCCGGTCGCGACGAACCGGCGCGGCGTGCGGCGCGCGGAAGCCCGGTCATCCCACCGGTCGAACGGGGATCGGTAGTCCGCGGCGGCTTCTCCGTCGTCGCGCCGCAGCAACTCGGCCAGCGGGCACGTGCTCAACGCCGTGCAGCCGAGGAACATGCCGACCGAGCCGCACATGTCAGGTTCTCGGCGCGGCGGAGGCGGTGATGTGACGGGAAGTCCTCAAAGCACTGTTCATGCGATCCCCCTGTCGGCGAGGCGTCCCCAAGCGCCCGCCGGCTCACGGTGCCACACGAACCCGTCCCGGGCGACGACTTCGGTCGACTGCGTTGGGGCACTTCGGTATTCCACACCGCGTGTCACGGATTGATTCGCAATGCATTGAAGATTCCGCCGCCGTAGGGTCTATGGTCCGACGGTATGCGCGTGCACGAGCCGGAGGGGAAGCGGGAGGCGTCCCGCCGGTTCTGGCGTTGGTGGAGCGCGCTGACCGTCAGCTCGGCGGGTGACGCGGTCACCACCGTCGCGTTGCCGGTCGTCGCGGTCACCGCGCTGGGCGCGTCCACGTTCGAGGTGAGCCTCGTCGTGGCGGCCCGGTTCGCCGCGTGGGCGTTGATCGGCCTGCCCGCCGGTGTGGTGGTCGAGCGCTTCCCGTTGCGGCAGACGCAGATCGTGATGGACCTGGTCCGGGCGGCGGTGCTGGCGTCCGTCCCGATCGCCGCCCTGTTGGACGTGCTGACGTTGACGCACGTGGTGCTGGTGTCGGCCGCGGTCGGGTTCGCGGGCGTGTTCTTCGACATCGCCAACGCGTCGTTCCTGCCGTCGATCGTGCCCGAAGCCGAGCTGACCGCCCGCAACAGCGTCACGTCCAGCTCGATCGCGGCGACGCAGCTCGGCGGGCCGGCCGCGGGTGGACTCCTGATCCAGGCCGTCGGCGCGGTGACCGCCGTCGTGGTCGACGTCGTCAGCTACCTGGTCTCGGCGATCCTGCTGACCGGCCTGCCCTCACCGCCGCCGCGGCCACGTCCGGACGACGGCCGCGGCTCGCTCTGGCGGATGATCGCCGTCGGCCTGCGTTACGTGGCGGGTCATCCGGTGATGCGGCCCTCGGTCCTCGCCGCCACGATCGTCAACCTCGGCGCGGGCGGCATCCTCGCGCTCACCGCGCCGTACCTGGTGAACACGCTGGGGTTCGGTCCCGAGTGGGTCGGCTTCGCCCTCGCCGCCGAGGGCGCGGGCAGCCTGGCCGGTGCGGCGCTGGCCCCCGTGACGGCCCGGTGGTGGGGCAGCGCGCGGACCACGGTGATCGTCGCCCTGTTCGGTGCGGT
The DNA here is from genome assembly GCF_001905065.1 of Saccharothrix sp. CB00851. Taxonomy (NCBI): domain Bacteria; kingdom Bacillati; phylum Actinomycetota; class Actinomycetes; order Pseudonocardiales; family Pseudonocardiaceae; genus Saccharothrix; species Saccharothrix sp. CB00851. Next base: position 75,850 of record NZ_LWLC01000064.1, read on the forward strand.
GACCGTGCTGCTGATGCCGTTGGCGGCCGGTGGTTGGCGGGTGGCGCTGTTCCTCGTGGGTAACGGGCTGTTCGCGGGAGCCGTGGTGCTGCTGAGCGTGCTGTGGCGGACGCACCGCCAGACCGTGACGCCGCCCGACCTCCTGCCGCGCGTGCTCGCGACTGTCCGTTTTGTCTCGTGGAGTGCGTTTCCGGTCGGTTCCCTGGCCGCCGGCGGCGTGGCGACCCTGGTCGGCAACCACACCGCGCTGTGGCTGTCGTGCGCCGTGGTGTGCGTGATGCCGGTGGTCCTCATCTCGAGCCGGGTCAGGGGCCTGCGCGACCTCGTTGACGATCGACCTAACTCGTCCGGGTGAGTTGTCGGCCGGCACGCATCAAGCGCGCCGCGCCACGGGTAGCCCACTCCTTGGAGTGTCCACGGGGGACACCCGGAGGAGGTTCGAGCGCAGATGGGCATTGGCGACAAGTTCGACGAGCTGAAGGACAAGGCCAAGGACGCTCTCGGCCAGCACGGCGACAAGGCGGACCAGGGCATCGACAGGGCCGGCCAGTTCGCCGACGAGCGGACCGGTGGTCAGCACTCCGAGCACATCCAGACCGGGACGGACAAGGCCAAGGAGGGTCTGGACCGATTCCGCGAAGGGCAGTAGAGCGCCACAGCGACCAAGGGCCGCCCTCCGACGAGGGCGGCCCTTCCGCGCGTGCTACGACCTGCCCAGGCGCGACGCGAGCAGCTCCTTGCCCTGCTCGGCGCCCTTGCGGCTCTCGCCCTGCGCGCGGCGGAAGAAGTCCGCCAGCTCGCGGTCGCCCGCCCGTTCGGCGTCGGCGATGTAGGCCTCCAGCCGCAGCGCGTTGCTCAGGCACGCTTCGACGAACCAGATGATGTTGTAGTCCTTGTCCTGCGTTCCGGTCACCTGACCGGTTTCCGTCGTGGTGGACACATGACCTCCTCGTTAGTCGGCGCTCCCGGGATACCCGTTTTGCCCCGCCTGAACGCAAGTGCCGTACCGCTACGGATCGAATCCCGGATTGTTCCCGACCGGCCGTCACCCGAAAGTGGAACGGCGCGCCTCGGCCGGTCCCTGCCCGGTCGGGGCGCGCTCAGCTGTCGAGCTCGGCCCACACGACCTTGCCGTCGGCGGTCGGGTCGGAGCCCCAGGCCCGGCTCAGGGCCGCCACGATGATCAACCCGCGCCCCCGTGCCGAATCGACCTGCACCGGTCTGGGCTGGGGTGGCGTGGACGACTGGTCGGCCACCTCGATCCGCAGGCCGGACTCCGTCCGCGAGACGGTCAGCCCCACCGGGCCGGTCGCGTGGTCCACGGCGTTGGACACCAGTTCGGTCACCACCAGGGCGGCGTCGTCGGCGGCGTCGGCCGACAGGCCCCACGCCTCCGCCGCGTCCGCCACCACCTGTCGGGCACGCGCCGATGAGCCCGCTGAGGCGGGCAGCGTCACGGCCACCGGCGCCGCTGGCTCGTTGCGCACATCCGCTCCCGTTGATCGGCCGTTACCGCATCGTCGCACATCCTCCGGTCGTGGCACCGAGCGGCGTCCGGCGGAACCTCGAGGTGACTCGGTCTCGGCATCCGGGCCGTCCGGTGGCTAGGCTCGGGCCTCATGGAGTTGCAGGTGCGCAGTGAGGTCCGGGGCGACTGGACGGTCGTCGCGGTGTCGGGCGAGCTGGACGCGGACACCGTCCCCGTGCTGTCCGACCGCCTCGAAGAGAGCGTGGGCGCCCACGTGGTGGTGGACCTGAGCGGTGTGCCGTTCATGGACACCACGGGCCTGTCCCTGATGCTCGACTGGCACCGCAGACTGGACGGCGAGGGTGGGCAGTTCCGGATGGCGTCCATGCAGCCGTCCGTGCACAAGCTGTTCCGGCTGACCGAGTTGACCGAGGTCATGCACATCCACGACACCGTCGAGTCCGCCACGACGTGATCCCGGAGACCTTCCGCAACTCACCCATACCGCGTGACCCGGGCTGGCTGGCCACCCTGCCCGCCGCCATCGAGCACCAGTTGGCAACCTGGCACCTCCGCCCGGACGGCCCGGCGACGCACGGCTCGCACGCCCTGGTGATCCCACCTGGTCGATGCCGACCCCGCCGCCGGCGCCATGCTGCTCGAACGCCTGGACATGCACCACAGCGCCCTCGACCTGCCGTCGGAAGAAGCCATGGCGGTACTGGGCGTGATGGCCCGACGACTGGCCGTACCCGCCCCACCGACCGCCCGTTCCACGGCCGACCTCGCCCGCGCCCGGGCGGCCACCCTGGAAGCCGACTGGCTACACCAAGCCCACCCCTTCGACCGCGTCTTCCTCCGTGCGGGGGAGGAGGCCGTGGAGACCTTGGTCACCACCACGTCCACGCTCGCCGTCAACGGCGACCTGCACTCGGCCCAGGTGCTGCGCGGCCACCGCGAACCCTGGCTGACCGTCGACCCGATCCTGCTGCGCGGCGACATCGCCTACGACCTGGCCAGAACCCTCTGGACCAGACTCGACGAAATGCGAACCCCCACCGCCATCGCGGCCCACCTGGCCATCTTCGCCGAATCCTCGACCATCCCCCTCACCCACGCCCGCGACTGGGCCGTCTTCCGCGCCGTCGACTACTGGCTGTGGGGCCTGGCCGCCGGCCTGACCGAAGACCCCCTCCGCTGCCACCGCCTGATCACCGCCCTGACCTGAAGGCAGAACTCGGCAGACCTGAACGCAGAACTCAGGCGCCCTGAACGTTGAACTCACCTATCCCCAACGTAGGACTCTCGCGCCCCGAACGTTGGACTCTCGCGCCCCGAACGTTGGACTCTCGCGTTCTGAGCGTTCAACTCGGGGGTCCTGGACGTAGGACACGCGCGACGTGAATGTAGGACACGCGGGGTTTAGTCCTGTTCGACGCCCAGGTAGAAGGCGATCAGGCGGAGCAGGTGCTCGGTGTCCACCGGCTTGGTCACGTAATCCGTCGCCCCCGAAGCCAGCGACTTCTCCCGATCACCCTTCATCGCCTTCGCCGTCACCGCGATCACCGGCAAGTCCGCATAACGCGACATAGCCCGAATCGCCGCCATGGTCGCGTTGCCGTCCAGCTCCGGCATCATGATGTCCATCAACACCAGCGTCACGTCGTCGTACTGCTCCAACGCCCGCACACCGGTGATCCCGTTGTCCGCGTAGATCACCTGCAGCCCGTGCAGCTCCAACACGCTGGTCAACGCGAACACGTTGCGCAGGTCGTCGTCGACGATCAGCACCTTCTCGCCGTGGAACCGCATCGGCGCCGGCGGCAGGTCGGACGGCGCCACCACCGACTGCGCCGACTCGTCCGACAGCGCCGACTCGTCCGACAGCGTCAGCAGCTCGGGCACGGCCTCCGGCTCCACCACGACCGGCGGGACGAGTCCTTGCTCGCCCAGCGGCAGGTACAGCGTGAACGTCGAACCGATGCCCGGCTCGGAACGCACGTCCAACCGGCCGTCCAGCAACGCCGCCAGCTCACGGCTGATCGACAGCCCCAGCCCCGTCCCGCCGTACTTCCGCGACGTCGTGCCGTCCGCCTGCTGGAACGCCTCGAAGATCACCGACAGCTTGTCGGACGGGATGCCGATCCCGGTGTCCTGCACGTCGAACGCGACCGAGCCCTCGACCACCCGGATCCGCAGCTTGATCTCGCCGTCGTGGGTGAACTTGACCGCGTTCGACAGCAGGTTGCGCAGGATCTGCTGCAACCGGTGCTCGTCGGTGTGCAGGGTGGACGGCACGTCCGGCTCCACCACGACCTCGAACGCCAGCCCCTTCTCCGCGGCCAGCGGCGTGGTCATCGCCTCCACGTACGCGACCACGTCCGACACGTGCACCGGGTCCGTCTGCACCTGCATGTGCCCGGCCTCGACCTTCGTCAGGTCCAGGATGTCGTCGATCAGCTGCAGCAGGTCCGTGCCCGACGAGTGGATCGTCTTGGCGAACTCCACCTGCTTCGGGTTGAGGTTGCCGTCCAGGTTGTCGGCCAGCAGCTTCGCCAGGATCAGCAGGCTGTTCAACGGCGTGCGCAGCTCGTGCGACATGTTCGCCATGAACTCCGACTTGTACTTCGACGCCGACGACAGCTGCCGCGCCCGTGCCTCCAGCTCCACCGAACCGGCCCGCAGCTCCTCGGTCAGCCGCTGCGACTCCACCAGCAGGCTGTCCGTCCGCGCGTTGGCCAGCATCGTGTTCAGGTTGACGCCGATGTTCTCCTTCAGCTGGTCCAGCAGGTCCAGGTGCACCTCGGTGAACTCGCCGAACGACCCCAGCTCGATCACGCCGAGGATCTCGCCCTGGAAGACGATCGGCAGGATCACCAGGTTCGCGGGCGGCGCCGACCCGAGCCCCGAGCCGATCTCGATGTACCCCGGCGGCACGTCGGTGACCAGCAGCGTCTTCTTCTCCACCGCGACCTGCCCGATCAACGACTCGCCGCGCATGAACCGGGTGGGCCGCCCGCCGCGCGGCGCGTACCCGTAGGACGCGGTCAGGTCCAGGGCGTTGGACTCGGGGTCCACCAGGAAGAACGCGCCGTGCTGCGCCGACACCAGCGGCGTCAGCTCGCTGATCACCAGCGACGCCATGGCGTTGAGGTCGCGGTGCCCCTGCATCTGGCCGGACAGCCTGGCCAGGTTCGTCTTCAACCAGTCCTGCTCCTGGTTGGCGCGGGTGGACGCCCTCAGGTTGCCGATCATCCGGTTGATGTTGTCCTTGAGCTCGGCGACCTCGCCGGACGCCTCCACGGTGATCTGCCGGGTCAGGTCGCCCGCCGTCACCGCCGTCGCCACCACGGCGATCGCGCGCACCTGCCGGGTCAGGTTCCCGGCCAGCTCGTTCACGTTCTCGGTCAGCCGCTTCCAGGTGCCCGAGACGCCTTCCACCTCGGCCTGGCCGCCGAGCTTGCCCTCGGTGCCGACCTCCCGCGCGACGCGCGTGACCTCCTGGGCGAAGGACGACAGCTGGTCGACCATCGTGTTGATCGTGGTCTTCAGCTCCAGGATCTCGCCGCGCGCGTCGACGTCGATCTTCTTCGACAGGTCGCCCAAAGCCACCGCCGTGGTCACCTGGGCGATGTTGCGGACCTGCGACGTGAGGTTGTTCGCCATGAAGTTGACGTTCTCGGTGAGGTCCTTCCAGGTGCCCGCCACGTTCGGCACGCGGGCCTGACCACCGAGGATGCCCTCCGTGCCGACCTCGCGGGACACGCGGGTGACCTCGTCGGCGAACGCGCGCAGCGTGTCCACCATGCCGTTGATGGTGTCGGCCAGCGCCGCGACCTCGCCCTTGGCCTCGACCGCGATCTTCTTGGACAGGTCACCGCCCGCGACCGCCGTCGCCACCGCCGCGATCGACCTGACCTGCGTGGACAGGTTGTCGGCCATCACGTTGACGTTGTCCGTGAGGTCCTTCCACGTCCCGGCCACCCCGGGCACGCGCGCCTGACCACCCAGCCGCCCGTCGGTGCCGACCTCGCGCGCCACGCGCGTCACTTCGTCGGCGAACGAGGACAGCTGGTCGACCATCGTGTTGATGGTCGACTTCAGCTCCAGGATCTCCCCGCGTGCGTCGACCGTGATCTTCTGCGACAGGTCACCACCCGCCACCGCCGTCGTGACCTGCGCGATCGACCGCACCTGGGCCGTCAGGTTGTTGGCCATGAAGTTGACGGAATCAGTCAAATCCCGCCAAGTCCCCGCCACCCCCGGCACTTGCGCCTGACCACCCAGCCGCCCGTCGGTGCCGACCTCGCGCGCCACGCGCGTGACTTCGTCGGCGAACGAGGACAGCTGGTCGACCATCGTGTTGATGGTGTCCTTCAACTCCAGGATCTCGCCCCGCGCGTTCACCGTGATCTTCTGCGACAGGTCGCCCCGCGCCACCGCCGTCGCCACCTGCGCGATGTTGCGGACCTGGGACGTGAGGTTGCCTGCCATGAAGTTCACCGAGTCGGTCAGGTCCCGCCAGGTCCCCGCCACCCCCGGCACCTGGGCCTGACCACCCAACCGTCCATCGCTGCCCACCTCGCGCGCCACCCGCGTGACCTCGGCCGCGAACGACGACAGCTGGTCGACCATCGTGTTGATCGTCGTCTTGAGCTGGAGGATCTCGCCCCGCGCGTCCACGTCGATCTTCTGCGACAGGTCGCCTTGGGCCACCGCCGTCGTGACCTGCGCGATGTTGCGGACCTGGGACGTGAGGTTGCCTGCCATGAAGTTCACCGAGTCGGTCAGGTCGCGCCAGGTGCCGGCGACGCCCGGTACCTGCGCCTGCCCGCCCAATCGCCCGTCGGTGCCGACCTCGCGCGCCACGCGCGTGACCTCGTCGGCGAACGAGGACAGCTGGTCGACCATCGTGTTGATGGTCGACTTCAGCTCCAGGATCTCGCCCCGCGCGTCGACCGTGATCTTCTGCGACAGGTCGCCCTGGGCCACCGCCGTCGCCACCTGCGCGATGTTGCGGACCTGCGAGGTCAGGTTGTTCGCCATGAAGTTGACGTTGTCGGTCAGGTCGCGCCACGTCCCGGCCACCCCGGGCACCTGCGCCTGACCACCCAGCCGCCCGTCCGTACCCACCTCGCGCGCCACGCGCGTGACTTCGTCGGCGAACGAGGACAGCTGGTCGACCATCGTGTTGACGGTGTCCTTCAGCTCCAACATCTCGCCCGCCACCGTCACGGTGATCTTCTGCGACAGGTCGCCCTGGGCCACCGCCGTCGCCACCTGCGCGATGTCACGCACCTGCTTGGTCAGGTTGTCGGACATGAAGTTGACCGAGTCGGTCAGGTCCTTCCACGTGCCGGCCACCCCGGGCACGACCGCCGTGCCGCCCAGCCGGCCGTCCGTGCCGATCTCGCGCGCCACCCGGGTGACCTCGCCCGCGAACGTGCGCAGCGTCGCCGTCATCGAGTTGAAGCTCTCGACCAGCGTGGCGACCTCACCGCGCCCGTCGACCACGATCTCCTGCGACAGGTCACCCTCGGCGACCGCGGCGAGCACGCGGCTCAGCTCGGCGGTCGGCCGGGTCAGGTCCTCGATCAGCCCGTTCACCGCGTCCGCGGCCGTCGCCCAGCCACCGGTGGCGGTGCTCGGTGCCAGCCGCTCGCCCAGCCTGCCCTCCTGGCCGACCGACTGGCGCACCCGCACCAGCTCGCCGACCAGCCACTGGTTGCGCTCCGCGATCTCGTTGAACGCCTCGGCCAACTCGGCGGCCACGCCTTCGCGGGGAACGACGAGGCGACGGCGGAAGTTGCCGTCCTTCATCTCCCGCATCGCGGTCAGCAGTCGGGCCAGGGTCACGTCCGTGTCGTCCTGGGCGGTCGTCACACGAGCCTCCGATGTCAGCGGAACTGCGCCAAGCCTGCCACTGTTGGAGGCAACTTGTCCGATAGGTTGGGTCGACCCGACACACAGGAGCCGTGATGGCCCAGGGCTACCGGCAAGGCGCCGACACGGGCCTCGACCTCGACGCGTGGCGTCGCGTGGTCGACGGCTTCCACGAGGCCGTCGTCGTGCTGGACCCGGAAGGTGTCGTCCGGTTGGTCAACTCTCTCGCATCCGTGCTGTTCCCGCGGGCGCGGACGGGTTCCGCGCTGCCGGACGACGACGGCCGCGGCGCCCGTCGGCAGGACCTCGGCGGCGGGTGGGTCGCCTGGTTCCGGGGCGTGGACGACTACCTCGACGAGGCCGCGCACCGCCTGGGGTCGATCACGGAACGTGCGGAGGTCCTACGCGCCGTGGTCGAGTTGGCGCCCGCCGAGCACACCGTCGTCGTGCTGCCGGGCATCCGGGGCCGGCTGGAGTGGTGGCGGCGCACCCCGGCCGGCGACGTCGCTGTGGCGCGCACCACACGTCAGGTCGCGGGCACCGCGCCCGGCTTCACCGCCGTGCTGGAACGGCTGGTCGAACACGCCGTGCTCACCGAGCTGGGAGACGGCCCGTGGGGCGCGTCCGGCGTGGGCGTGGCCGTGCCGCTGACCGAGGGCGGCGCGCTGGTGTGCTTCGGCAGCACGTGGCACGTCGACCTGCTCAAGCGGTACGCGGCACGGGCCGCGGCGGCGGTCGAGGTGAGCACCCGGTTCGGCGAGCAGCAGGTGACCGTGGAGGCGCTGCGGGCCAACCTGCTGCCCACCCCGCTGCCCGAGGTGCCGGGGGTGCGCCTGGCCGGCGTCTACGAGCCCGCGCACCGGCGGGTGCTGGTGGGCGGCGACTTCTACGACGTGCACCCGCGTGAGGACGGCAGCGCGGCGTTCGTGCTCGGCGACGTGGCGGGCAACGGGCTGGAAGCGGCGGCGCACAGCGGCCGGGTGCGGCAGAGCCTGCACACCCTGCTCGTGGTCGAGCAGCGGCCCGCGCAGTTGTTGCACCTGCTCAACGCCGCCCTGCGGGCCGCGGGCAGCCGGCTGTTCACCACGCTCGTGGTCGGCACGATGATGCCCGTGCAGGCCGGTGGGCTGCGGTTGACCCTGGCCGCCGGCGGCCACCCCGCACCGCTGGTGCTGCGTGCCGACGGGCGGGTGGACGAGGTGGCCGTGCACGGCGGGATCGTCGGCGTGCTGCCGGAGGTGCGGTTCAACCAGACGACCGTCGCGCTCGCGCCGGGTGAGACGTTGCTGCTCTACAGCGACGGGCTGACCGAGGCGCGCAAGCACGACGACCGGCAAGAGCTGTTCGGCGACGTGCGGCTGAAGGCGGCGCTGGCCGACTGCACCGGGCTGTCGGCCGACGCGGTGTCCGACCACCTGCGGCGCGTGGTGTTCGACTGGCTGGGTTCGGCGGAGCACGACGACCTGACCCTCTTGGTGCTCCAAGCGGCGCCTTAGCGACTTCCGAGGGTGCCGGTCACCGGTTCGGTGGTGATGGCGTAGCAGACCGCCTTGGTGGCCCCGGAGGACCAGTACTCCCGCGCCGGCATCAGCGACCTCGCCGTGACACCGGGCCGCGACCCGCCCAGGTACTCCTCGACCGCACGGACGCAGCGGTCGAGGGATCGGTCCATCATCGTCCCGTAGTCGGGTGCGGGGTCGGTGTGGGAGCCCAGTTCGACCACCCCGGGCACGGCTTCGCTGCGGTGCGGCTGGTCGCAGGGCACGACCCGGGTCGGCTCGTCCAGCGGCTCGCCCGCGTAGCACCGGCGCAGCTCGCCGAGACCGTCCGCCAGCGCGCCCCGCACGCTCCCGGTCCGGCGCGCCGCCTTGTTGTCCGGCCCGCGTTCCAGCAGTGCGCACGCGAACCACCGCTCGCCGGCGGTCCACTGCTCCCGCGTCGGCCACAGGACCCGGTGTTCCAGGCGGGTGGCCTCGGCGTCCGGACCGCCCAGGTACGTGCCCATCGCGTCACGGCAGGTCGGCGAGACCGTGGTGGGCACGGGCGGGAAGTCCGCCGGGAACCCGGGCGGCAGGTGGTCGGCCAGCACCACCTCGGCCTCGTGGGCGTGCTCGCAGCCGACCGGCTGGAAGGCGTTGTCCACGATGGCCAGGCAGTCGCCCGCCGCGTAGGTGCCCACCCGCGGCGGCGGTGGCTCGGTGGAGGTCGTGGTGACCACCGACGACAACGCTCTCGGCGTGCCGGGGACGACGGTGCTGCCGCAAGCGCTCAGCAGCACGAGCGCGAGCACCCCGGCCACGCCGCGACACCACAGGGAATCCGCCACCGGGCCAACGTAAAGTCCCGTGGCCGGCACTGGTGGCGCGTTGGCAGCAACCTGCCCGCGGTCCGCACCACCGGACGTCTGCCGATCCCTAGGATCAGGTGACGTGAAGCCACCTCTGGACGCGGTCGCGCACGCCCACCGCCGGTTGCTCGACGTGATCGCCGACCTGACCGACGACCAGGTCACGGAGCCGTCGCTGCTGCCGGGGTGGACGCGGGGGCACGTGCTGGCACACCTCGCCGACGCGGCCCGTGCCCGCAGTCGGGTGGTTGAGCACGCGTCACGGGGCGTGCGGGTCGAGATGTGGGGGCCCGGTGAGCGGGACGCGATCATCGAGGCCACCGCGTCTCGCGACGCGGACGGGCACCGGGCCGCGACCGCCGAGCACAACGAGCGCCTGGAACGGGCGTGGGCGGGGATCCGGGACTGGTCGGAGCCCGTCGGCGCGCCCGATCCCGTGGCGCCGGTGTTCACCCGGTGGCGCGAGGTCTGGATCCACCTGCTCGACCTGGACCTCGGCGTCCGGCCGGGGGAGTGGAGCGCGGAGTTCGCGGTCCACACCATCGGCGTGCTGCGGCCGCGGTTGCCCGACGGCGTCGCGCTGCGGGCGACGGACGTGCCGCGGACGTGGGGCACGGGCACGGAGGTGGTCGGCGGGGTGCGCGACCTCGCCGCCTGGCTCGTCGGGCGGGTGCCCGACGAACCTCCCACCTCCGCCGTGCCGCTGCCCGAACTGGGGCCGTGGCCGTCGTACCCGGCGAGCCGTCAGGACTTGGTGGGCTGATCCAGCGACAGCGGCACCCAGTGCAGGGCATCGCGCCAGTCCTCGCGGCCGAACGCCCAGTCCGCGAGCACCGCCGCGATCGGTCCGACGCCGATCACGTCGGGCTGGCGGGGTACCTGTGCCTGGAACTGGCGTTCCCCGTCGCGGTACTCCACGAGGTGGCTGAGGTCGTCGTTCAGGTGTACCCGCATGAAGTGCTGCCCGGCGGGCTCCAGGTCGAGCCGCTCCACGACCAGGTCTCGGTGGGTCAGGTCCAGGTTGGTGAGCAGGTCGTGCAGGGCTGTCTCGGACGGGCCGTCCCACGACTTGCCCGACCACTCGATCACGCGTACCACCGGCGTCGTCACAGTGCGCAACTTACTCACCACCCCAGGACCGCGCGCAAGGCCAGTCCTGTTCCGACGATCGGCACGAGGGCCGCGGTGATGGTGGCAGCGCGGTGAAGCGGTCGCGCAGCCGAAGTCCCCGCAACCGAAGTCCCCGCAACCGAAGTCCCGCAACCGAAGTCCCGCAACCGAAGTCCCGCAACCGAAGTCCCCGCGGTCGAACACCGAAGGCAGGGGTTCACGGCTTCCGGTGAGTGGAAGATCCCGTTGACCCCCTCCGGACGGCCTACCTAGCGTTCGCCGCACGTCAGAGCCGGTTCACGGCCGGTCGGAACGGGAGGTCGGATTGGCTGCCATCGCACCCCTCGCGGAGGCTGTCGCGGAGGTCGTGCGCGACGGTGACACCGTGGCCTTCGAGGGGTTCACGCACCTGATCCCGTTCGCCGCGGGGCACGAGGTGATCCGGCAGGGCAGGCGGGACCTGACCCTGGTCCGGATGACGCCCGACGTGCTGTACGACCAGCTCATCGGCGCGGGCTGCGCGCGCAAGCTGGTGTTCTCGTGGGGCGGCAACCCCGGTGTCGGCTCGCTGCACCGGTTCCGCGACGCCGTGCAGAACAGCTGGCCGCGGCCGCTGGAGCTGGAGGAGCACAGCCACGCGGGCATGGCCAACCGGTACGTCGCGGCGGCGTCCGGGCTGCCGTTCGCCGTGCTGCGCGGCTACACCGGCACCGACCTGCCCGCCCAGACGGCCAACATCGCGGCGGTGACGTGCCCGTTCACCGGCGAGGTGCTGACCGCCGTGGCCGCGCTGCGGCTGGACGCCGCCGTCGTGCACGCCCAGCGCGCCGACCGGCACGGCAACGTGCAGCTGTGGGGGATCACGGGCGTGCAGAAGGAGGCGGTGCTGGCCGCGACCCGCTCGCTGGTCACCGTCGAGGAGGTCGTGGACGAGCTGGAGCCGCGGCCGGGCGCGGTGGTGTTGCCGTCCTGGGTGGTCGACTACGTCGCCGAGGTGCCGGGCGGGGCGCACCCGTCCTACGCGCACGACTACTCGGTGCGCGACAACGACTTCTACGTCGCGTGGGACGCGATCAGCCGGGACCGGGACAAGTTCACCCAGTGGTTGGAGAGCGTGGCGTGAACTACACGTCCGACGAGATGATGACGGTCGCGGCGGCACGGGCGTTGCGCGACGGCGCGGTGTGCTTCGTCGGCATCGGGCTGCCCAGCACCGCGGCCAACCTCGCCCGCCGCACGCACGCGCCCGACCTCGTGCTGGTCTACGAGTCCGGCACGATCGGCGCGAAACCGGACCGGCTGCCGCTGTCGATCGGCGACGGCGTGCTGGCCGACACGGCGGTCAGCGTGGTGGGCGTGCCGGAGATCTTCAACTACTGGTTGCAGCCCGGCCGGATCGATGTCGGCTTCCTCGGGGCGGCCCAGCTGGACCGGTTCGGCAACATCAACACCACCGTGATCGGCGGCGACTACCGCAACCCCGGCGTGCGGCTGCCCGGTGCGGGCGGCGCGCCCGAGATCGCCGCGTCGTGCCGCGAGGTGGTCGTGGTGGTGCGGCAGACCAGGCGGGCGTTCGTGGAGCGGGTCGACTTCGTCACCTCGTTCGGCTTCGGGTCCGGGCCGGGTGAGCGGGAGGAGCTGGGGCTGACCGGCGCCGGGCCGCGGTTGGTGATCACCGACCTGGGCGTGCTGCGGCCCGACCCGGACACCCGTGAGCTGGTGCTGACCGCGTTGCACCCCGGCGTGGACCTGGCGACCGCGCGCGAGCGCACCGGCTGGGATCTGAAGGTCGCCGACGACCTGGGCCGCGGCGAGCCGCCGACCGAGCGCGAACTCGCCGTCCTGCGCGAGCTGACCCGCTAGCCACTTCCGACTCGGCACGACGAACAGGAGACCTCCGGTGCCGACCTACCGTTCCGACACGCAGTCGCACCCGCCCGTGAGCTTCCCCGAGTACCGGTCCAACGTGCTTCGGGCGCCGCACCGGCCGTTCGTGCTGCTCCCGCAGCGGCTGGGCGAGATCACCGGGCCGCTGCTCGGCGAGGGCCGCGTCGGTCCGCACGACAGCGACCTCACCCTCGGCCACGACGGCGAGCCGCAGGGCCAGCGGATCATCGTGTCCGGGCGCGTGGTCGACGGCGACGGACGCCCGGTCGCGGGCGCCCTGCTGGAGGTGTGGCAGGCCAACGCGGGCGGCCGGTACCGGCACGACGCCGACCGCCACCCCGCGCCGCTGGACCCCAACTTCACCGGCGTGGGCCGCACCATCACCGATGCCGAGGGCCGCTACTCGTTCACCACGATCCACCCCGGCGCGTACCCGTGGCGCAACCACGACAACGCCTGGCGGCCCGCGCACATCCACTTCTCGCTGTTCGGCACCGCGTTCACCCAGCGGTTGATCACCCAGATGTACTTCCCGGGCGACCCGCTGTTCGATCAGGACCCGATCTTCAACTCGGTCCGCGACCCGAAGGCCCGCGCGGCGATGGTGGCCCGGTTCGACCTGGGCACGACCGTGCCCGAGTGGGCGTTGGGCTACCAGTGGGACATCGTGCTGCGGGGCAAGAACCCCACGCCGCTGGAAAAGGAGGACGACGATGAGTGAACTCCCGACGACGGGTGAGCTCCAGACGACGCCGTCGCAGACAGTCGGTCCCTTCTTCTCGTTCGGGATCGTGTGGGAAGACGGGCCGTTCGTGGTGCCCGAGGGCACGCCCGGCGCGTTCCGGATCGGCGGCACGGTGTACGACGGCGCGGGCGTGCCGGTGCCCGACGCGGTGATCGAGACGTGGCAGGCCGACCCCGAAGGCCGGTTCGACCACCCCGACGACCCGCGCGGTGCGGTGCGGTGGAAGGATTTCCGCGGCTTCGGCCGCAGCGCCACGGACCCCGAGGGCCGGTACTCGCTGCTGACCGTCAAGCCCGGTCCGCTGCCCGCGGTCGGAGGCCGTGGGGCTGGGGACGGCGGCGGGGACAGCGCGAACAGCGGGAACGGCACGGAGGCACCCCACCTGAACGTGTCGGTGTTCTGCCGGGGCATGCTGGTGCGGCTGGTCACCCGGATCTACTTCCCCGACGAGGAGGCCAACGCCGAGGACCCGGTGCTCACCTCGATCGACCCGGCCAGGCGCGCCACGCTCATCGCCCGGAGCGAGCCGCCGGGCTACCGCTTCGACATCCACCTGCAAGGGGAGCATGAAACCGTCTTCTTCGACCTCTGAGCACGGCGGCCGGTCCGGCGCGCCGCGCTCGCTGTGGGGCACGCTGTTCACAGACCCGGACGTGGACGACGAGACGTGCGACCGGGCGTGGCTGCGGGCCATGCTGGACTTCGAGCGCGCCCTGGCGATCGTGCAGGCGAGGGCGGGCCTGGTGTCCGAGGAGGCCGCCCGGATGGTGGTCACGGCCATCGACGTCGGCAACTACGACCCGGTGGTCCTCGGTGAAGGCGCGCTCACCTCGGGCACACCGGTCGTGCCGCTGGTCCGGGCGATCGGGGCCCACGTCACCGCCGAGGGACGCGCGGCCGTGCACAACGGCGCCACCAGCCAGGACGTGCTGGACACGGCGTTGTCGCTGGTCGCGTTCCGCGCGCTCGGGCCGATCCTGGCCGGGCTGCGCGGCGTGGCCGACGAGTGCGAACGGCTCGCCGAGCGGCACCGGGACACGCTGATCGCCGGCCGCACGCTGACCCAGCACGCGCTGCCGACGACGTTCGGGCTCAAGTGCGCGGGCTGGCTGGTCGCGGTGGACGAGGCCGAGGACGCGCTGACCCGCGTGCGCACCCAGCGGCTGGCGGTGCAGTTCGGCGGTGCGGCGGGCACGCAGGCCGCGGTGCGCTCGGGCGGTGACCTGACCGGGCAGCTGGCCGCCCAGCTCGGCCTGGTCGCGCCGCTGATCCCGTGGCACACGAACCGGACGCGGGTGGCCGAGTTGGCGAGCGCGCTCGGTGAGGTGTCCGGGGTGCTGGCCAAGATCGCGCAGGACGTGGTGCTGCTCGCGCAGACCGAGGTCGCCGAGGTGGCCGAGGGTGACGGCGGCACGTCGTCGGCGATGCCGCACAAGCACAACCCGGTGCGCGCGGTGCTGGTGACCGCGGGTACCCGCCGCGTGCCGGGGCTGGTGGCCACGGTGCTGTCGGCGATGGCGCAGGAGCACGAACGCGCGGCGGGCGGGTGGCACAGCGAGTGGCAGACCGTCACCGAGCTGTTGCGGCTGGTGGGCGGTGCCGTGCGCGGTACCCGTGAGCTGCTGTCGCGGCTGCGCGTCGACCCCGAGCGGATGCGGCGCAACCTGGACCTGACCGGTGGGCTGCTGATGGCCGAGAACGTGGCCGTGCGGCTGGCGGACCGGATCGGCCGGGCCGAGGCGCAGGACCTGGTGGCCGAGGTGTGCCGGACCGCGGTGGCGGCCGGGCAGCCGCTGCGCGAGGCGCTGCTGGCCGACCTGCGGATCGGGTTGTCGGACAAGGAGATAGACGACGCGCTCGACCCGGCCGGGTACACCGGCAGCGCGGGCGAGTTCACCGACCGCGCCCTCGCGGCGCACCGGGGGAGGGGCCGGCCGTGAAGCCGCACTACGAGTTGAGCGGGCCGCCGGACGCGCCGGTCGTCGTCCTGGGCAACTCGCTCGGCACCACGACCGCGTTGTGGGACCGGCAGTTGCCCGTGCTGCACCGGCGGTTCCGGGTGTTGCGCTACGACCACCGGGGTCACGGCGGCAGTGCCGCGGTCCCCGGTCCGTACCGGATCGACGACCTCGCCGACGACGTGCTGGAGCTGCTGGACGCGTTGGGCCTGGCCCGCGTGTCGTACTGCGGTGTGTCGATGGGCGGCATGGTCGGCATGTGGCTGGCCGGGCACGCGCCCGAGCGGATCGAGCGGCTGGTGCTGTGCTGCACGTCGGCCGGTTTCCCGACCGCGCAACCGTGGCTGGACCGTGCGGCGACCGTGCGTTCGTCCGGCACCGGGTCTCTTGGGTCCGCCGCCGTCGACCGCTGGTTCACCCCGGCGTTCCGCTCGCGTTCGCCCGAGGTGGTGGCCGCGTTCGAGGCTGGTCTGTCCTCAGTGGACGATGAGGGGTACGCCGGGTGCTGCGAGGCGTTGGCGGCGATGGACCTGCGGTCCGTGCTGCCGGTGATCGAGGCGCCGACGGCGGTCATCGCGGGCGCGTCCGACGAGGCCACGCCGCCGGAGTGCGGTCGGTTCATCGCCGACTCGATCCCCGGTGCCGCGTTCCACCTCGTGCCGGGGGCGCACTTGGCGAACGTGGAGGCGGCCGACGAGGTGTCGGCGATCCTGGAGGGGCACCTGTGAGCTCCTCCTTCGAGAACGGGATGCGCGTGCGGCGGGAGGTGCTGGGCGACGAGCACGTCGACCGCGCGGTCGCCGACACCGACGCGTTCACCGCCGACTTCCAGGACTTCATCACCCGGTACGCGTGGGGCGAGGTGTGGAACCGGCCAGGGCTCGACCGGCGGGTGCGGTCCTGCATCACGCTGGCGATGCTGGCCGCTCTCGGGCAGGAGCACGAGTTGGCGATGCACGTGCGCGCGGCGCTGCGCAACGGCGTGACGGCGGACGAGATCAAGGAAGTGCTGCTGCAGGTGGGAATCTACGCGGGCCTGCCCGCCGCGAACCGCGCTTTCGCCGTGGCCCAACCGATCCTGGCCTCGGGCTGACCACTGCGGTGGCGTCGGCCGGTCATGGTTCGTGCCTCGGCGCGGAGTCTCACCCGCCGAACGTCACGAGGGCGACGTCGGTCCACTCGTACGCCTTGTTGTCCCGGTGCAAGTCGATCAGGGACACGGACGACACCACCACCTCCGCTGTGTGCCCGCCGTTGGCCTTCAGCACCTCGGCGATCGGTTCGGCGGGACCGGCGGCGTTGGAGTAGCCGAGGGTGACATGAGCCCGGAATCCGCCTTCCGGTTCCGGCACGTTGTCCCGTCCCCACACGTCCCCGATCGCGGCGCGGATCGCCAGCCGGAGCTCCGCCAACGGCTCGAGCGGCCGGGCGGGCATCTGAACGGTTTCCCGGTCGACGTGGGCGGGGCCGATGGTGACGGTGAACGGCTCCAGCCCGGAGCAGCGCTTCGCCGCCGCCGCGACGATGCGGTCCACATCGTGTCGGTCGATCTCGTCGGTGAAGCCGATGCCCTGCAACGTCAGGTGCAGCCACCGTGCCGGCACCGGGTCGAGTTGGGGTAGCTCGGTGAGCGCGGGTGCGTAGTCGGCGACGAGCCGTGGCGCGCCGGGCTGGTCGGCCAACGTGATGTGCCAAGTGTAGAACGACCGGCCTGCCCGCCAACCCGGCCGCCACCACCAGTGGTCGCGCATCGGTTCCAGCTCGCTCAAGCGGTCAACTCCCTCGTCACGACGTCCCTGCGGAAGTCGGCAACGGCACGGTGGATTCGTCGCGCCACCGGATCAGCAGTGCCGCCTGTCCGTGCCGCCAGCACACCGACCTCGGTCACGCGGTGCACCAGCGGCCGAACGCGGTGAGGGGCGGGTGTGTCCAGCACGGACCGCAGCGCGTCCTCGGCCGTACCCAGGTCCCCGAGTACCAGGTGTGCCTTGACCTGCTGGAGGCGTGTCATGCGCTCGGATCCTCGGTTCCGGCGTTCCTCAGGTGTGGCCTCGAATTCCGCCACGGCCCGGTCGGCGAACGTCAGCGCGTCGTCGGCGCGGCCCAGTGCCAGCTCGGTGTCCGACCACAGCGACCCCGCGCGGTCGACCGAGCACGTGAGCGGTCCGCCCAACTCGTCCTCGGCGCGCGCGTCGATGTCCGCGACCCGCTGCGCGCGGCGCAGCGCGTCGTCGGCGCGCGCGGCGTCGCCCGCCCGCGCCAGGTCGAGCGCGAGAGCGCTGGACAGGAACAGCTTCGCCGTCCCCGTGCCGGTGTAGTTCAGACCATCGGCCGCGTACTGCGCGGCTGCGATGTAGTCGGCCCGCCAGAACGAGGCGGTGTGCTGGGTGGCGCGCACCCACGCGCGTAGGGGGTTGTGATCGGCCCGGTCGGCGCACATCCACGCCGCGCGGGCGTGGTCTTCGGCGGCGTCGGCGCGGCCCAGGTCCACCGATATCCACGACAGCACGGTCAGCGACCACCCTGCGGCAGCGTACAACTCACGTGTGTGCCGGGGATTCTGGTGCCCGGTCAGCAGCGTGAACGTTCGATCCCGCAACGCCTTGGTACGGGCGAACAACGGCAAGGTCGGCACCTTCAGGTAGGAGCGGGAGATCCGCCGGACCTCGCCGTGCACCTGGTCGATGGTCAGGTCGCCGACATTCGTCGACTCCGCCCACGCCAGGAAGCGGGAAGACTCGTCTGCCGCACTCATCAGCAACTCCTCCACAGTGCTCGTCGCCGGCCCGGGCCGGGGATCCGAGGTGACGACGGCGGGGGACAGGTGCGGGGAGAAGCCGAGGTCGGCGTCCGCCGCGACTCCCAGGACCGCGCGCAGTGCCGCCCGGTAGTGCTCGGAGGGGCGGCCCACGACGCCGCGTTCCAGTTTGGCGATGTAGTGAGCGTCCAGGGCCACGGTCTTGCCGGCCGTCTCGTGCAGCCACGCGACGGCGGCCTCGGCCAGTTCGCGTCGGGACATGTGCGCACCAGCGACTTGGCGGGATGCGGTGGCTTCGCGTGCCGCGCGGAGCAGGCGGTTGGGCTCGGGCACGACGAGAGCGTAGCCAAGCTGATCCGGTGCGTCATCGCCCCGCGCGCCCCGATCCTCCCTGGGCTGCCCCGGTATCCGGCCTCCCCGCACTGGACTTGGAGGCTGGACCGTCGGGTGCATGTCCAGCGAAAGCCTCCTCCGTCGTGGAACTCCACCCGAACGGGTGAACCGCTTCACTCGGACTCAGGAGATTTGCCACAGAGGAGTTTGGTCAGTGTCCAGTAGCACACCGATCGTCCCGTCATCCGCGAGTTCGTCCGCCGCCTTGCGCTATGCCCGGTTGGGCTGGCCCGTCGTTCCCGGAGCCATCTGGCACCGCGGGCACTTCGCCGATCCGGCTGACGAGCGACAGGTCGTCAGCCCTCTCCTCGTCCCGGTCGAACGAGCGACCACCCGCGTGGAGGAGGTGCGCGCGTTGTGGTCCGTCCCCGGCTTGCATCTGCCCAACGTGCTCACCGTGACGGGGTCCCGCCTTGGTGCCTTCATGGTGTTCGACTCGCTGGCGGAGGCGATCGCCCGGCATCCCGCGTTCGCCGCGCGCCGGACGCCGGTTCTCGCCGTCCAGGGGATGCCGTTCGCCTATTTCCTCGTCCGACCTCCGGTCCCGTCCGTGTTGCTAAGTGGTCAAGCGCGTGTGCTCGACGCGGGAACACCTGTGCCCCTGCCACCGAGCGCCCTCGGGGAGACGGCGGTGATGTGGCTGATCACCCCGGACGAAGCCGGCAACGCCCTGATGTCCGCCGACGAGTTGGCCGACCTCATCGGGACCTTGGAAGGAGTGAGCGCGTGAGTGACTTGGCCGATGAGGCGTTGACCGCCTTGTTGCACGAGGTGGCTTGGGAGGCGGTGCCGCGACGGTTCGCTGTGGTCGAGGAGCACGGCGAGGAGGGAGACGTCCGCGTAGCCGGGTATGGGCTTGCCTATGCCGACCGTGTCGACGTCGATGCGGTGGAGGGTGGTTTCCGGCTCAGGTCCGGAAGTGCGGAGAGTGCGCGGGTGTTGTTCGAGATCAGTTCGCGGTCGGCCGGGGTGCGGCGGGTGCACCTGGTGTGGCTGGATCAGGTGGGGGGACGGGCGTGAGTGCGGGCAGCGCCGACACACCAGGTGCCGGCGCTGCCCGCACGTGGGGCGTTACTGGTTGCGGACTTCGGATTTCACGTGTTGGCCCGATTCGCGGGCGTGTTGGCCCACTTCCTGGGCGGAGCCCTTGGCCTGTTCCACGGTGGTCTGCTTGGCCTCCTGGGCGACCTGCTTGACCTGCTCCGCGGCCTCGCCCATGACGGTGCCCGCGTCGTCCTTCAGCTTCTGCGCGGACTCGGTGAGGGCCTCCTTGACCGGTTCCATGGCGCCGCCGGCGCGTTCGCTGAGCTGCCGCACGGCGTCCTGCTCGGCCCGGGTCGCCGGGATGAGGGTCGCGACCAGCGCACCCGCGCCGAACGCGATCAGCCCCGCCGCCAACGGGTTGCCGCGCGCCTGTTGTCGTGCCTGCTCAGGCGCTTGCTGAACGGCGTGCGCGGCCTCTTGGGCCTTCTCGCTGACCACCGACGCGGTCTGCTGGGCCTTGTCGCCGACGGTGGAAGCGGCGCCGTGCGCCTTCTCGCCCACGGTGGACGCCATGCCCGCCGTGCGGTCCTGCACCGTCGAGGCGGCCTCCGGAACCGTGCCCATGACTCGCTCCTTCAACGTGCTCATCCGGTGCCGGACCCGGTCCACCCGGCGTTGTGCGATGTTGCGCGGCCTGGTGTGGTCGACGATCCGGTTGGCGTCCGCCACCAGTTCCGCGCGCGTGCGGTCGATGTCGTGCCTTATTTGGTCGGGTGACGGGCCCATTCCGCGTCCTCCTTCAACGTCTCGATGGTGCGCTCCGGCTTGGGGTTCACCTTGCGCAGCCGCGACCGGCCGGCGGAGAACAGGGCGAAGCCGACGATGGCCCACAGCACGGCGACGACGAGCGTCGCCCAGCCCAGCCCCATGAACGTGGCCAGCGCGAACACCAGCGCCAGGCTCAGCAGCACCGCCGTCATGTACCCGGCGAACCCGGCCACGCCCAGCATCCCGGCCGCCTTGCCCGCCTTGGACGCCTCCTCGCGGATCTCGGCCTTGGCGAGCTCGAGTTCCTGGCGCATCAGCCGCGACAGGTCCTCGGTCAGCTCACCGACGAGCTGACCGAGCGAGGCCTGGTCGTCGGCCGGCACGGCACCACCCGACACGCCACCGCCCGGCACGGCTCCGGTCGGCACCCGGCTCTCCGGCACGTGCGCCCCCGTCGTCCGGGTCTCAGCGCTGGACATACGGCGCCCCCTCCGACTGGTACGGGGTGCGCGGCGACGGCGTCGGGTGCTCCGACGGGACCTGCGGCGCCACCGTGCCGTACGCGGGCTGCGCCATCGGCGTGGGCGACGGCGTCGGCACCGCGGACGGCGTGGTCACCGGCGTCGTCGGCACCTGGTCGGTGTAGCCGCGTTGCGGCTGGACCTGGCGCGGCTGGTCGGACCCGCTCATGCTCTTCGCGGCACGGGCGACCAGGAAACCGGCCACCGCCGCGCCGATCAGGAACGTCCCCGGCTTGCGCCGGGCGAAGTCCTGCGCCGAGTCGAGCAGCCCGCGCGCACCGCGTTCGTCGAGGTAGCGCGCCGCCTGCCGACCGGCGTCGGAGACCTGGCGCAACGCGCCCGCGGTCAGCGAATCGGGGCCCGAACCGTCGGCCATCGTGCCCAGCTCGTCGGCGATCCGGTCGATCTGCCGCGACACCTTCCGCGCCTGTTCCTCGGCCTCGGACGCGACCCGTTCACGCATGTCGTGCACCACGTGCTTGGCCTGGCCCGTCGCCTCGTGGGCCACCTGTCCGACCTGCTCACGTGCGGTCGAACGCACCTCTCCGGCGGCCTGCCTGGCGTGCTGCGCCACGGCGGTGCCCTCCTGTCCGGCGGTCTCGCGGACCGCACCCACCTGGTTCTCGTCCACGACGGACTCCTCACGGTCGACGTGCTCTCGCCTACCGACCTACCCCCGTGGCGCGCGGTTAACCTCCTTCGCAACAGCAACCATCTCCGTGCACGGTCGTGTACGGACGGTGTCGCCGGATAATCGGAGAAATGTGCGACGACCCCGCGGCCGGGATCGGCCACGGGGTCGTCAGTCGTGGTGGGAAACGGTCAGAACGAGAAAACGGCGCCGGTCTCCTGCTCCATCACGCACCGGTTCGGGAATTCCTCGACGTAACGCACCGGTTCACCGCGCCACGAGCCGAATGCGACCGCGGTCACCGGTCGGTAGTCGAAGGTGCACACCTGCGGCTCGGTGCCGGGCAGCTGCGTGAAATCACCGTCGGCCGCCTCGATCTCGCCGCACGCCAGCTGCGCCGCCTGGTGGTCTCCCGCCGCCGGGTCGCAGGTCAGCCGGGTGGTCTGGACCCCGGATTCCTCCTGGTGAACCGCCAGCACGAGATCGGTCTCCGGCGGCGCGGCGGACGCCGTGCCGGCGGCGATCAGCGGAGCGGCCAACAGGCCCGATGCGAACAAGGACGCCATGAGGGTTCGTGTTCGTCGCATGGCCCCGGGGTGACCTGATCGGGTGGTCGGTATTCGGCCGGATTCCCATCTCACCGGGATGTCGTAATCTGTGAATTAACATTTCCAAATCGCTCGGAATTGCTCACCAAGTGGGTCGCGCGGAGATCCCGCCGTCCACCACCAGGTCGTTTCCGGTGATCCACGAGGCCATCGGCGAGGCCAGGAAAACGCAGGCGTCACCAACGTCCTCGGGTCGACCGAGCCGTCTCAGCGGGGCGGCCGCCGTCCACCGGTCGACCCCCTCGGGCCAGTCGTCGGTCAGCCCGGGGCGGTCGACGAGGCCGGGCGAGACGGTGTTGACCCGGATGCCCCGCGGCCCGTACTCCAGCGCGGCCGACCGCGCGTGCATGATCAGGGCGGCCTTGGACGCGCTGTAGTCCGCGTGACCGGCGGCCGGGTGTGTGCCCTCGATCGAGGCGATGTGGGTGACCGACCCACCTGCCGGCAGCACGTCTGCCGCGGCCTGGGTGCAGGAGAACGCGCTGGTCAGGTTGACGTCCACCACCTCGCGCCACTGCGCGGCCGTCATCCCGGCGAGGGCCCGCACCGGCTGCACGCCCGCGTTGTTCACCACGGCGTCCAACCGCCCGGCCCACTCGGCCGCGTCGATGACCAGCCGGTGGCACTCGTCCTCGTCGGACAGGTCGGCGCGCAACGCGATCGCCCGGCCACCGCCCGCCGTGATCCCGGCGACCAGGTCCGTCACGTCGGTGCGTCGACTGTGGACGGCCACGGCGGCACCGGCCTGGGCGAACCTCGTCGCGATCCCGCGTCCGACGAGCCCACCGGCACCGGTGACCAGAGCGACCATACCTGCGAGGAGTGTTGTCACAGGTGCGGAGAGTAGCGCTTCCGCCGGTCAGCTCATCCGGAACACGGGTCCACGGGGCCGGAACGGCAGGCGGGCGCCTTTCGGGACCAGGAACGCGTGCTCGCGGCGCACCCGGACGTAGTCGCACTGCCCGTCGGTGATGACCAGGACCGGGCCGTCGGCGGGGAAGTCGTCGGCACGTTCCAGCAGGTCCACGCCCGGTTGCAGGACCGTGCCGCCCCGACCGCGCACCCGCACCCGGCCGGCGATGTCCTCCACCCGCACGTACCCCGCGTCGTAGGCCACCGCGTCGCAGAACACCACCCGTGCCGCCGGGACGTCACGGGACAGGGCGTACGACGCGATGGCGCCCAACGCCTTGCCGAGCAGCTTCGGGTCCATCGAACCCGAGGTGTCCAGCACCACGCCGAACGTCGCCCGCCGCTCGACCTCCTCCGGCCGCACCCACCCCGGGCGCGGGATGTGCGGGGTGGCGGACTGGCGGCGGGACGCGCGGGCGTACGTGCGACGGCGTTCGACCGACGGCACGTGCTCCTCGAACCACCGCGCCAGCCGGGCGTCCCAGTCCAACGGCGGCTGTTCCAGCGCGCGGATCTCCTCCACCAGGCCCGTGGGCAGCAGGCCGCGCTCGGTGGTGTGGTAGCTCAGGCCGGTCAGCAGGGCGCGGCGGTAGAAGTCGTCCAGGTCGGCGGTGTGCCGCGGCACGCGCGCGGGATCGCCGAGCAGGTCCGAGCCGCGACCGCGCAACGTGGCGAGCTTGCGGTAGCGGCGCAGGTCGGTGGTGATCCGGTCGTAGACGGACTCCACCGACAGCCCGGCCAGGTCCGGGTCGTGCAGGACGCCGTCCGGTGCGACACCCACGCCCATCTCCACCAGCCAGCCGTTGACCACGAAGTCCGCGGCGACGTTCCACAGGTACGGGTCGCGGCCGTCGGTGCGGTCGGCGTGGCGCAGCGCGGCGTGCAGCATCTCGTGCGCCAGCACGAACCGCCACTCCGCCGGGGTCAGGCGCACGAGCGGGTTGACGTAGATCTCGCCCAGCGACGCGTCGACCGCGGCGATGGAGATGTCCCAGCCCCGCGCCAGGTCGGCGTCCGCGACCACCTTCATGCCCGACGCCAACGCGCCCAGCAGCGGGTAGGACGACACGAACCAGCTCAACGCCAAGTCCCACACCGAACGCGTCGGCCGCCGGTCCGCGAGGTGTCGGCGCGCGCCACCGGCCACGTCCACCGCCGCCACGGCCGCGCCGGACAGCCCCGCGGCGAACAAGTCCGTCCACTGTGGAGGATTCGGTCCGGGTGGGGTCACGTCGAGGCAGCCGAGTTCGTCCCACGAGTCCGGCCGCCTGCCGACCTTGACCGCGGCCTGGAACTCCACCACCTCGCGGCACTCCACCACGGCGAAACCCAGGTGCAGCAGGCAGTGCGCGAACACCCACGCCCACTCGTCGGTCTCGGCGACGCGGGTCCGGTGCGCCCGCAGCCGACCGGAGGTCTCCACCGAGGCCCACGGCCGGTCACCGGTGCGGAGCAGAGAAGTCCTGGTGGTCATCGGGGCGAACAGCGGGTGCTGCCGGACGAGCTGCCACGCGTCCGCGAACGCCTGCGCGCCGGGGTCGACGCGGGTCCGCTTCACGCGGGGCCTCACGCCCGTGCCGCGACCAGGCGCGGTAGGTCCCGGGTCACCTCGACCAGGAACCACGCGGGCAGCACGGGGTTGCCGTGCTCGTCGGCGGCGATCACCATCTGCGCGATCTCCAGCGACAGCTCGGCCAGCTCCACCAGCAGCGCCTTGCCCCGGTGCGCCAACACCTTGCCGGCGGCCGGCGCGTGCGCCTTGTCGGCGGGCAGCTCCTTCACCAGCCGCGCCCGCAACGCCTCGGCCAGGAAGTACAGCAGGTCCCGGTCCTCCGGCGCGTGCGGCCACCGGGCGTCACCGCGCAGCACCGCCTCCAGCCCGTACGCGTGCCGCACGGTCTTGACG
Organism: Saccharothrix sp. CB00851; assembly: GCF_001905065.1. Taxonomy (NCBI): domain Bacteria; kingdom Bacillati; phylum Actinomycetota; class Actinomycetes; order Pseudonocardiales; family Pseudonocardiaceae; genus Saccharothrix; species Saccharothrix sp. CB00851. Next base: position 100,729 of record NZ_LWLC01000064.1, read on the forward strand.
TACGCCTTGAACATCGACGCGTGCGACGACGTGAGCGTGCCGAACGCCAGCACGGCCAGCACGTCGTCGGTGATGTCGTCGCCGTACGAGTGCAGCGCGTCGGACAGCATGTGCCAGCCGCGCGGAGTGGAGAACGGCTCCTCCACCTTCGGCGGCGCGCTCCACAGGTGATCGGGCCGCTGGGTCAGGTAGTCCAGCACCCACGGGTGGATGCCGGCGCCCGCCGCCCACGCCAGCCAGTCCTTCGGCGACGCCGTGAGGTGGACGTGCACCATGCGGTTCACCAGCGCGGAGGCCATCGGGCGGGCCAGGGCGTTGTCGGTGGCACGGTTGCCCGCGCCGATCACCACCGAGCCCTCGGGCAGCTCGTAGGTGCCGATGCGGCGGTCCAGGATCAGCGAGTAGAACGCCTTCTGCACCTCGGGGGAGGAGGCGTTCAGCTCGTCCAGGAACAGGCAGTACGGCTCGTCGCGGGCGATCGACTCGGGCGGCGCGAACCGCGACCGGCCGTCGACCAGCTCGGGCACGCCGATCAGGTCCTCGGGCGCGAGCTGGGTGCCGAGCAGCGTCACGCACTCCAGGCCGAGGGAGTCGGCGAACTCGCGCACCAGCGACGACTTGCCGATGCCCGGCGCGCCCCACAGGAACACCGGGCGCACGACAGCGACGTGCAGCAGCACCTCGGGGAGCTGCACGGGGGTCACGGCCACAGCGCTTCGCACGCCGGAGATGATTCGGGTTCCGGCGCGCGGAGTCGATCTGTTTTCGCCTTACACGGGTGCCAAGGGGGTGTGGGGTTCGGCGGGCAGTTCGACGCGGATCTCGTCGCCGGGCCGGACTTCGCCGCCCACCAGCACGATCGACATGATGCCCGCCTTGCGGACGACGTTGCCGTGCTCGTCGCGACCGACGACCTCTTTGAGCAGACCTTCCCGGAACGCGTCGATCTGCGGGCACGGGTTGCGCAGCCCGGTCACCTCGACCACGGCGTGGGGGCCCAGGTGCAGGCGGGTGCCGGTCGGGAGCGCGAGCAGGTCGACACCGCGCGTGGTGACGTTCTCGCCGAGTTGGCCGGGCGCGACCCGGAAGCCGGAGGCGTTCAGCTCGTCGTGCAGCTCGGCGTGCATGAGGTGCACCTGGCGCAGGTTCGGCTGGGTGGGGTCGCGCTTGACGCGTGACCGGTGCTTGACCGTGACGCCTTGGTGCACGTCGCCCTCGACGCCGAGCCCGGCGAGGAGGGTGATCGAGTCCCGGTTGGGCTTGGTGAACGTGTACTCCCTGCTCCGGCTCACGGCCGCGATCATCCCCATGGGACCGACCCTACCGAAGTAAGACTTTCGGCCGCCGCGGCGATATGAGCAGTGCACACCTTACTGGGGACGACGGTGAAAGATCATGGATGACGAGTTGAACCACCGGGCACGGGCACTGCTGCGCGCGATCGCGGCGGGGCGGGCCGAGGTGACGCGGAGCAGCGAGCCGGACCTGAAGGTCGACGGGCTGCTGTGCAGTGACCAGGTCGCGGCGCGGGAGCTGGCGCACGCGGGGTTGCTCCGTCCGGCGCAACGCGACGGCTCCGGGGTGTGGGTGCCCGCCGAGCTGACGCCCGCGGGGCGTGCGGTGCTCGCCTGAAGTCGAGTCCCGCACGTGACGCCTGAACGGACGCGTCCTGACCGGTGGCACCGGGGCGGACCGGGCCGTTGCTGCTCGATCCGCTCTTGACGCTGCGTGTGCGTGAGGGTTGACTGCGTGTCCGTAACCGGTTTCGGTACCGGTTCCGGGTCGCCGTCGACCGCTGTTGAGGAGTGGACCGTGCGTGTCACGATTGCCGAAGTCGCCCAACGCGCCCAGGTGAGCAAGGCGACCGTGTCCCGGGTCCTCAACGGCAAACCGGACGTCGACGCGGCGACCGCGGCGCGGGTGCGGCAGGTGATCGCGGACGTCGGGTACGTGCCCAGTGCCCGCGCGGTGGGGCTCGCCCGCGGTCGGGCGCGGACCGTGGGGATGCTGGTGCCCTCGTTGACCTGGCCGTGGACCGGCGAGGTGGTGCAGGGCGCGGTGGACGAGCTGGAGGCCGAGGGCTACGGCCTGCTGCTCTACACGGTCAACCGGGGCGCGGAGTCGTTGGCGCAGTTCGCCAGCCACGTGTCGGCGAAGGCGTTCGACGGGCTGCTGGTGATAGAGCCACCGGACACGTTGAGCTACATCGAGACGCTGCACGACCAGGGGCTGCCGGTCGTGATGATCGACGACCGGGGCAGCCGGCCCGGGTTCCCGTCGGTGTGCACGACGAACCGCGAGGGCGCGCAGGCGGCGGCGCAGCACTTGGTGGCGGCCGGGCGCACCGGGTTCGCGGTGGTGACCGGGCCGGGGAGCTTCGGGTGCGTGCGGGAGCGGCTGGACGGGTTCCTCGACGCGCTCGGGGACGCGAGGGTGCACGTGGATCCGCGCCTGGTCGTGGAGGGTGATTTCGGGACCGATCGCGGCGCGGTGGCGACGGAGAAGCTGTTGGCCACCGGCCTGCGCTTCGACGCGGTGTTCGCGCACAACGACCTGTCCGCGCTGGGCGTGATCCGGGCGCTGGGCGCGACCGGGCGCAAGGTGCCCGACGACGTCGCGGTGGTCGGGTTCGACGACATACCCATCGCCGCGCACGCGGAGTTGACGACCGTGCGCCAGCCGATGCGGGAGATGGGCGAGGCCGCCGCACGGCTGCTGCTGTCCCGGCTGGAAGGCGCGGCGCCGACGCGTGAGCCGGTGGTGCTGCCCACGACGTTCGTCGCCCGCCGTTCGGGCTGATCGTTCCCCGGCGCCGCCGAACGCCGCGCCGGGCCTCAGCCCGGATGTCGGTGCCGCGCGTTCCCCAGCGGAGCCACGTCCACGACAGGACGTCCTGGCGATCCGGGCGTCGGAGTTCGACCGCGAGCACGCTTAACGACGGACCGTCGCGGGTATCTCCCCGGTGATCGTTCGGGGGACGAGACCACGTTGGGAGTCGACATGCCTTGGGTCGAGAGACATCGCCGCCGCTTGCCGCGCAGCTGGTTCCGCACCACCACGGTGGAGCGGCACTACCGCAGGTCGCCCGCCACCATCCCGACCGTGATCGCGGTGGTCCTCGCGATCATCCTGCTGATCGTCCTGTTCTGACCCCGGTGTTTATGTCCTGTTGATGTCGACCGGTGTTCACTGGTCCCTCCGGGCAGGGAGGGCGTCGGTGAGGGTGCTGGTGGTCGAGGACGACCGGTTGTTGGCCGAGACCGTGGCCCGCGGGTTGCGGCAGTCGGCGGCTCTGGCGGTCGACGTCGTGCTGGACGGCGACGCGGCGTTGGAGCGGGTCGCGATGACCCGGTACGACGTGGTGGTGCTGGACCGGGACCTGCCCGACGTGCACGGTGACGACGTGTGCCGGGCCGTCGTGCGGCGATGGCAGGGCGCGGTGCGGGTGTTGATGATGACCGGCGCGGTGGACGTGCTGTCGCGGGTGGCGGGGTTGAACCTCGGCGCGGACGACTACCTGCCCAAGCCGTTCGCGTTCGAGGAACTCGTCGCCCGGGTGCTGGCGCTGCTGCGCCGGACCGGACCGGCGAGCCCGCCGGTGCTGCGCCGGGCGGGCGTTGAACTCGACCCGGCCAGGTTCGAGGTGAGCCGGGACGGCGTGCCGATCCGCTTGTCGCCCAAGGAGTTCGCCGTGCTGCGCGTGCTTCTGGCCGCGGACGGTGCCGTGGTCGGCGCCGAGGAGCTGCTGGAACGGGCGTGGGACGAGCTGACCGACCCGTTCACCAACAGCATGCGCACGACGGTCGCCTCGCTGCGCCGCAAGCTCGGCCCCGTCCCGGTGATCGAGACGGTGGTCGGCGTCGGCTACCGGATCTCGTGATGCGCGCACCGGAACTGCCCGCGCGGGTGCGGCTGACCGTGTTCTACGGCGCGCTGTTCCTGGCGTCGGGAGCGGTGTTGATCGGTCTGATCCTGGCCATGGTGTTCGCGCCCTCGCCGTCGACGAGGGCGTCCGCCGGCGAGGGGAAGTGGCTGGTGCAGACGCGGGTCGCGGACCAGGCGGCCCCGGACGCCAAGCAGCGCGCCCGCGACGAGCTGCGCACCCGTCTGCTGGCCGCGTCCGGGCTCGCGCTCGGGGCGATGACGGTCGTCGCCCTCGGCTCCGGCTGGGTGATGGCGGGTCGGGTGCTGCGGCCGATCCGCGCGGTGTCCTCCGCCGCGCGCCGGCTGTCGGAGCGGGACCTGCACGAGCGCATCCCCGTGACCGGGCCGGACGACGAGCTCAAGGAGCTGGCGGAGACGTTCAACGAGATGATCGCCCGGTTGGAGCGGGCGTTCACGGCACAGCGGCTGTTCGCCGCCAACGCCTCGCACGAGCTGCGGGGCCCGATGGCGACCCAGCGCATCCTGGTCGACGTGGCGCTGACGGCGCCGCGGGCCGGCGCGGACGTGGTCGAGCTGGCCACGAACCTGCGCGAGGTGCTGGCCCGGCAGGAGCGGTTGGTCGACGGCCTGTTCGAGCTGGCGTCGAGCAGGCACGGGCCGCAGCGGCGCGAACGGGTCGCGCTCGACGCGGTGGTCGAGGAGGTGGTGGGGCGGTGGCGTGCGCCTGCGGCCGACGCCGGGGTCGACCTGGTCGCCGAGAGGGCGCCGACGAGCGTCGTGGGTGATCGGGTGCTGGTCGAGGTGATGGTGGACAACCTGGTGCGCAACGCGGTCGGGCACAACCACCGCGGCGGCCTGGTCCGGGTGCGGACCGCGGCCGGGGCCGTGCGCGTCGAGAACACCGGCCCGGTGCTGTCCGCCGAGAGGGTGACCGAGCTGACCGAGCCGTTCCGGAGGGGCGGGCGTGACCGCACCGGGACGGGCGCGGGCGCGGGTCTAGGACTGACCATTGTGGACACGATCATGGCCGTGCACGGGGGTTCGCTGCGGCTGCGGGCGCGCGAGGGCGGAGGACTCGTTGCCACGGCGGCGTTTTCGTTGAAGTCCTGTTGATCTCGGTGTCGCTAGCGTCTTCGCCATGGACAACAACAAGATCAGACGCATCATCGTCGCCACCGCGTCCGCCGCCCTCCTCACCGCCGGCCTGGGTTTCGCCACACCGGCGAGTGCCGTCGTCGGGGAGACCGCGGTCTTCGGGGAAACCGCCACCGAGGAAGCCGAGGAGGGCAAGGGCTACCCGGGCGCTCAGCATGGCGTGGTCACCGCGCCCGTCGTCACCGACGGCAAGGAGGGCGACGTGGTCACGGTGTTCAAGGTGACCGACGAGACCCGCACCGTGCCGTGGGCCGCGACCTCGGCCACGGTGGTGCTCAAGCGCGGCGCCCGGGTGCCGGCGTCGGAGATCGCCCAAGGCGACCGCGTCACCGCCATCAACACCCCCGGCGGCAAGGCGGGCGCCGCGGCCTCGGCGCGGCGGGTGATCATCCACGACGGCGAGTGAACCGTGCCGGGTGGTGCAGGGGGTTCGCGCCTCCCGCACCACCCGGCCGCCGCACCGTCCGGGGAGAGGCTAGGACCGGGTGCCCGACCAGGCCGCCCACAGCTCGGCGTACCGGCCGCCGGCGGCCAGCAGCTCGTCGTGCGTGCCGCTCTCCACCACCCGGCCCGCGTCCAGCACGACCACGCGGTCCGCGGTCACGGCCTGGGTGAGCCGGTGCGCCACCACCAGGCCGGTCCGCCCGTCCAACGCCCGCGCCGCCGCTTTTTCCAGCTCACGCGCACCCGCGCTGCCCGCGTCCGCGGTCGCCTCGTCCAGGATCGCCACCGGCGGGTCGGCCAGCACGAGCCTGGCCAGCGCCAGCTGCTGCGCCTGCGCCACGGTCAGCCGGTGACCGCCCTCGCCGACCACGGTGTCGAGCCCGGACGGCAACGCCGAAGCCCAACCCAGCGCGCCCACCCGCTCCAACGCCGCCGTGAGCTGCTCGTCGGTGGCGTCGGGGCGGGCCAGCCGCAGGTCGTCGGCCAGCGGACCGGCGAAGACGTGCACCTCCTGCGTGATCAGCGCGACCGACCGCACCGCCGCCCCCAGCTCCACCCCGCCGAGGCTGATGCACCCACTGGTCGGCTCGTGCACGCCCGCGATCAGCTTCGCCAATGTCGTCTTGCCCGCGCCGGACGCGCCGACCAGCGCCACCCGCTCACCGGCGCCCAGCTCCAGGTCGACGTCCCGCAGCACGGGGTGACCGTCCACATAGGAGTACGACACCCCGGCGAGCTTGATCGTCGTGTCGACCGGTCGCACCCGGCCCTCCAGCACGGGCATCGGCTCGTCGGCCACGCCGACCAGCCGCGACAGCGACGCGGTGGCGGCCTGGGCGTCGTCGGCCAGCGCCAGGGCGGCGTTGATCGGGTTGAACAGGCTGTGGAAGTACAGCGCCGCGGCGGTCGCCGTGCCCACCGACGCGGCGCCCCCGCCGACCAGCCAGAACCCGGTCACCAGCACACCGGCCAGGCCGATGAACTCGGCCGCGTTCAGCCGACCGTAGAACCGGGTCAGCAACCGGATCCCGCGCAACGCCAGGTCCACCGCCTCCCGCGACCGCGACCGCACCCGTGACACGTGCGACGACGCCAGCCCGAACGTCCGCACGGTCGCCGCGCCGCCGATCGAGTCCAGCAACTGCTGCTGCTGGACGCCGACGGCCACCCGCTGCGCCGCGTACAGCTTCACCGCCCGCCCGCCGTACCACCGCACGGTGTGCACGTGGATCGGCAGCGCCAACACGACCGGGATCAGGAACCGCCAGTCGAGCACGGCGATGCCGACCACGGTCAACCCGATCGTCAACGCCGAACGCGCCATCACCGGCAGCGCGTTGCGCACCGCGTCGGCGATCACCTGCACGTCCCGCGTCACCCGCGAGGTCAGGTCGCCCGCACCGGCTTCCTCCACCCGCTCCAACGGCAGGTGCAGCGCCCGTTCCACGAACTTCTCGCGCAGGTCGGCGAGCATCCCCTCGCCCAGCCGGGCCACCAGGGACGTGCCGAACGACGTGGAGACGCCCTGGGCGACCGCGACCAGCACCAGCACCACGACGAGCCACGTGATGGCGGACGACCCGGTGCCGACCACGTCCACGATCCGGCCGAGCACGGGCGCGGTGAGCAACCCGACCGCCGTGCCCGCCAGGAGCACCAGGAACGCACCCCACGCCAACGCGCGGCGCGGTCGCACCAACTCGCCGACCGCCGCCCAGGTCCGGGCGCCGGACGCGGTCGCCAGCAACTCGCGCATCAGCTCAACACCACCAGTCGGTAGTCGTCGTCGGCCACCAGGTCCGCGTGCGCGCCCACCGCGACCACGGCACCGGAAGCCAGGAACACCACGCGGTCCGCCGCGGCCAGCAGCGCCGGGCTCGTCGCCACCACGATCGTGGTCAGCCCGGCCCTCACCCGCTTGATCCCGGCGGCCAGCGACACCTCCGTCACCGCGTCCACCGCGGTCGTCGGGTCGTGCACCACCAGCACCGGGGGAGCCGCGGCCAGGGCACGCGCCAGCGCCACCCGCTGCCGCTGACCGCCCGACAGCGACCGGCCCCGGGCCGAGATCACCGTGTCCAGCCCATCGGGGAGCGCCCGTGCCACGTCGTGCACCCGAGCCGCGTCCATCGCCTCGTCGACCCGGTCACCACCGGCCTCGACGTTCTCCCGCACCGATCCCTCGAACAGGTCCGCGTCGTGCGCCGCCACCAGCACCGCCGACCGCAGCGCCGCACTCTCCACAGTGGACAGCGGCACGCCGTCCAGCGCCACCGTGCCCTCCTCCGGGTCGACCTCGCGCGCCAGCACGGCCAGCAACGACACCGCGTCCGCCGGATCGCGCGCCACCACGCCGAGCAGCTCACCGGGCTCCGCCGTCAACGACACACCCCGCAACGACCCCGACACCACGCCGTCCAGCTCGACCCGCCCGGCCACCGAAGGCGGCAAAGGCGACGAACCGGGCGGCACGACCGGGGGCGCGGCCAGCACCTCGGCCACCCGCGCGGCCGAGGCCCGGCCCTGCGCCAGCAGCCCGTTGACCCAGGAGAAGATCGACAGCGGCCACAGCAGGAACTGCGCCAACCCGACCGCGGCCACCAGCTCGCCGACCGTGATCGTGCCCGACGCGGCCAGGTGACCGCCGACCAGTGCCACGATCGCCAGGAACACCCCGGTCGTGGCCAGCATCGAGCCGTCCAGCCAGGCCCGTGACCGGGCGGCCCGGATCGCGGCCTCCATGGACGACCGGCTGGTCACCCGGTACCGCTGGGACGCGGTCGCTTCCGCGCCGATGCCCTTCAACGCCCGCAGCCCGGCGACCAGGTCGGCCGCCACCCCGGACGCGAGCGCGGCCCGGTCCTGTTCGGCGTCACTGCGCCGTTCGAGTGGTTTGCCGAGCACGTGCGCCAGGCCGAGCAACACCGGCGCGGCCACCAGCACCAGCAGCCCGAGCACCCACGACACGCGCAGCAGCGCCACCGCGCCCACGAGCACGCCGACCACCGCGGAGAACGCGATCGGCAGCGCCAGGTTCACCTGTCCGACCCGTTGCGCGTCGCTGGTCGCGATGTTCGCCAGCTCTCCGGACAGCCTCCCGTGCGCGGCGCCGCCGTCCGCCGACAGCACCCGCGCGGCCAGCCGCGACCGCACCTCGTGCGCGGCCTGGTGCGACGCCTTCTCCCCGCTGCGCAAGGAGAAGCGGAAGCTCAGCGACAGCGCCACGAACACCGCGGCCAGCACACCGATCCACAGCGCCAGCCGCCCGCTCGCGCCGGTGCGCACGGCCTCGTCGATCACCACGCCGATCAGCAGCGGCACGGCGGCCTCGCCGGTCTGGTGTGCCGCGCCGAGCGCCGAGGCGACGGTCACGGATCTCCACTGCCCGGCCACTGCCCCCTTGAGGACATCCGCCTTGTGGACGGTCTTCACCCCGGTGCCCGCCTTCCGCTGAGTGCTAGGTGAGGCTACCCTAATCAGCAGAGAGGCCTGGATCACTCCCGCGAAGGATCAACTTAGGTTAGGCTAACCAAAGTTCGATCACCCTGTACTCGCACCGATGGGACAGCCATGCCACAGCCACCGGTCTTCGACGTCCTCGGCGTCGGCTTCGGGCCGTCCAACCTGGCCCTCGCGATCGCCGTCACCGAGTACAACGCCGCCGCGCGACCCGAAGACGTGGTGACCGCCCACTTCCTGGAACGGCAGCCGCGGTTCGGCTGGCACCGCGGGATGCTGATCGAGGACGCCACCATGCAGGTGTCCTTCCTCAAGGACCTGGTGACGCTGCGGAACCCGAACAGCACCTTCACCTTCCTGAGCTACCTGCACAACAAGGGCAGGCTGGTCGACTTCATCAACCACAAGAACCTGTTCCCGCTGCGGGTCGAGTTCCACGACTACTTCGAGTGGGCCGCGGGCCGGGTGGACGACCTGGTGTCCTACGACCACGACGTGGTGGACGTCCGCCCGGTGACCGAGGACGGCGTGATCACGCACTTCGACGTCGTCTCGCGCACGTCGGCCGGCGAGGTGGAGGTGCGCCGCGCCCGCAACCTGGTGCTGGCCACCGGCCTGCGCCCGGCGCTGCCCGAGGGCGTCCGGCCGTCCGACCGGGTCTGGCACAACCGCGACTTCCTGCACCGGGTCGACTCGCTGACCGACCCCCGCCGGCTCGTCGTGGTCGGCGCCGGGCAGAGCGGCGCGGAGGTCACCGCGTTCCTGCACGAGCGGTTCCCGTCCGCCGAAGTCTGTGCGGTGTTCGCCCGCTACGGCTACAGCCCCGCCGACGACAGCTCGTTCGCGAACCGGATCTTCGACCCCGCCGCCGTGGACGACTACTTCGCCGCGCCCGAGCAGGTCAAGCGCAAGCTCATGGACTACCACGGCAACACCAACTACGCGGTGGTCGACAACGAGCTGATCGCCGAGCTGTACCGGCGGGTGTACCGGGAGAAGGTGGTGGGGCGGCAGCGGTTGCGGCTGCTCAACCTGTCCCGGGTAGCCGAGCTGGACGACCGCGCGGACGGCGTGGCGGTCACCGTCGAGTCGCTGGGCACCGGCGCGCGCGAGGTGCTCGACGCCGACGCGATCGTCTACGCCACCGGTTACCGCGAGGCCGACCCGACCGCGCTGCTGGGCGAGCTGGCCGGGCACTGCGCCCGGGACGCGCACGGCAGGCTCAGCGTCGGCCGCGACTACCGCCTGGACACCGACGACGACCTGCCGGCCGGCCTCTACCTCCAGGGCGGCACCGAGCACACGCACGGCATCTCGTCGTCGTTGCTGTCCAACACCTCCGTGCGGGTGGGGGAGATCCTCCGGTCCGTGCTCGGCCGCCGGACCCCGGCGGTGCCCTCCGGGGTGCCCTCGCAGCCCGAATACGCGATCAGCGTCTCACGGGTGAGCTGACACGCCCCACCGTTTGTTAGGTTGCGCAAACCTAACCTGGTATCACGGCGCGCCGCCGCGCCTGCCGAAAGGGAACCCTGATGTCCACGAAGTTCAAGCTGGTCGCGGCCGTCTCGGCCGCAATGCTGGCGCTGGCCGCCTGCGGGGGCGGCGGCGACGCCGGCACCGGCGGGACGAGCCCGACCAACGCCGCCGCCTCCACCGGCGCGTTCCCCGTCTCGGTCGAGCACAAGTACGGCACCACCGAGATCAAGGCCGAGCCGAAGAAGGTCGTCACGCTCGGCCTGTCCGACCAGGAGCCCGTGCTGGCCCTGGGCGTCAAGCCGGTCGGCGTCGTGGACTGGTTCAAGGAGCGTCCGTTCGGCAACTGGCCGTGGACCAAGGAACTCTGGGGCAGCACCCAGCCGGAGATCGTCGGTGAGCGCGACGAGTACAACCTGGAGAAGGTCGCCGCGCTCAAGCCCGACCTGATCCTCGCGGTCTACTCCGGCATGAAGCAGGAGCAGTACGACACGCTGTCCAAGATCGCGCCCGTGGTCGCGCAGCCCAAGGCGTTCCCCGACTACGCGGCGCCGTGGCAGGACCAGACCCTGCACATCGGCAAGGCGCTGGGCAAGGAGAAGGAAGCCAAGGCCCTGATCGACGGCGTGGCGAAGAAGTTCGGCGAGGCCAAGGCCGCGCACCCCGAGTGGGCGGGCAAGACGATGGTGGTGGCCGACAGCTTCAAGCCCGGCCAGTACTCCGCGTTCGCGCCGACCGACCCGAAGGCCACCTTCATGAAGGAGCTGGGCTTCACCCTCGTGGACGAGATCGGCAAGCTCGCGGGCCAGATGAACGTGGCGGAGTTCAGCGAGGAGCGGTTCGACCTGCTCGACGCCGACCGCCTGGTGTGGCTGATGTTCGACAAGGGCGCGTGGGACCGGGTCAAGTCCGTGCCCGCCTACCAGCGGCTCAAGGTCGTCAGCGAGAAGCGCGACCTGTTCCTGACCTACATGGACCCGCCGATCGGCGCCGCCATGTCGTTCAACACCGTGCTGAGCGTGCCCTACGGCATCGAGCAGGTCGTGCCGCTGCTCGAAGCGATCAAGAACTAGTCGGTGGATGAGTGCGGGTGGGGGTGCCGTCGGGCCTCGCCCGCGAGGTCGCGTCGGTCGTTCGCGCCTCATTTGCCGGCGATCACGCTTTTCGATCGTCGGCAAATCAGGCGCGAACGACCGCCTTCCAGGCGACCTCGCCCGCCGTCTGCGGAGCAGCGGCAATTCGACACAGGAAGGTTGTGACCACTGTGCTGCCCTTGACCAGCGCGCAGACGGGTGTCTGGTTGGCACAGCAGCTGGAGCCCGACAACCCCGTCTACAACGTGGCCTGGTACCTGGAGCTGCGCGGCCCGGTCGACCACGACCGGCTGGAAGCGGCCATCCGGCAGACCCTCGGTGAGACGGGCGCGCTGCACGTCCGCTTCACCGAGGACGGCCAGGTCCCGGTCCCGCCGACCACCGACGTCACGCTGCTGTCGTTCGACTCGCTCGGCGACGCGCGGGCGTGGATGGACGACGATCTGGCGCAGCTGACCGACATCGCGCACGGCCCGCTGTTCCACCACGCGCTGCTGCGCATCGCCGACGACCACGTGATCTGGTACCAGCGCTTCCACCACCTCGCGCTGGACGCCATGGGCCTCCTGCTGATCACCCGGCGCGCGAGCGAGCTCTACGCGGCCCCCGACGAGCCGCGTCCCAAGCCGGTGCAGGCGCTGGTCGACGCCGACCGCGCCTACCGCGAGTCCACCGCGCGCGAGGCGGACCGCGCGTTCTGGCACGCGAAGATGGCCGACCACCCCGAGCCGGTGCGGCTCGTGCCGCGGGCGACCGGGCAGGTGCGCGAGGTCGTCCGCCGCACCGTCGAGCTGCCGAACGCGTTGTCGTCACGGCAGGCCATCGCCGCCGTCGCCGCCTACACCCACCGCGTGACCGGCGCGTCCGACCTGGTGCTGGCCCTGCCGATGACCGGTCGCCGGGACGCGGTCAGCCGCGTCACGCCCGGCATGGCGTCCACCGTGCTGCCGCTGCGCGTCACCGTCCGGCCGGACAGCACCCTCACCGGCCTGGTCGCCGACGTCGACCGCGAGATCCGCGAAGTCCTCCCGCACAGCGTCTACCGCGGCGAGGACCTGGCCCGCGAACTCGGCCTGCGCGACGGCATCCCCGAGCTGGTCGGACCCACCGTGAACTACCTCGGGTTCACCGCGGAGGACGCGTTCGGCGGCCTGGACGCGACGCTCCACATGCTGTCGCTGGGCCCGGTCAACGACCTCACCACGTCGTTCCTGCCACGCGACGGTCGGCTGGTCGTCACGTTCGAGGCGAACGCCGCCGTGTGCACGCCCGGGGAACTGGCCGACCACCAGCGCCGGTTCCTGCGCGTGCTCGACGCCGACCCGGACCAGCCGGTGGCGTTGATCGACCTCGTGGACGACGACGAGCGGGCGGTCCTGCTGGAGTTCGGCACGTCACCGCGCGAGGTGGACGAGGTGACGTGGCCGGGTGCGTTCGAGCGCCAGGCCGCGCTGCGCCCGGACGCCGTGGCGGTGGTGTGCGAGGACGAGTCGCTGACCTACGCCGAGCTGAACGCCGCCGCGAACCGGCTGGCGCGGGCGCTCATCGCGTCCGGTGTGGGTGCCGAGGACGTCGTCGGCGTGGCCCTGCCGCGGTCGGTGGAGCTGGTCGTGACGCTGCTCGCGGTGATGAAGGCGGGCGCGGCCTACCTGCCGCTGGACCTCGACCACCCGCGTGACCGGGTCGACTACATGGTCGCCGACGCGGGCGCCCGGCTGGTGATCACCCCCGGGACCCGGTTCGACCTGCCCGACGACGGTTCCGACCTGGGCCTGGACATCGCGCTGGACCAGGCCGCGTACGTGATCTACACGTCCGGTTCGACCGGGCGGCCCAAGGGTGTCGTGGTGACGCACGAGGGCATCGGCAGCCTGATCGCCACGGCGCTGGACCGGATCGGGATCACACCGGACAGCCGCGTCGTGCAGTTCGCGTCGGTCGGGTTCGACGTGGCCGTGTGGGACCTGTGCATGTCGCTGGGCGTCGGCGGGCGTGCGGTCGTCGTGCCGTCGCACCGGCGGGTCGCGGGTGAGGAGCTGACCTCCTACATCGCCGCGCACCAGGCCACGCACATGATCCTGCCGCCGTCGCTGGTGGCCGCGCTGCCGCCGGAGTGCGAGCTGCCCGAGGGCGCGGTGCTGATCGTGGGCACGGAGACCGTGCCGACCGAGCTGATCGCCCGGTGGGCCCGGCGGTTGCGCGTCGTCGCCGCGTACGGCCTGACCGAGGCGACGGTGAACTCGACCTTGTGGCCCGCCCAGCCGGACTGGACGGGGCCGGTGCCGATCGGCGTGCCCGACCCGAACACCCGCTGCTACGTCCTCGACTCGGCGTTGCGGCCGGTGCCGGTGGGCGTCGAGGGTGAGCTGTACGTCGGTGGGCGCGGGCTCGCGCGCGGGTACCAGGGGCAGTCGGCGTTGACGGCGTCGCGGTTCGTCGCCGACCCGTTCGGCGCGCCTGGTTCGCGCATGTACCGCACGGGCGACCGGGCGCGGTGGCGTGCCGACGGGAACATCGACTTCCTGGGCCGGTCCGACGGCCAGGTGAAGATCCGGGGGTTCCGGATCGAGCCGGGCGAGGTCGAGAGCGTGCTCATGGCGCACTCCGGCATCGCGCAGGCCGCCGTGCTGGTGCGGGAGGACCACCGGCGGGTGAAGCGGCTCGTCGCGTACGTGGTCGGGTCGGCTTCGCCCGTGGACGCGCGGGAGCACGTCGCCGCCGTGCTGCCGGAGTACATGGTGCCGTCCGTCGTGGTGCCGCTGGCCGGGCCGTTGCCGTTGACGCCGAACGGCAAGCTGGACCGGGCGGCGCTGCCGGAGCCGGACTGGACCGCGCTGGGTGGCGACGCGCCGGCCACGAACCCGGTCGAGCAGGCGTTGGTGGACCTGGTGTCGGAGGTGCTGGGGCTGACGCCCGGTATCCACGACAACTTCTTCGAGCTGAGCGGCGACAGCATCGTCACGATGCAGCTGGTGTCGCGGGCCCGTGCGGCGGGTCTGGAGTTCACGCCGCGCGAGGTGTTCGAGCACCGGACCGTGGCGGGGCTGGCTCGGATCGCCCGCGCGGTCGGTGCCTCCGACGTCGAGCTGGACGCGTTCTCGTCGGACGTGCTGCCGGTGTCGCCGTTGCAGGAAGGCTTCTTCTTCCACGCGCAGTACGACGCGGACGACTCCTACGTGGTGCAGGAAGTGCTGAGCCTGGACGTCGACCGCGAGGCGGTGCAGGGACTGCTGGACCGGCACCCGTTGCTGCGCGCGGGTTTCCGCCAGACCGACCGCGGGCGCGTGGAGCAGGTGATCGCGGAGGCGCTGACCCTGCCGTGGCACGAGTACCCGGCCACGGACGACATCGAGGCCGTGCTCGCCGCCGAACGCGCCGAACCGTTCGACCTGGCCCACCCACCCTTGATGCGCGCCGCCCGCCACGCCGACCGCTTGGTGCTGACCCTGCACCACATCCTGCTGGACGGCTGGTCGGTCGGCCTGCTGCGGCGCGAGTTGGTGGGCGGCCGGGTGGAGCCGGTGGACCACCGGCGCTACTTCGCGTGGCTGGCGAGCCGCGACCGTGACGCGGCCCGAACCGCCTGGCGCGCCGTCCTGTCCGATGTGGACGAGCCGACCAAGCTCTCCCGCTTGTCCACAACCCGACCCGCCACAACCGAAATTGTCGGTGCCGGCCGGCAGAATCAAAGCAGGGGTCCCCTGGGAGGGGACGCCCGCGAAGCAGCGCCGTTGGCGGGGTTCGAGGTTTCGCCGCGGCACGGGCAGCACAGGGTGCGGTTGTCCGCGGAAGCCAGTGCGGCACTGGTCGGTGAGGCGCGCAGGCGTGGGCTCACGCTCAGCACCGTCCTGCACGGTGCCTGGGGGCTGTTGCTCGGCGGCCTCACCGGGCGGGCCGATGTCGTCTACGGCACCACCGTGGCGGGTCGCCCGGCCGAAGTGCCCGGTATCGAGAACGCGGTCGGCCTGTTCATCAACACGGTCCCCGTCCGGCAGCGCTGGCGGGGCGCGGACAGCCTGGCGACGGTCTTCCAGCACCTCCAGAGCGAACAAGCGCGCCTGCTGGACCACCAGTACCTCGGGTTGGCCGAGATCCAGCGCGTCACCGGGCACGGCGAGCTGTTCGACACCCTGGTCGTGGTCGAGAACTTCCCCGACGTGGTCGACGACGTCGAGATCCGCGACCAGGTCCACTACCCCCTCGCCCTCGTCGCGCTGCCCGGCGACCGCATCGAACTGCGCCTCAAGCACCGCCTCGCCGACGCCGAAGTCCCCGCGATCGCCGAACGGCTCGTCCGCCTGCTCTCCGCGTTCGCCACCACCCCCGACCGACCGGTCGCGAGCCTCGACCTCGTCTCCGACACCGAAGTCCGGTGGCTCGCCGAGCTGAACGCGACCGGAGCCGACGTCGAAGAAGGCACGCTCGTCAGCCGGATCGCCGCCCGGACCGCCCGCACCCCGGACTCCACCGCGGTCGTCTACGACGACGTCACCCTCACCTACGCCGAACTCGACCGCCGCGCCACCGCCCTCGCGCACAAGCTGCGCGGCCACGAGGTCGTCGCCGTCGCGGTCCCGAGGTCCGCCGAACTGATGGTCGCCCTGCTCGGCGTCCTCAAAGCCGGTGCCGCCTACCTGCCGCTGGACCTCGACTACCCGGCCGACCGCATCGACTTCATGCTGGCCGACTCCGGCGCCACCACCGTGGTCCGGCCCGAGGACTGCCTCGACACCGAAGCCCCCGAAGGCGACCTGCCCGCCCCGCACCCGGACCAGCCCGCCTACCTCATCTACACCTCCGGCTCGACCGGCCGCCCCAAGGGCGTCGTCGTCACGCACCGCGCGATCGTCAACCGCCTGGCGTGGATGCAGCACGAGTACCGCCTCACCGCCGACGACCGCGTGCTCCAGAAGACCCCGTCCAGCTTCGACGTCTCGGTCTGGGAGTTCTTCTGGGCGCTGTGCGAGGGCGCGGCCGTGGTGCTCGCCAAGCCGGACGGCCACCGCGACCCGGCCTACCTCGCCGACCTGATCCGCCGCGAACGCGTCACCACCCTGCACTTCGTGCCGTCGATGCTGGCCGCCTTCCCGACCGTCCCCGAAGTGCACGAGGACGCGTCGTGGTCGGCGAGCCTGCGCCGCGTGTTCAGCAGCGGCGAGGCGTTGACCGGTGACGTGGCCGCGCGGTGGCGCGAGCTGACCGGCGTGCCGCTGCACAACCTCTACGGCCCCACCGAGGCCGCCGTCGACGTCACCTACTTCGAGTACGACGGCGCACCGGACCCGGCCGTGCCGATCGGCCGCCCCGTCTGGAACACGCAGCTCCACGTGCTCGACCCGTTCCTGCGGCCCGTCCCGACCGACGTGCCCGGCGAGCTGTACCTGGCGGGCGTCCAGCTCGCCCTCGGCTACCACGGCCGGCCCGCGCTGACGGCCGAACGCTTCGTCGCCAACCCGTTCGGCGCACCCGGCGAACGCATGTACCGCACGGGCGACCTGGTGGTCCGCCGCCCCGACGGGGTGCTCGTCTACCTCGGCCGCACCGACCGCCAGGTCAAGGTGCGCGGCAACCGGGTCGAGCTGGGCGAGGTCGAGTCCGCGCTGGCCAAGCTGCCCGGCGTGGCCCGAGCCGCGGTGATCGCGCGGGACAACCAGCTGCTGGCCTACGTCACACCGGCCGACGTCGACCTCGACGCCGTGCGCGCCGGGATCGCCGAAGCCCTGCCCGCCGCGATGGTCCCGCACGCGATCGTGGCCCTGGCGGACTTCCCGCTCACCCCCAGCGGCAAGCTCGACCAGAACGCGCTGCCGTCACCGACGGTCACCAGGACCGGGAGCCGAGCGCCGGCCACCGACCGGGAACGCCTGCTGTGCGAGGTGTTCGCCGACGTCCTCGGCCTGGACGGGCTCGGCGTGGACGACGACTTCTTCACCCTCGGCGGCGACAGCATCACGTCCATCGCGGTCTCCACCCGGGCCCGCAAGCTCGGCATCGGGATCAGCCCCCGTGACGTGTTCGAACACCGCACGGTCGCCGCCCTCGCCGCCGTGGAGACCACGGCGGGCACCGCCGACGACGCACCCCTGCTCGTGCTGACCGACGACCAACGCGCGGCCCTGCCCGACGCGGAGGACGTGTGGCCGCTCTCGCCGTTGCAGGAAGGCCTGTACTTCCACGCCAGCTACGACACCGGCGCGCTCGACGTCTACCTCTCCCAGGAGACGATGGACTTCGCGGGACGGCTGGACGTCGACCGGCTGCGCCGCGCCGGTGCCGCACTGCTGGACCGCAACCCGAGCCTGCGCGCCGGGTTCACCAGCGACGGCGTGCCGTCACCGGTGCAGTTCATCGCGCCCGGCCTGGAGATCCCGCTGCGCGTGGTCGACGCCGAGGACGCCGACGTGCCGGCGCTGCTGGCCGCCGACCGGCGCGAGCGGTTCGACCTGGCCGCGCCGCCGCTGTGCCGGTTCCTGGTGCTGCGGCTGCCCGCCGGCCGCGACCGGCTCGTCATCACCCACCACCTGATCCTGTGGGACGGCTGGTCGGCGTGGCTGTTCCTGGAGCAGCTGCTGGAGCTGTACCGGGACCTCGACGCCGAACTGCCGCCGCCCGGCTCCTACCGCGACTACCTGGCGTGGCTGGCCCGGCAGGACCACGACGCCGCACTGCGCGCGTGGCGCACGGCGTTGTCCGGCCTGCGCGAGCCGACCCTGGTCGCGCCCGTGGACCGGTCCCGCGAGCCCGTCATCCCGGCCGAGTTCCACCAGGAGCTGACCGAGGAGCTGACCGACCGCATCCGGGCGCGGGCCCGGCAGCACGGCCTGACCGCCAACGCCGTGTTCAACACCGCGTGGGCGATGGTGCTGGCGAGCCAGGTCGGCCGCGACGACGTCGTGTTCGGCACCGCCGTCGCGGGCCGCCCGGTCGAGGTCGACGGTGTCGAGCACGTCATCGGCATGTTCCTCAACACCATCCCGACCCGCGTCGCGATCAACCCCCGCGAGACCGTGCTGGAACTGCTGCGGCGCGTCCAGGCCGAGCGGACCGCGCTCATGTCCTACGAGCACGTCGGCCTGGGCGAGATCCAGCAGGAGGCCGGGCACCGCCAGCTGTTCGACACGCTGTTCGTGCTGCGCACCGGTGACGGCGACGACCGCCAAGACGAGTTGGCGTCCCGGCACGGCGTGCTCGACGTGTCCAACGTGGACGGGACGCACTTCCCGCTGACGCTCATCATCAC
This sequence comes from Saccharothrix sp. CB00851, assembly GCF_001905065.1. Taxonomy (NCBI): domain Bacteria; kingdom Bacillati; phylum Actinomycetota; class Actinomycetes; order Pseudonocardiales; family Pseudonocardiaceae; genus Saccharothrix; species Saccharothrix sp. CB00851. Next base: position 119,479 of record NZ_LWLC01000064.1, read on the forward strand.
GCCCGGCACCCGCACGCGCGTCACCCTGGCGTCCCGGCCGGACATCTTCGCCGCCGAGGCGGTGCAGGCGCTGCTCACCCGGTACACGACCGTGCTGGAACGCCTGGTCGACACCCCGGACGCGCTGGTCGGCACGCTCGACGTGCTGCCCGACCACGAACGGCGCGCGGTGGCCGCCGAGTGGGACGCCAGCGCCAACCCGATGGTCTCCGAGACGATCGCCGACCTGCTCGCCGCCCAGGCCCGCCGCTCACCGGACGCCACCGCGCTCGTGTTCGGCGACCAGCGGCTCACCTACGCCGAGCTGCAGGGCCGGATCGACGCGCTGGCCCGGCTGCTGATCGGCCGGGGCGCGGGGCCGGAACGGGTGGTCGCGCTGGCGTTGCCGCGCACGATCGAGATGGTGGTGGCGCTGTTCGCGGTGCTGCGCACCGGCGCCGCCTACCTGCCGCTGGACCTCGACCACCCGGCCGACCGGCTGCTGCTGATGATCGAGGACACCGAGCCGCTGTGCGTGCTGTCCACCACGGTGGTCGGGCTGGTGCCGGACGCCTTGTGCGTGGACGAACTCGACTTCAGCGGCGTGCCGGACACCGTCGAGTGGCCGAGGTTCTCGCTGGACCACCCGGCGTACGTGATCTACACGTCCGGCTCGACCGGCCGCCCGAAGGGCGTCGTCACGCCGTACCGCGGCCTGACGAACATGCAGCTCAACCACCAGGAGGCGATCTTCGCGCCCGCCATCGCGGCGGCCGGAGGACGTCGGCTGCGGATCGCGCACACCGTGTCGTTCGCGTTCGACATGTCGTGGGAAGAGCTGTTGTGGCTGGTCGAGGGCCACGAGGTGCACGTGTGCGACGAGGAGCTGCGGCGGGACGCGGCGGCCCTGGTCGCGTACTGCGACGAGCACCTGATCGACGTGGTCAACGTGACCCCGACGTACGCGCAGCTGCTGATCGAAGAGGGGCTGCTGGAAGGTCACGTCCCCGCGCTGGTGCTGCTCGGCGGCGAGGCCGTGCCGGAATCGGTGTGGCAGCGGCTGCGCGAGACGCCCGGCACGTACGGCTACAACCTGTACGGGCCGACCGAGTACACGATCAACACGCTCGGCGCGTCCACGGAGGACAGTGCGACGGCGACCGTGGGCAAGGCGATCTGGAACACGCGGGCGTACGTGCTGGACGCGCACCTGCGGCCGGTGCCGCCCGGCTCGCCCGGTGAGCTGTACATCGCCGGTGTCGGCCTGGCCCGGGGCTACCACGACCGGTTCGGCCTGACCGCCGAGCGGTTCGTCGCCGACCCGTACGGCCCGCCCGGCACCCGCATGTACCGCACGGGTGACCTCGTGCGCGCACGCCGGGACGGCAACCTGGACTTCCTCGGCCGCACCGATGACCAGGTCAAGATCCGCGGCTACCGGGTCGAGCTGGGCGAGGTCGAATCCGCGCTGGCCGCGCAGCCCGGCGTGACGCACGCGGCGGTGGTCGTGGACGCCGGTCCCGGTGGCGTGAAGCGGCTCGTTGGTTATGTGGTTTCTTCGGTGGAAACCGCAACCTTGCGAGAAAATCTGAAGCGCAGCCTTCCGGATTACATGGTCCCGGCCGCGATCATGCCGGTGGACGCGTTGCCGCTCACCGTGAACGGCAAGCTCGACGTCCGGGCACTGCCGAAGCCGGTGGTCACGGGCGGGGCGTCCGCGCGCGCCGCGGGCAACCGCGCGGAGGAAGTGCTGTGCGGGCTGTTCGCCGACGTGCTGGGCGTGCCGTCGGTCGGCGTGGACGACAACTTCTTCGACCTCGGCGGCCACTCCCTGCTCGCCACGCGGTTGATCAGCCGGGCCCGGTCGGCGCTGGGCGTGGAGCTCGCGATCCGCGACCTGTTCGACACGCCCACGGTCGCCGAACTGGCCCGGCGCGCCGGCGGTGGAGCGGTCCGACCGCCGCTGGTGCCCGTCGAACGGCCCGCCGAGCTGCCGCTGTCGTCGGCGCAGCAGCGGCTGTGGCTGATCCAGCAGCTGGAAGGCACGTCCGCCGCCTACAACTTCCCGCTGGTGTTCACGCTGCACGGCGCGCTGGACGTGGCCGCGTTCACCTCCGCCGTCGGTGACGTGGTCGACCGGCACGAGGCAGCGCGGACGGTGTTCGGCGAGCACGAGGGCACGCCGTTCCAGCGCGTGCTGCACGACGTCACACCGGTCGTGGTCGTGCGTGAGGCGGGGGAGGAGGACGTCCCCGGCATCGTGCGCGACGAGGTCGAGCGGCCGTTCGACCTGCGCACCGAGCTGCCGTTGCGGGTGACCGTCGCGTCCCTGAACCCTGAAAAGCACCTGATCGTCATCCTGCTGCACCACATCACCACCGACGAGTGGTCCGACCGGCCGTTCCTGCGCGACCTGGCGACGGCCTACCGGGCGCGGCGGTCCGGTGAAGCGCCGCGGTGGGCGCCGTTGCCCGTGCAGTACGCGGACTACACGGTGTGGCAGCGGGACGTGCTGGACGTCGTCGGCGAGGAGCAGCTGGACTTCTGGGCGCGGGCGCTGGCCGGTGCGCCGGAGGAACTGGAGCTCCCGGTGGACCGGCCGCGCCCGGGACGGCCGACGTTCCGCGGTGCCGACCTGGAAGTGGTGTTCCCGGCGGAGCTGACCGACGGTCTGCGGACGCTGGCGCAGTCGTCCGGCGCGTCGATGTTCATGGTGTTGCAGGCCGCGGTGGCGGCGCTGCTCGGCCGGTTGGGCGCGGGCGACGACATCCCGCTGGGCGCGCCGATCGCGGGGCGCACCGACGAGGCGTTGGACGAGCTGGTCGGCTTCTTCGTCAACACGCTCGTGCTGCGCGCCGACCTGTCCGGTGACCCGTGCTTCACCGAGCTGGTGGCGCGGGTGAAGGAGACGTCGCTGGCCGCGTTCTCGCACCAGGACGTGCCGTTCGAGGCCGTGGTGGACCGGATCAACCCGACCCGTTCGGCGGCGCGCAACCCGTTGTTCCAGGTCATGGTCGGCTACCACAGCCGCGGTGGAGACGCGGGCGAGTTCGACGGGCTGCCGGTGACGTGGGTCGGCCACGAGACCACGACGGCGAAGTTCGACCTGGTGTTCAGCTTCACCGAGGTGGTCGACGGTCCGGTGGTGTGCCGGCTGGAGTACGCGACGGACCTGTTCGACCGGGTGACCGTCGAACGCCTCGGCGCCCGGCTGGTCACGCTGGTCGGCGCCGTGCTGGCCGAGCCGACCGCGCCGGTGAGCGCGGTGGACCTGCTCGCGCCCGACGAGCGCCGGCGCGTGGTGGACGAGTTCAACCGGACCGCGCGGGAGGTGCCGGAGGAGACGTTCACGACGATGTTCGCCCGGTGCGTGGCGGAGCAGCCGAACGCCGTCGCCGTGGTCGACCGCACCCGTTCGGTCGGCTACGCCTGGCTGGACGCCCGGTCCAACCGGATCGCCCGGCTCCTCGCCGCACGCGGCGTCGGCCACGAGTCGGTCGTGGGCATCGCGGTGCCCAAGTCGGCGGACATGGTCGCCACCGTGCTGGGCGTGCTCAAGCTCGGTGCCGCCTACCTGCCGCTGGACCTCTCGCACCCGGCCGACCGGATCGCGTACATGATCGAGGACTCGGCGGCGTCGGTCGTCGTGACCACGTCCGACGCGCCGGTGCCCGTGCCCGCGGTGCTGCTGGACGCCCCGGAGGTGGTCGCGGAACTGGCCGCGGTGGACGACTCGGCCGTGACCGGCGGACCGCTGTCGCTGGACTCGGCGATGTACGTGATCTACACGTCCGGGTCGACCGGTCGGCCCAAGGGGGTGGTGGTGCCGCACGAGGGCATCGCGAGCCTCGCCGCGACCGCGATCGACCGGATGGGGCTGACGGCCGAGAGCCGGGTGCTGCAGTTCACGTCCGTCGGCTTCGACGTGGCGGTGTTCGAGCTGACCATGGCGCTGTGCGTCGGCGGGCGGCTGGTGTTCGCGCCGGACGAGGTGCGGGTCGCCGGCCCCGAGTTGACCGACTTCCTGCGCGACCGGCGGATCACGCACATGATCCTGCCGCCGTCGCTGGTGTCCGCGCTGCCCGCCGACTGCGAGCTGCCCGAGGGCTCCACCATCCTGGTCGGCACGGAGACCGTGCCGCCGGACGTGATCGGCCGCTGGGCCGGTCGCCTCAACCTGCTCGCCGCGTACGGCCTCACCGAGGCCACGGTGAACTCCACGCTGTGGAAGGCCGTGCCGGAGTGGGACTCGGCCGTGCCGATCGGCATCCCCGACCCCAACACCACCGTGTACGTGCTGGACGACCGGCTGCGCCCGGTGCCGCCCGGTGTGGTCGGCGAGCTGTACGTGTCCGGTCGCGGCCTGGCCCGCGGGTACCTCGGGCAGGCCGCGCTGACCGCGTCTCGTTTCGTCGCGTCGCCGTTCGGGCCGCCGGGAGCCCGCATGTACCGCACGGGTGACCGGGCGCGCTGGCGTGCCGACGGCAACCTGGACTTCCTCGGGCGCGTCGACACCCAGGTCAAGATCCGGGGCTTCCGGATCGAGCTGGGCGAGATCGAAGCCGCCCTGGCCCGGCACCCGGCCGTGGCGCAGGCGGCCGTGCTCGCCGACCGCACGGGTGACGTGACCAGGCTCGTCGGGTACGTGGTCGGCTCGACGGAGGACGACCTGCGGGCGTTCGTCGCCGAACGGCTGCCCGAGTACATGGTCCCGGCCACGGTGCTCTTCCTGGACGGCCCGCTGCCGCTCACCCCGAACGGCAAGCTCGACCGCCGTGCCCTGCCGCGGCCCGACTGGACCGCGCTGACCGGCGACGACCGGCCCGTGACGCCGGAGCAGAAGGCGATCGCGGAGCTGTTCGCCGAAATCCTTGGTGTGTCGCCGGGCATCCACGACAACTTCTTCGGCCTGGGTGGCCACTCGATGGCGTCCATGCGGCTGGTCGGCAAGGTCCGGTCGGTGTTCGGGGTCGACATCGCGTTGCGCGACGTGTTCGACTCGCCGACCGTCGCCGGGCTGGCCGGTCGGCTGAGCGGCGCCACCTCGGCCCGGCCGCGGCTGCGCCGGTTCGACCGGCCGGTGGACCTGCCGTTGGCGCCCGTGCAGCGCGGTCCGGCCGGGTGGGACCACGCGCTGGCGTTGCGCGCTCGCGACCCGTTCGACGTGCCCGCTCTCGTCGCCGCCTACGCCGACGTCGCGGACCGGCACGAACCGCTGCGCACCGCGCTGGACGGCGACCGGCAGCGTGCTGTGCCCGTGCCGCCGCTGGAGGTCGCGCAGGTGCCGTCGTTGGACGAGGCGTTGCCCGCGTTCGCGGCCGCGCCGGTGGAGCCCAGCCACCCGCCGGTGCGCGCCCGGCTGGTCGTGGACGCGTCCGGCGCGCAGGCGCTGCTGGTGACCATGAGCTACCTGGCGGTGGACGAGTGGTCGGTCGTGCCGCTGTTCCGCGACCTCCAGCACGCCTATGCGGCACGGCGGGCCGGTGACGCTCCACTGTGGACCGAACTGCCGGTGACCTACGCCGACTACACGTTGTGGTCGCTGGAAGTCGTGGAATCGGTGGGGGAGGAGCAGCACGCGTTCTGGCGCGACACGCTGCGCGACCTGCCCGTGCTGGAGTTGCCCTACCGGGGCGAACGGCGTCCGGGGCGTCACCCGGCCGAGGTGATCCCGTTCACGCTGCCCGCCCCGCTGCACGCGGCGATCGACCGACTGGCCGCCCGCACCGGCACCAGCATGTTCATGGCGGTGCAGGCCGCCGTCGCCGCCGCGTTGACCCCGTACGGCACGGACCTGCCGATCGGGACGATGGTGGCCGGTCGGACCGAGGAGGCGCTGGCCGACCTGGTCGGCTGCTTCTTCAACCGCGTCGTGCTGCGGACCGACACCGCCGGCGACCCCAGCTACACCGAGCTGCTGGCCCGCGTCCGCGCCACCGACCTGGCCGCGTTCGAGCACGCGGACGTCCCGGTGCCCGCCGAACCGCAGGTCATGATCGTCCACCACGAGAAGGCGGTCCTGTCGACCCTGGAAGGCGGCACGGGCACGCTCGAAGCCGTCCCCACCGGCACCACACCGGCCGAGCTGACCGTCAGCTTCTACGAATCGCAGGACGACGGCCCCGTGCCGTGCTTCCTCGTCTACGCGACCGACCTGTTCACCCCGCCCACCGCCCACCACCTGGCCGACCGCGTGCTGCACCACCTGCACCACGCGACGACCGACCCCGACCGGAGGATCGAGCCATGACCAACCCGTTCGAAGACCCCGAAGGCCGTTTCCACGTCCTGGTCAACGACGAGGGCCAGCACTCGCTGTGGCCGTCGTTCGCCGACATCCCGGCCGGCTGGACGTCCACCTTCGGCCCCGACACCCGTGACGCGTGCGTCGCCTACGTGGAGGAGCACTGGACCGACCTGCGTCCGCTGAGCCTGCGCTGACCACTCACCGCTCCAGCAGGGTGCACAGCAGCCGACGGGCGTCGTCGCGGAACACCTCGCTCCACCGGGCGAGGTTCCGCGCGGCGCGCACCCTGACGTGCTGGGGCAGGCGTTCGTCGAACGCCACCTCACGTACCGCGATCACGGCGGGTTCGCGCTGCTCGCGGTGGTTGGCGACGAGCGCTTCGGCGCTGCGCAGCCGTGCCACCGGTGGGAGGCCGCGATCGCGCGTCATCGCGCGCAGCGGGTTCGTGGCCTCCAGCGGTGCGATGGCGGCGACCGCCTCCACCGCGAGCAGCCGGTGCAGCGGGTTCTCCGTGGCGCACAGCTCGCGGAGGATCGCCAGCGCCTCCGGCCGCCTGCTGGGTGCCGCCTGCGAGAGGATGCCGGCCGCGCGGACCCGGCACGTCGACGGCAGTGCGTCGTCCACGGCCATCCCGTGGGCGATCTCGGCGGAGTGGGCGCGACCAGGTGCGCCGAACCGGGCGAGGTCCGCCGCCGCCGCGCACCGCAACGCCGGCCGTTGCGCGGTGTCGGCCGCGATCGCCCGCAACCACGCGGCTCCCTTGGCGCGGTCCTCCGGGCGGTAGTCGACCAACATCCTGGCCGCGAGCCACCGGATGGTGGACGACGTGCGCTCGTCGTCGCGCACGGCTCGGATGCCGTCCAACCCTTGGACGTTCCGGAGCCGGAACAACGCATCGATCCGCCGCCACGACGGCGTCCGCTCGTCGGACGCGATCCGACGCAGGAAGTCCAGCACTTCGGCCGGTGGAACCTGCAAGAGATCCTTGATCAGCCCCACGGCCCGGACCCTGGCGCGCAGGGGTTCTGCCTCGTCCCCGACAACACCGAGGGCACTGGCCACCACTTCACGTCGGTGCGGCGTGCCGCAGGTGGCCAGCGCGCGCCAGGCGCGGAACCGGGTGGCGCGCTTCGAAGCCAACTCGGTCAGTGCGTCGACCGCTTCCCGCCCCACCTGGGGTGATGCACCGGCCAACGCGACTGCCGCCGCGACCCGCTCGGTGGGAGTCGACTCGACCGCGGTCAACACCTCACGCGATTCCTTGACCATCACATCGGTCAGTGAGGGACTCGTGTGACGCGTGAGGCGGACTGCGGGCGGTGTCGTGCGATCCGTGACGAGTTCCTCGAAGAGGGCATCTCTGGTCCGGTCCGCGACCCGCTCGAGGGCATTTCGCCGGATGGTCGTAGGTGCGCTCGGATGGTGGACGACCGCGAGGTTGAGCTTGTCGATCTCGCCTTGGCGTAGGGCGTTCAGCTCGCCGAGCCGCTTGACCAGCCCAACCTGCTCCTCCAACGTGACCATTGAGTGGATGAGCATCCGCTTCAAGGTCGCAACACAGCTCGCCCAGTGGGACCGATCGAGCTGGGCCAGGTTGCGGGCGGCTCGGCCACGTTCGTCGACAGAGGCGTCCTTGTCGCTCACCGCCGACTCGAGGTAGACGATGGCCTCTGTTGGGTTTGGCTCGAACCGTGCCAAGGCCGTGAAGGCATCGCCGCGCTTGTCCGCAGGAAGGTGGGCGTCGTCCGCCAACTCTCGTAGTGCACGGAGCGCCTCCGGGTCAGGCTGCCCGTGGAGGTCCGTGACCAACTCGGCGTATGCCGCGCTTTGCGGCGCAGTCGGTATCCCGACTCAACTGTCCGGCTGCGTGTGACGTGACGTCGCCGCCCAGACGCGCCAGTTGGAGCAGCGAGTGCTTCCCGAACCAGGTGCGGGTGTGAGGGGTGGTGTCGGCGACGAAGTCGACTGCTTCTTCTACGCAGTGGGAATCGAGGCCGGCCAACAAGATGGCAGCTCTGATGCGAGTGTTCGGTTCGACCACCTGGTCCACCATGACGGCACGCACCAGCGATGCCGTCGACTCGTCGTGGTGACCGAGTTCGACCATTGCCCTCACCGCCGCGATGACGACCTCGGCGTCCTCGGTCGTACCGGTCACCCGCCGGATGTGATCCGCCAATCGAGCTCGCACCCGGGGGGCGGTTTCCGTGAAATAGCTCGCCGTCGACCAAAACCTGTCCGCCGTCCGTAGGTCGATGGTGAGCGCCAACAAGGGCTGGTGGAACCGGCGGTGCAGTCCCACGAGCTTCGCGCACGCATGCTGCCTGTTGGTCATCGACAGCCTCGTGTCGGCGATGACTCGCAACAGCTCGGCGGCAGCCCGGTCGACGTTCTCCGCGCTGATGTTCGGCTGATCGGAGAACGTTATCCGGTAGGCATCTTCGGTCGTTGTAGGTGTGAGCAGCCTGAGCTGTGCTGCTGCGGCGGCTTCCTCGTGCCGGGTGTCGAGGGACGCGAGCATCCGCCAAGCCCTGGAGGCGTCGTAGGGCCGCAGATTCTGCGTGAGGACGTCGAGCAGGTTCGCCACCACCTCGCCGTGGAATTCCGGTCCGAGGCGGCTCAACTCGCTCGCCGCGTCGTACCGCAGGGCCGGGTCGGTGTCCGGATCGGCGAGATCACGGCGTAATCGGCTGATCGCGGCAGTCCGGTGAGGTTCACCGAACTCGGCCAGCCTGCCAAGAGCACCTTCGCGCTCGTAGCCGGTCACCAACGGGTCGTCGGCGATGCGCAGCAAGTGCCGTGCCGCCTCGTCGTGGTAGACCGGGCCGAGGTCGGCAAGGCTTCGAGCGGCCCAGTAGGCCGCGTTCTCGTCCGCCTGGTGATCCTCGAGTGTCCGGCGCAGATGCACGGCGGCTTCATCCGGGCCGCACGCGCCCAGATCGATCAACGCGGTGAAGACGCTGCGACGGTCGGCGTGCGTCAGGTGATGCTCCATCGACATCGCACGCAGGAGTTCCGCGGCGGTGGTGCGGTGCTCCGGGCCCAGTTCGGCGAGTGTCTGCGCCGCGGCGATACGTCGGAAGCGATAGAGCCGCCGTTGTCCGACCTGGTCCACGAGAGCGGCCGCGGCTTGCTCCAGGTGTTGGGCTCCCAGCGAGGCGAGGGCGATGGCGGCGTCCCTGCGTCCCGTCATCGAGTCGACCGGATCCCGCAACACCGCCAAGAACACCTCGGCGCACCTGGCGTGGAACTCGACGCCGATCTCCACCAGCCCGGTCGCGATCTCCACCAGGTCGCCGTTCGGCATGAGGGGATCGTCGAGGAAGTCCAGCAGGGCCTTCGTGGCGGCGTCGCGCCCTTCGGGGCTCAGGCTCGCGAGGACGACCGCGGCCGTGCGGCAGTCGGACATCTCGACATCGGGATCGGCCAGGACGGCGCGCAAGCCGCGCTCGGCCGCGTCACGTTCGGACGGCCCGCACTGCGACAGCGCCTCGGCCGAGGCGAGGCGATCGGTCACCGCGACACCGGTGTCGTCGGCGACCGCGCAGAGCAGGGTGACCGCTTCCGGTGCGTGGACCGTGCGGAGTCGGGTGGCCAGGGCGGTCGCCGCCTCGATCCGGGACCGCCACGGCGCGCGGTCGTCGCGCATCAGGTCGAGCAGCCACGAAACGAGCGTCGGGTGGTGGGCGGCCCGGCTCACGTGGCGCAGCACCTCCGCGCCCAGGTACTCCGCAGTCATCGCCCACGCACGGGTCGTGGCCAGGAAGTCGTCGACGACCTCGGTGCCCGCCGGGAGGTGCTGGGCGAGGAGCTTCGCCGCCAGGACGTGGTGGCTCGCGCCGCCCGCGTGCAGCCACCGCACCACGTGGTCGGCCTGGTCGCGGTGCAGGTGGGTGTAGTGCAGCAGCACGGCCCGTGCGTGCCGGCCTTGATCACCCTGCAAGGCGTTGTGCAGCAGGGACTTGAAGTCGTGGTGGTCGGCGGCGAAGCGGGCGGGCAGCTCGCGGGCGCCGGCTGTGGCGGCCAGGTGCTCGGCGAAGCTGTGGTGCAGGAAGCGGAGGTCGTCACCGCGCTGGACCAGCGGGCCGACCGCGGTGAGGAAGGTGGTCAGCTCTTCGGTCCACCCGACCCGCACGGGTAGGCGTTCGGAGACCCACGCGCGAGCAGCGGCCACGAGCGAGGTGTCGGTCCGGAGGCGGACGCGGCCCAGGTGCTGGAGCAGGTCGTCCCGCAGCCCGTCGAACGGGCCGGGCGCGGTCGGGTGGGCGGTGAGCAGGTAGCCCAGGTACGCCTCGTAGAGCTCGTACTGGTTGTCCGGCAGCGGTCGGTCGCCGAACTGCTCGAAGATGATCGCCGCGATGGTCGCGAGCAGGGGAACGCGGACGAGTTCGTCCAGGTGCACGGCCTGGAGCTGCCGGATGAACCGATCGGCATCGCCCGTGCCACCGTCGAACCAGTTGTCCGCGAAGCGGCGCAGCGCCTCCTCGTCGAACGGCTGCAACTCGTACCGGGCGGCCGACGCGCGTTGGAGCGGGGCGAGGATCGAGCCCTCGATCGGCCTGGTGGTCACCACGACGCGGTACGGCGAGCCCGGCGCCGCGCACTGCTCCAGCACGTGCAGCAGGCGGCTCTGGTCGGCGGGGTCGGCGACCTCGTCCAAGCCGTCGATCAGCAGGAGCCACCGGCAGTTGGCCACCCGCCGCGCCACCTGCGCGGGACTGACCTCGGACCACAGCAGCGAGCCGTAGTCGGCGCCGATGCTGTCCACCAGTGCCTTGGGGAACGGCAGGTCGAGACGGGTGGCGAGCTCCCGGGCCGTGAGCCGCAGGGGCACCACCGGTTCGGCCAGCGGCGCGGGGGTGTCGCCGCCGGACCACCGGGCGGCGATCTCACCTGCCAGGCGCAGCGAAAGGGTCGACTTGCCCTGCCCCGGGCCGCCGGTGACCAGCACGTGCTCGTCGTCGTCCAATGCCTGTTGCACCGTGCGGGCCGGCGGCCGGACGGCCAGCCGCGGTTTGGGGGCGGCCCGTTCCCGGAGCAGGCCGCGCTCGTCCAGTTCCGGTTCCGTGCGGTGCTGTTCGTCATGTGCTTCCTCGGTGCCGGAGCCGAGTTCCTGGCGGACGTACACCGTGTCCAGTGACGGCTTGCGCGCGCCGGGCAACTGGTACGGAAGCTCGCGGGCCGCGACCTCCTGCGCACGCAGCAGCGACCGCACCTCGACGGGCAGGACGGGCAACGACGACCAGTCGTCGGGGACCTCCTGCCGGCTCGACCGCTCGGCCCTGCGCCGTTGCTCACGTCCCTCCCACGCGGCCTTCCACAGCTGCACAGCGCGTTCGTGTTCCATGGCCAGCGCGGTGATGAGCGCGTCCAAGACCTGTCGGCTCGGCAGGTAGCGGCCCCCGCACACCTCGGAGACCTTGGAACGGGACAGGCCGACGCGCTGCGCGACCCAGTCCTGGGTGACGCGGGCAGCGGCGCGGTGCCGCTCCACCTCGGCGGCGAAGGCTCGTTCCTGCGCAGACGGCTGCACTCGTCACTCCTCGGCGTGTCCCCTGCGACGTCCCGGAAAGGTCCCTCTGCTACCGGGACGTCCACCGGCCGTCCCACGCTAGCGGCAACGGAGATCACCGGACGGGTGGAAAGGGGACGACATGACGAACGAGCTGTCGATCACCGCAATCATGTGGTTCACCGTGTGCGCTGTCCTGTCAGCGCAGGCAGTCCTGCTCGTCATGCTGTGCCGCGCCCTCCGCACGGCCCCGCCACCGGTCACCGTCAACGTTGTGGCCGGGAGCGCGGAAGACATCGTGCAGGCGGGCAGCATCGGAACGGGGTAGCCACGCCGACACCGTTGCCACCGCGTCCACGTCACCCGAACGGGCGGTGGCTGGTGGGTTCCGGGTCACCCGTGACGGGGTCCGGCGGTGTCGACCCCGTCACGGGCGCAGCACCGTCAGGTGATCCGGTAGGCGTGGATCACCGTCTGGCGGGTCGTGTTGCCCTTGCTGTCGGTCGCGCTCACCCGGAAGGACGCCCACGTGCCGGCCGGACCCGAGCGGACCAGGGCGGTGTGGTGCACGACCGGGACCTTGGTCCACGTGGTGCCGTCGTCGAACGACACCTCGACCTCGACCCGACCCACCCGACCGTTGTCCGCACCCTGCTGCTGTTCCACCACCAGCGGTACGGGGAGGACGCGGCCGGCGGGGGCCGCGCCGTTGTCGTCCAGTTCGGGCGTGAACCGGACGACGGTCAGCGGCAGCGGTCGGGCTTGGTCGGTGGTGTCCGAGCGGAACGTCCAGGTGCCGCTCACCGACGTGCTGAACGGTGACACGTCGGCGGAGCGGACGCCCTCCACCTCCAGCCGGTACTCGGCCGGGCCCGCGGGCACGGTGAACCTGCCGACACCGGCCATCGCGGTCTCACCGACCGGCACACCGTCGCGGAACAACGCCGTGCGCGCCTTCTCGACCACCGAGTCGCCCAGGTTGCCCGCGCGGTCCCCGAACAGCCACAGGTCGGCGGTGATCTCGTCACCCCGCCGGTACAGCGACGTCGGCCCGGACAGCCCGAACACCGGCTGGTTGAACGACTCCGAGTACCGCCGACCGGCCCGGTACGCCTCCGGCGACGCCGACTGCAGGACCGCCTCGCTGCCCCGCGCCCCGTCCTGGAGAAACAGCCAGTCCCACCGCACGCCCCCGGTCGTCACGTAGTCGATCGTGGTACCGCCCGCGGGCACGGGCAGCATTTCGGCGATGCCGCTCAGCCCCGAGGGCAGGACCGGGATCCCGGTGTGCACGTACTGCTTCCCCGGCAGACCCGCCCCGAACTTCGTCCGCACCTCGGCCAGCTCACCCCGACCGGGAGCGCGGACGAGACCGGTGGGCGCCCGCCCCTGCTCCAACCAAGCCAACCGGTACGTCACCGGCATCGAGCCGACCGGCGTGCCCCGGAACTCGGCACCGGTCAGCACGGCCACCTCGTCGGCGGGCAGCTCCGGACCCACGTGGCCGAGCGCCATCCCCGGCGGGAAGCCGGTCGGGTAGACGCCGCCCACGGCGTCGGACACGCCCTCGTACACCCGGTTGACCACGACGGCCGCCAACCCGGCGGTGGCGTCTGCTTCCGGCGGCGTGATCCGCACCGGTCTCGCCGTGCGGGCGTCGAACGTGACCGTGGTGTCGCCCCGGACCGCCAAGCCGGGCTGGACCAGGACGGTGTTCTCGCCACCCGTCGGGAACATGTCGGTCAGCGCGTAGTAGTCGCCCTTCGGCAGCCGCACGGTCACCGTGCCGTCGGCGTCGGTGAGGTACCTGGACCGGGAGTTGGAGAGCCCGAACACGAGCGTGAGGAAATCGCCCTCGGGCTTGCCCGCCCGGTCGACGTGCTCGAACGTGACGTCGTAGCTCTCGACCTCGCGGTTCAGGCCCACCGGCCACGATCGCCGACTCGGAGCACCCGTCGCTCGCGCCGCAGACCTTGGCGTCGAGCAGCCGCGCGTCCGGTGCGACCCCGCGGTACGGCGTGCCGTGGCCGGCGATGGTCGCGGCGACGTGCGTGCCGTGGCCGATCAGGTCGGTGGCGTCCGGGTCGGCGGTGAAGTTGCGCTCGGCGATCTCCCGACCGGCCAGGTCCGGGTGGTCGCCGTCCACCCCGGTGTCGACCACGGCGACCGTCACCCCGGCACCGGTGTACCCGGCGGCCCAGGCGGTGGGCGCGCCGATCTGGGCGGTGCTGCGGTCCAGGGTCGGCCGGCGCACGCCGTCCAGCCACACCTTGGCCACGCCGGGATCGGCCAGCAGCGCCGACCAGCCCGCCGACGCGGTCGCCTTGGGCGTCACGGCGGCGACGGCCCGCACGGTCGGCAGGTCACGGGTGACGTGCAAGGTCGACACCTCGGGAGCCCGGTCGCCGGCGCGGGTGACGATGAGCGGCACGCTGTCGCGGCGGGCGTCGTCGTAACCGGCCTCGACCAGGCCCGTGACGTCGAACAGCCGCCCGTCCAGCCTGCCTCCGGCGAGGGCGCGGGCCGCGTCGCGCGGGACGACGTGCACGTGGCCGTCGCGCCGGAACGTCTGGAAGGTGACGCCCTCGCGCCCGGTGCCGGGGACGACCGAGGCGAGCCGGTCGCCGGCGATCACGACCCGGTCACCGGTGATCAGCGTGACCTCGTGCCGCCGGGTGTCGTGGTCCGCGCCACCGGCGGCCGGTGAGGCGGGTGACGCGGTGGCGGCGGGTAACGCGGTGGCCGTGGCGGCGAGGAGCACCACCACCGCCGCTATCCGTGATCGGTGTCTTGACACGAATACCTCCCGAATCGTTCGACGTGGAAAAGTCCGGCGTTCCCATACCGTTCGACGTGGAATTCGGCTTTTCCCGGATCGAGGTGTCGAACGCTAGGTGCAGGTGATTGTTCAGTGTCAGGATCCGTGCGTTGAACGGTGTTGTGTGGACAATGGCCCGGTCGAAGGGGGCAACGGTGCCGCGACGGGAAACACCACTGGCGTCCGACGAGACCGCGGTGCTGCGCTTCGCGGCCGGGCTGCGCCGATTGCGCGAGAAAGCGGGCCGACCGACCTACCGCGAATTGGGCAAACGGGCGAACTACTCGGCCGCGGCGCTGTCCGCGGCCACCGCCGGGCGCAAGCTGCCCAGCCTGGCGGTGACGTTGGCGTTCGTCCGCGCGTGCGGCGGCGACGTCGAGGAATGGCGTGCCCGGTGGTCCGAGATCGCCGTCGACGACATTCCGGAACCGAGACCGGGCGAAAGTCCCTATGTCGGGCTCGCCGGTTTCCGGACCTCCGACGCCGATCGGTTCTTCGGTCGCGAGGCGCTCACCGGGACCCTGGTCGACCTCGTTCGGCGGCGCCGGTTCACCGGTCTGTTCGGCGCGTCCGGCTCGGGCAAGTCGTCGCTGTTGCGGGCCGGGCTGGTGGCGCGCAGCGAGGACCCGGTCGTCATCATCACGCCCGGCCGCGACCCGCTGGAGGAGTGCGCGGTCGCGCTCGCCGGGCTGACCGACGAGTCGCCGGTGGCGGTGCGGGCCGACCTCGCGCAGTCGCACCGGAACCTGCACCTGTGGATCCGCCGCGCCATGGCCGACCGGGACCTCCTGCTGGTGGTGGACCAGTTCGAGGAGGTCTTCACCCAGTGCTCCGCGGCCGACCGGGAGTGGCTGGTGCGTGCGCTGGTGTTCGCCGCGGACGCCGACAACAGCCGCGTGCGGGTCGTGATCGGTGTCCGCGCCGACTTCTACGGCCACTGCGGCGGGCACCCGGAGCTGACCGCCGCGCTGCACGGCGGCCAGGTGCTGGTCGGCGCGATGACGGCCGACGAGCTGCGGCGGGCGATCACCGAACCCGCCGCCCGCGCGGGCGCCACCGTCGAGACCGCGCTGGTGGTCAGGCTGGTCGCCGACGTGACCGGTCGGGCCTCGGCGCTGCCGCTGGTGTCGCACGCGCTGGTCGAGACGTGGCGGCGTCGTCGCGGGATGACCCTGTCGCTGGCCGGGTACGAGCAGGCGGGCGGGGTGGAGCACGCCATCGCCCGCACCGCCGAGGAGGTGTTCGGCGGTCTGTCACCGGAAGGGCAGCGGGACGCCCGGTCGGTGCTGCTGCGGCTCATCGCGCTCGGCGAGGGCACCGAGGACACCCGGCGGCGGGTGCGCCGCCACGAACTGGACGTGGACCAGGCGCTGCTGGACCGGCTGGCCCAGGCACGGCTGATCACGCTGGACGACGACGCCGTGGAACTCACCCACGAGGCGGTGATCCAGGCCTGGCCGCGGTTGCGGGACTGGCTCGCGAGCGACCGGGAAGCCCTGCGACGGCACCGTGAGCTGGCCGACGCCACGGACACGTGGGAAGCGCACGACCGCGACCCCGACGCGCTGTACCGGGGTGCCCGGCTGGAACAGGCCCGCGGCCTGGACGAGCGGCTCACCGGCCGGGAACGCGCGTTCCTCGAAGCGTCGATCGCGGCCGAGGACTCCCGGCGTGCCGCGCAACGGCGCCGCACCCGCAGGCTCAAGCAGTACGTCGCGCTCCTGGTGGCCCTCGTGGTGGTGCTGGCGGGCACCGCGGCCTACGCCGGGGTCGCGGAGAACCGGGCGGCCGTCCAGCGCAACGGCGCGCTGTCGATGCGTGCCGCCGATGCCGCGCTGCGCCTGCTCCCGGACCGGCCCGCCGACGCCCTCCGGCTCGCGCTCGCCGCCTACCGGGTCTCGCCCACCGCCGAAGCGCTCAACGCGGTGCGGGTCGCGTGGGCCGCGACGAGCGCCGCGCCGCTGGCCACCCGACCGCTGTGGGACCGGTTGACGCCGGCGCCGGAAGGCGACATCGCGGTCTCCACGGCAGCCGACGCGCGGTCCGGCACGGTGTGGCGGATCGAGGGCGGCAAGGCCAGGCACCTGGCCGAGGTGCCCGCGTCGGGCCGGATCGGCAGGATCAGCCGCGACGGCAGGGTGTTCCTGCTGGAGGACGACCAGGGCTTCACCGGCCTGTGGCACCTCGCCGAACCCGACCAGCCGCGCCTGGTCGGCCGGCTCCGGCACGTGGACGTGCAGACGATGAGCCGCGACGGCACGGTGCTGGCGGGCGTCGGCAGGCGCGAGGTGCCGCAGCGCTTCGACGACCCCGGCAACGCGGTGCCCGACACCGGGGCGGCGACGCTGTGGCGGTGGGACGGCACTGGGCCGGTCACCGAGATCCCGTTGCCGGGCAAGCGGGCGGAGAGCGTCGAGCTGCGCGGCGACGCCCGGGTGGTGGTGACGGTCGGCTACGGCTCGGACTACGTGGAGCGGCACGTGGTGCTGTGGCACCTCGACCCGACCGGTCGGGCGACACCGGCCGGACCCCTGCTGATCGTGGAGGGCAAGGCGCACGCGGTGTTCAGCCCGGGCGGGAGGTTCCTCGCCGTGGTGAACGAGACCACCAAGGAGGTCGAGGTGTTCGACGTGACCGACCCGTCGGCGCCCCGGCACTGGGCGCTGCTGACGGACCTGGCGCTGTCCACGCCGGTGGTGGAGTTCGCCGCGGACGACCGCGCGCTGGTGATCGGCGGCCGGCCGGGCGTCGTGCAGGTGTGGGACATCGGCACCGCGGGCGATCCGCGGCCGGTGGCGTCGGTCGAGGGCCTGCCCGTCGCCGCGGACCACACCCGCTACCGGCCCGACGCCCGTGAGCTGACCCTCGCCGACCCCGCGGGCAGCCAGTGGCGGCTCGACCTCGACGACGAACGCCTGCTGCGCGACGTCTGCGCGTGGCCGTGGGCGAACGACGACTCGGTCGCCTGGGCCCGGTACTTCCCGGGCGTCGGCGAGCAGCGCCTGTGCCCGTGACCGAACCCCGCGAGACGCCGCTCGCGGGGCTCGGCCACGGTCGCCGATCAGTACACGAAGCACTCCGTGCTGCTGCCCGTGAAGCCCGCCGCGCGCACGTCAGCCCCGGCGAGCCAACCGGCGAACCGGCGCTCCACCTCGGCGCGCTCGGCGGCGTTCGGCAGGTCGTTGCGGCACGAGATCGGCGCGCTGGAACCGGACATCAGGTCGGCGCACAGGCCGGTCCGCCGGTCCGGCAGGCCGAGGATGTGCCCGATCTCGTGGGTCGAGATCCGGGGCCGGTAGTAGCCCTGCTGCACGGCCTGGCGTCCCATGTAGACGGTGCCGTTGCCGAGCGAGCTCACGTAGGCCCTGGGCCAGCCGTTGTCCGCCAGGATGCGGATGTTGACGCCGGAGGTGGAGGTCCGGCGGGCCAGCTTGACGTTGGACACCGAGTTGTTCCAGTTCGTCGCGGCGCGGTCCCAGTCCGCCACGAACTCCTGGGCCTGGCTCACGTCGTAGTACAGCGTGCGCACCAGGGCCTGCGGCTGCGCCGACGCGCTGGGTGCGGCCACCGCGACCAGCGGCAGCAGCAGGCCGAGCACGCCGACGAGGACGCCGACTGCCTTTCGTACGAGCATGGTGGTCTCCTTGGGTACAGGGAAGCGGGAGCCGCGTGACAGGGGAGGCTCCGCCTCACCCAACGAACCAGCCGTAGCCGGTTGTCACCAGCGCCATACGTAGGGTTGTCGGGGCGGGCCGCGGTGCCACATTGCGCCGAACAGTCGCCGCGACGGGCACCGCGTCACCAGTAGCCTCGGCCCACATTCACCGCCGAACCCTGCCCCCACGTCCGGGGGGACGTAGCGACACCGGCAGGGTGGCGACGAGGGGGGAACGGGTCATGTCCGTTGACGATGCCGCGCGCCCACGCGCGGTCCGCGAACGCGCGCTGAGAACCGTGGTGGCGGCCGTGCTGGTCGCTGCCACCGCGTTGGGCGGCACGCCCGCGTTGGCGCAGGAGACCACCGCCGAACCACCACCGGAGACCACCACCACCGCACCTGCCGACGTCACGCCGTCGGACACCCCGGTCGAGACGACGACCACCACCACGAGTCCCGAAACCCAGCCCGTGAGCCCGCCGACGGCCGACCGGCCCGCCGCCCCGACCGGGGAACACCGCGCAGCCGGAGCCGAGCCCGAAGCCGAGTCCGCGGCAGAGGCCGATCTGAGGATCACCGCGTCGTTCGACCGCGCCGAGTACCCGCCGGAGACCGACCTCCCGATCAGGGTCACCGTCGACAACGTCGGCGACGACGTCGCCACCGAGGTGGAGTTCGTCGTCTTCGACGGCAACGTGTGGCTCAGGGACGGCTGGGACCAGATCTCGGGCCGCTTCACGCTGGTCCCCGGCGAGCGGATGGTGGTCGACCTGGTGGCACGGCCGCTGGACCACCTCGCCGACCACGCGCAGTTCACCATCCGGGTGTTCCGGGCGGAGGGCACGATCCCCGACCCGACGCCGGCCGACAACCAGGCCACCGCGCGGGCGGTCGTCGCGCAGAAGCGGGGCGCGGTGTCCGCCGTCGTCTACACCGACGGGAACGGCAACGGTCGTGCCGACGCCGGTGAAGGCGTGCCGGGCCTGCACTTCTCCGCCTACGGTGGCGCGCCGGTCACCTCGCTGACCGCGGTGACCGACGGGGGAGGTCGCCTCGCCTTCACCGACGTGCCGACCGGCCGGTACCGGCTGTACCTGCCGGACGACGACGTCGTGGTCAAGCCGGGTTTCGGCGAGTTCACCGTCGAGGAGGGCGCCACCGCGGACCTGGCGATCCCCACCGCCACACCGGTGTCCGACGTGCTCACCGCCCGCCTCGAACTGGACCGGGACACCTACGGGCGCGACTACCAGGTCAACGTCAGGATCACCCTGGCCAACTCCGGGACCGTGCCGCTGACCGGCGTGGTCGCGGTCTGCAACCACGCGGGTGAGCCCCACGTCCTCGACGGCACCGGTCCCGGCTGGGCGCCGCTCGCGGTCGGCGGCCCCGGCACCACCGTCGGCGCGGGCGAGACGAAAGTCCTGGTCGTGACCGACGTCGTGCCGCAGCGCGCCTACGAACGCGGCTTCCTCTTCGCCGAGTGCAACTTCGGCAACCACGGCACGCACGAGGACGGCTACGTCGGCTCGTCCGACTCGGCGCGCGTCGTCGGCGCCCGCGGTGACGCCACCGGCCTGCTGCGCTACTACTCCGGTCAGGGACCGGAGACCCCGCTCGCCGGGGTCCGGCTGCTCGCGCTCGACCGGTTCGGCGTCCCGGTCGCCGAGGCGGTGTCCGGCGACGACGGCGAGTGGCGGTTCGTCAACCTGCCGGTGGGCGACTACGACGTGCTGGTGCTCGGCCCGTACCGCGATCGCTACGGCAGCGACACCTACACCATCGGGGTCGACGCGGGCGGGACGTCGCGCTCCATCTTCTCGGTGGTGGACGGCCCGGTCGTGGTGCCGCCGCGGCTCGCACCGAACGTGAAGGTGACCGCGTCGTTCGGCAAGCCGTCCTACGACATCAACGAGCAGGTGACGGCGACGGTGAAGGTGGTCAACGCCGGCACCGCGAGGACGTTCGCGCGGTTCGTGCCCGAGTCGTCGGCGGACGGGTTCCACTACGACCACGACCAGTGGGGCGACCTGCGGCCGTGGCTGGGCGCGTACCTCGAACCCGGTGACGAGCGCACCGTCACCCTGGTCGGCGACGTGGCCTTCGTGCGGGAAGGGGTGGCGTGGCTGAAGGGCCGGATCGAGGCCACCGACGAAGCCGACCCCGCCGACAACGTGCTCGGCTTGAGCGTCCCGGTGACCCACCGGACCGGCGACGTGGTGGCCGTCGTCTACGGCGACCGCGACCTCGACGGCGTGTTCGACCAGGGCGAGGCGTTGCCGGGCGTGGACATCACCTTCGAGGGCGGTCGGCCGCGGAAGTGGGTCGCGGGGGAGACCGGCGCCGACGGCACGTACCGGTTGGACGACGCGCCCGCGGGCACCTACGTGGTGATCACCACGGACGAGCACACCGGGTGGGTGAGCCAGGGACAGTCCGAACTGGTCGTCACGGGCGATCAGGAGACCACCGCGTACTTCCGCATGGAACGCCCGTTGTCGGACCGGCTGCACGCGACCCTGGCGTTCGACCGCGACACCTACGGTGTGGGTGACCCGGTGGACATCACGATCACGCTGGCCAACTCGGGTGACGCCCCGATCCTGGCCAGGGCGTTCTGCGGCAGCGCCGAACTGCCCGCGCCCGACTACGGCGCCGCGTGGGGCCCGTTCGCCCCGGACGGCAGCGGCGTCGTGGTCGCGCCCGGCGGGACCCGGGCGTTCACCGTCCGGGAGACCGTGCCCGGGTGGGCGGGCGACTACGGCTTGTTCGGCGCCTGGTGCGACTTCGGCCCGGAGCACGCCAACGGCCTCGCGCACGGCTCCGACCTGGCGCGCGTGCCGGGAGCGGTGTGGACGGTGTCCGGTCGGGCGCTCAACGGCACCGGTCCCGAACCGCGCGGCATCCCGGGCGTGAAGCTGGTGCTGCTCGACTTCATCACCGGGCAACCGGTGGCGCGCACGGTGACCGGCGCCGACGGCGGGTTCACCTTCACCGATCTCCCGGTCGGGTACTACACGCCGGTGCTGGTCGGGCCGTGGAAATTCAACACGAACTGGGGTCCGTACGCGTATTTCAAGGTGGTCCGCGGTGGGGCGGACGTGGTCGACATCCACTTCGACCCCGGTCCCGAGGTGCCCGACCCGGACGTGCCGCCGACCGGTGAGCCCATCCCGGGTCAGCCGGCGGCGGGGGGTGGCCCGAGTGGCGGCGGCCTGGCCGACACGGGCGCGAGCGTGCTCTGGTTGAGCCTGCTGGGTCTGCTCGCCGTGGCGCTCGGTGCGGGCACCCGGACCGCGGGACGCCGCCGGACCGCGTGACGACAGGAAGGCCCGGGGTTCCGCCTCGGGCCTTCTTCGCGCTCACGCGAATAGTTGACTCTGACTAGCTGCTCGTGGATAGTCAGAGTTGACTAGGAGGTGGCGGTGAGATCCAAGCGGAAGGTCGGCAACCTGCTCGGGTTGGCGGTGCTCGGCTACCTCGTCCGGGAGCCCATGCACCCCTACGAGCTGAGCCGGCTCATGCGTGCGCACGGGGACGACCGCAGCATCAAGTTCACCCACGGCTCGCTCTACATGGTGTTCGGGCAGCTCGCCAAGGCCGGGTTCATCGTCGAGCAGGGGACGTCCCGCGAGGGCCAGCGGCCGGAGCGGACCGTCTACGCGTTGACCGACGCCGGGCGGGCGGAGCTCAAGGACTGGATGCGCGAGCTGGTCGCCGAACCCGCGCACGAGTACCCGCGGTTCGTCGCGGCCCTGTCCATGATCGCCGCACTGCACCCCGACGAGGTCGTCACGCTCCTGCGCGACCGGCTGGACGGGCTGCGCCGGCAGGTGGAGGAGGCCGAGGCGGTCATCGCGGGCGCCGACGCGCACCCGCTGTTCCTGGTCGAGGAGGAGTACCGGATCGCCCTGCTGAACGCCGAGGTGGCGTTCGTCCGGCGCTTCCTGGAGCGCATCGAGGACTGGCGCCCGCTGTGGGCGGGCTTCCACGAGGGGGAACGATGAGAGCGACCGTGATCGGCGGCGGCATCGGCGGTCCGGTGGCCGCCATGGCGCTGCGCAAGGCCGGGATCGAGGCGACCGTGCACGAGCGGTACGACCGCACGGCCGACGGCTCCGGCGGTGCGCTGAGCATCGCGCCCAACGGGTTGCAGGCGTTGGAGGTCGTGGGGCTGGCCGACGCGGTGCGCGCGATCGGCACGCCGATGACCGCGATGGAGCTGCAGAGCTGGACCGGCAAGACGCTCGGCCGGTTCGGCAGCGAGCCGCCGCAGCTGCTGGTGTGGCGTTCGGACCTGTACCGCGTGCTGCGCGAGGAAGCCGTCCGGCGCGGCATCACCGTCGAGCACGGCAAGGAACTCGTCGCCGCCGTCGACCACGGCCCGCACGTCACCGCGCGCTTCGCCGACGGGTCCGAAGTGGACTCCGACCTGCTCGTCGGCGCGGACGGCATCCGGTCGACCGTGCGCCGGATCATCGACCCGGACGCGCCGGGCCCCCGGTACGCCGGTCTGCTCGGCTTCGGCGCCCGGCTGGCGCGCACCGGTGCGCCGCCGACCGGCGGCGCGATGCGGCTCGTCTTCGGTGAGCGCGCGTTCTTCGGCTACCAGGTCCACGACGACGGCTCGGGCGGCTGGTTCGCCAACCTGCCCCGCAGGACACCGCTGAGCACGACCGAAGCCCGTGCCACCGCCCCGTCCCGCTGGCTCGCCGTGCTGGGCGAGGCCTTCGCCGCCGACCGCACGCCCGCCGCGATGATGATCGCCGCCACCGACCCGGCCGACCTCGTGGTCACGGGCGCTCTGGAAGACGTGCCGAGCGTGCCGAAGTGGAGCCGCGGCCGGCTGGTGCTGGTCGGCGACGCCGCGCACGCCACGTCGCCGAGTTCGGGCCAAGGTGCCTCGCTCGCGTTCGAGAGCGCCGTCCAACTGGCCCGCTGCCTGCGCGATCTACCGCACGACCGGGCGTTGCGGACCTACGAGGCGCTGCGCCGAGACCGGGTCGAACGGATCATCGCGCAAGCCGCGAGGACCAACCGCGACAAAGCCGCCGGTCCCATCGGCCGCCTGCTGCGCGACACCCTGCTCCCCCTGGCGTTCAAGTTCACCGACCCGACGAAGTTCACCTGGCAGTTCGACCACCGGATCGAGTGGGACGACACCCTCACCCGCGCGTAGTGCCGCGGGTGACCTGATCGGTGCGTGGAGGGGTGGCTTCGGCCGCGAACCGGGTCGTCTCCCGCAGGACCGCCCAGGCGTCCGCCACCGGGCCCACGTGACCGAGCTTGTCGGGGTTGATCACGGTGCGGATCGTCTGCACCTGCCCGTCGACGATGTCCAGCGACCAGGTGCCCACGACCTTGCCGTCGCGGTCGCGCAGCACCGCGCCCGGCTCGCCGTTCACCGGGCGCGGTTCCACCAGGCCGCCGACGCGGAGGAACGGTGGCACGAGGGCGGCGAGCAGTCGGGCCACGTTCTCCGCGCCGGCGAAGTGGGTGGACCACTGCGGGGCCTTGCCGCCGCCGTCGCCGACCAGCCGCACGTCGGCGGCGAGCAGTGCGCGCAACCCGTCGACCTCGCCCTCCCGGAAGGCGTCGAAGAACCGCTCGGCGAGCTCCTCCCGCGCCCGCCTGTCGGCCTCGAACCGGGGCCGGCCGGCGTCCATGTGCCTGCGTGCCCGGACCGCGAGCTGGCGGCACGCCGCCTCCGAACGACCCACGGCCGCCGCGACCTCGCCGAACCCGAACCCGAACACCTCGCGCAGCACGAAGACCGCGCGTTCGAGCGGCGACAACCGTTCCAGCAGCAGGAGAGCCGCCATCGACAGCGAGTCGGCCAGCTCCGCCGACCGCTCCGGGTCCGAGTACGGGTCGGCGAGCAGCGGCTCGGGGAACCACGGCCCGACGTACTCCTCGCGCCGGACGCGGGCCGAGCGCAGCACGTCGATCGAGATCCGGGTGACCACGGCGGACAGGAACGACTTGGTCGACGTCGGCTCGGCCGGCGAGGTGTCGTACCGCAGCCAGGTCTCCTGCACCGCGTCCTCGGCCTCACCGACGCTGCCGAGGATGCGGTAGGCGATCGAGAACAGCAGCGGCCGCAGCCCTTCGAACTCCTCGGCCCGGGTCACCACGGCAGCGCGCCTTCCGCGGCGAAGAACCCGCCGGTCGCCCCGTCCGCGCCGAGCGTGGCCACGCTCACCACGACCGCGGCACCCTGCGCGACGGTGAGGAACCCGGTGTGGTTGTTGCTGTCGGTGTCGACGTAGCCGGGTGCGACCGCGTTGACCAGGATGCCGTCCCCGCGCAGCTCGTTGGCGTACTGCACGGTCAGCGCGTTCAACGCGGTCTTGGCCGGTGAGTACGCCGCCGACGGCAGCAGCCCGGCGAACGGCCCGTCCGGGGCGCCGATCAGCGTCAGCGACCCGGCGTGGCTGCTGACGTTGACGACGCGCCCCGCCGGTGACCGCCGCAGCAACGGCAACACCGCGTTGGTCACCGCGATCACGCCGAAGACGTTGGTCTCGAACACCCGGCGGACCATGTCCAGGTCGACCGCGCTCGGCACCTGGTCGTGGGCGTCCGCCGGCGAGACCTGCCCGGAGCCCGTGATGCCCGCGTTGTTGACCAGCACGTCCAGGTGGCCGAAGCGGTCCTCGACCAGCCGCGCGACCTCCCGGGCGGTGGCCTGGTCGGTGACGTCCAGGGTGACCGCGTGCACGTCACCGCCCAGCGCCCGCAACGCGGCGGCCGCCTCCTCACCGCGCCGCGGGTCCCGGGCGCCGACCAGGACCGTCATGCCCAGCGCGGCGAGCTGTTCGGCGACGCCACGCCCGATGCCCTTGTTCGCCCCGGTGACCAGCGCGACCTGCTTGCCCATGACCTTGTTCCCCACTGTCGGACGAGTCCTGACGGACACGAGACGAGACAGCCCCGGTCTGCTGTGACACGTGGGTGGCAAGACGTCGGGCGGACGCGTTCAGCGCCGCCGTGGCCCGGTGCTCATCGTGGCGGCGTCGCGGCTGTGGGAGACCCGGAAGCGGTGAGCAGGAACGCGGTTGACCACCAGTAGTCGTGCAGCCGGGTGACCCGGACCTCGGTGAACCCGGCCCGCTCCACCTGCTCCGCCCACCGCGCGGCGGGCTGCTCCCACGTCGCCCGGGTCGCGCCCGGCACCAGCTGCCCGGTCAGCACCGGCATCAGGAACCCCTGCGCCACGAGTTCCCGGTCCGCGTCGTACTCGGCCAGCCCGCGCTCGTAGGCCTCGGCCAGGAACCGGCGGTGCTCCGGGCTCGCGTGCGGCAGGTCCGGCACGTCGAACTCGACCACGGCGAGCACGCCCACGTGCCCCGCCAGGTCGGCCAGCACCCGGTCGCGCACCTCGTGCGGCAGCGTGTGCAGGGCGAACGTCGACTGGGCCACGTCGAACACCGCGCCCGCGGGCAGTCCCGCCGCGAACGGCTCCACCCGCGTGTGCCGGGCGTCGACGTCGTACCCGGCCAGGGCGCGCACCGCCGCGTCGAGCAGCGCGGTGGACGGCTCGACCAGCGTCACGGAAGCAGGCGCGTGCTCGGAGGCCAGCGCGGGCCGCAGCGCCCGCCCGTCACCGCAGCCGATGTCCAGCAGGCTCGCCGGCCGCGCCTCGGCGTAGACCCGCCCCAACGCCTCCGTGACCGCCCGGTAGAGCCCCACGTTGCCGCCGCCGTCGATGAACGCCTCGAACGCGGCGGGCTGGTCGTACACCGACCCGTCCCGCGCCGCCGCCAAGTGCTCGGCCAGCGCCGCCGCCAACGGCGTGCGCCCGTCCCGGACCGCGTCCCTGGCCCGGCCGATGTCGCCGTCCGCCAACGCCCGCAGAGCTTCGTCGATGTGGTTCGTCACCAGACGAGAATGCCAAACCCGGGACCCGCCGACGGCGTCACAGCGGGCTGCGCATCACGATCAGGTCGCCGTGGCCGCCGTACCCCAGCACGGGTTCGGCGTACTGCGTGCCGTCGAACGTGATCAGCCACCACTCGCGGCCGACCGGCAGCAGCATCGGGTGCGGGATGTTCGTGCCGTAGGGCGCGTCGAGCGTGCCGAGCTTGCGCATCGCCAGGTCGTACACCGGGTAGTTGCGCGCGTTGCCGTCGCTGGCGAACAGGTACCACTCGCGGCCGACCCGCTGCAGGATCGTGCCCTCGGTCTGGTCCACCGCGGTGTCCGCGCCGACCAGCCGGGTCTGCGTGTAGTCCGCGCCGGGTGCCGCGACGGCGAGCGCCGGGTGGAAGACGAACGCGGGCTGCTGCGCCTCGCTCTCCACGAACGCGAGGTGCCAGCGGTCGTCGACCCGGGTCAGCGCCGGGTCCCAGGAGCTGACGGCGGTCGGCAGCGGCAGCCGTTCGGTGCGCAGGACGTGCACGCCCCGCAGCACGTTCGCGGTGGTCGTGGTGTGCCGGATGTGCACGCCCCGGAACGCGAAGTCGCCCCACGAGCTCATCAGCACGATGAACCGGCCGGTGCGGTCGTCGTACACGACCTGCCCGGCGTGGTCGCCCAGCACCACGCCGTCGCGCTCGAAGAACAGCACGGCGACCTGCTCCAGCTCGGACGGGTCGGCCAGGTCGATCGTCCACACCGCCCAGTGCGCCTGTTGGAAGAAGCCCAGCCCGGCGTTGGTCATGGTCAGGTACAGCTTGCCGTCGCGGATGAACGGCCTGCCGTCGGCGTGCTGCACGACGTGCGGGTCCCGGACACCGGCCTGGCCGAAGTAGCCCGCTTGGACGCGACCGAGCCGCACGTCGCCGCCACGCCCGCCGTAGGCGTAGTCGAGGCCGCCCAGCACTGCGGGGACCCGCAGGTCGACGAGCGCGCGCACGCCGTCCCGCTCGGTCAGCACCGGCTGCCAGCCCGTGCCCGTGCCGGTGGTGTCGACCAGGACCGTGACCGCGTTCTCGTTGACCACCACGGCGAACCGGAACGCGCCGGTCACACGCACGTCGGCGGACTTGACCACGGTGGTCGCGCCGCCGGTGGTCACCTCGATCGTGGCCCGGCCGGCGGTCGCGTCGAGCGTGCCGAGCACGGACGTGGCGCCGCCCGCCAGGCCCGCCACCACCACGCCCTCGGCGCGCTGCACCTCGACCAGCACCGATCCGAACGGCGCACGGGGCCGGACACCGGTGCGGACGAGCGTGCCGGAGGTGGTCGACGGCGGGGTGATCGCGCTGTCGTACTGCACGAACCGAGGCGCGACCAGGTCGAACGGACGGTGCTTGTGCGTCACCGCGAAGTGCAGGTCGAACGGAGTCGTGGACGGTTGACCCATCGCGGGCACGTTACCGAACAGCGCCGAGAGCGCCCCGACCGCACCCGCCGCCCCGGCGTGGCGCAGCAGCGTGCGTCGATCCATGTCCCGTGCCGCCATCGGACCTCCTCGGACTCCTGCCGGTACTTGTCAACCATGTGTTACAGGCAGGTGTGACCAAGTGTCCAGGGGTGGTTCGGGTGTCAGGCGGTGCCGGTGCGGCGGGCTCAGGCGAGCAGGACCAGCTTGCCCCGCACGTGGCCCGCCGCGCTGACGCGGTGCGCCTCGGCGGCCTCGACCAGCGGGAACGTCTGGCCGACGACGGTGGTGAGCTCACCCTTCGCCGCGAGTTCCGCCAGGTCGGCCAGCCGTCGCGCGGACCGCTGCTGCGGACCTCCGGTGAACACCACGCCCAGCTCGGCGGCGGCGTTGTCGGCGATCGTCACGATGCGGTCCGTGCCGCCGCGCAGCTCGATCGACGCCGGGAGCGCGCCCTTGCCCGCCACGTCGAACACCGCGTCGACCCCCTCAGGCGCCAGCGCCCGCACCCGTTCCACCAAGCCCTCGCCGTACGTCGTGGGCGTGGCGCCGAGCGCGGCGACGTGCTCCTGGTTGGCCGGTCCCGCGGTGCCGATGACCCGCAGTCCCGCCGCCACGCCCAGTTGCACGGCCATCGTGCCCACACCGCCCGCCGCGCCGTGGACGAGCAGCGTCTCGTCCGGCCGCACGCCGAGCAGGCCGAACACGCGGTCGGTGGTCTCGACGGCCACCGGCAGCGTCACGGCGTGCTCCCACGACAGCCCGGCCGGCTTGGGCGCGACCGCGGTGGCCGGCGCGTACTCGGCGTACGCGCCGGTGTCCGACCAGCCCACCACCTCGTCGCCGACGGACCAGCCGGTCACGTCGGGGCCGAGCGCGTCGACCACGCCCGCGACCTCCGACCCCAGGACCGTCGGCAGCGGCGTGCGGAAGACGGCTTCCATGGCGCCCGAACGCACCTTCGCGTCGAACGGGTTCACCCCGACCGCCCGCACCCGCAGCCGCACCTGGCCCGGACCGGGCTCGGGCCGGTCGACCTCGGCCGGTCGCAGCTCCTCCGGCCCGCCGAACCGGCTCAGCACCACGGCTTTCATCACGACGTCCATTCTGCGCGTCCCCTTCTCCCCGGGTCGGACCAGGCCGACCGGACTACAGTCCGCCTCGATGACGGACAGCGGCGGTGCGCACGGGGAACTGGCCCGGTTGCGGGCGTCCCCGCCCGGGGAGCGGGCGGACGCGGCGCGCAACCGCGCCAAGATCCTCGACGTCGCGGCGCGGCTGTTCGCCCGGCACGGCGTCGCCGAGGTGTCGATGGACCGGATCGCCGCCGAGGCCGAGGTCGGTAAGGGCACGTTGTTCCGCCGGTTCGGCGACAAGGCGGGCCTGGCCTCGGCCCTGCTCGGCGCGCGGGAGGAGGAGCTGCAGGGCGCGATCCTGGCCGGACCGCCGCCGTTGGGGCCGGAGGCGCCGCCGGGGGAGCGGCTGATCGCCTTCACGACGGCCTACGCGCGGTTCCTGGAGGCGAACCTCGACCTGGTGCGGCTGTCGGAGACGGCGAGCCCCGGTGCCCGTTACCGGACCGGCGCGTACCGGTTCTGGCACCTGCACGTGCGCATCCTGCTGGCCGAGGCGCGGCCGGACCTCGACGCCGACTACTTCGCGCACGCGCTGCTCGCCCCGCTGGGCGCCGACCTGCGGCACGCGACCAAGGACGCGTTCTCCGCCGACCGCGTCGCCACCGACGTCGCCGCCCTGGCCTCGCTGGTGCTCACGGGCCAGATCGTGACGTGAGCCTCGGGTTTACTGAGTTCCGGCCCGATGTGGTGGCGGCCGACGTCGAGCAGCGGCGCAAGCAGGCGCACGAGGATGCGGCGAGCGCGGCCCAGAGCTTCTGAGCTCGAAGCTCGAAGCTTGAAGCTCGAAGCTCGAAAGGCTTTCAAGAGATCAAAAGCGTCCTCGCCGGACGGGCAGATCAGCAGGATGACATCCCCCGGTTCCGTCTCCGTCTTGTTCCGTTGGGAACTGCTGTCCCAGCGTGGTCCCGGACTCCGTGTCATCCCACCGACCTCCCTCCGGGTTACCACACGTGTCAAGGGCGGCGCGAGGTCCCAGTGAAGTGGCAGGCAAAGGTGGACGCGCCGCCCTTGACACGTGCGGTAAGGCTGCGCCAGGTCGGCGGGATGACACGAAGCCCTCCTACTGGGGAGAAGGACGTGCCCGTTGCACAGCGCGCGGGTGTCGCCGACGAGCGCGGGGACGAACGGCGCCGGGGCGGGTGCGTCCGCTCTTCACAAAGTAGGGGTTCGTGTCATCCCGCCGACCTGGCGTAGCCCTACCGCACGTGTCAAGGGGGCCTCGTGCAAGCGCTGCCCGACACTCCAACTTAGAGGCCCCCTTGACACGTGTGGTAGCCCGGAGGGAGGTCGGTGGGATGACACGCACCCCGGGACCACGCTGGGTCAGAAGTTCCCAACGCAACCAGACCTCGAACGGGACAGGGGGATGTCATCCTGCTGATCTGCCCGTCCGGCGAGGACGCTTTTGATCTCTTGAAAGCTTTTCAAGCCCTTGACCCGAAATCCGCGCACGGGTCGCCCACGGTCACCGGCACGGTCTCGGCGTGATCACCGGCACGGGGGTTCGTCGCCGGCGCGACGTGATCAGTCGGCGGCGAGCACCTTGGCCACCAGGCCCGGGAACCGGGTGTCCAGTTCGTCCAGCCGCAGCGTGTTCATCCGCTGCCGCCCCTCGTCCCACTGCCGGATGATCCCCGCCTGGCGCAGCGACCGGAAGTGGTGGCTCAGCGTACCGGGACCGGTACACGTGGGGCTCGGACGAGCACATCCCGCCGAGCGCGGTGCCGCCGCAGGACCGCGCGGTCACGAAGGCGTTCCGGGTGACGTTCGGCGGGCGGCACGACGGGCGCAGCTTCGCCGAGACCGACAC
Organism: Saccharothrix sp. CB00851; assembly: GCF_001905065.1. Lineage (NCBI taxonomy): Bacteria > Bacillati > Actinomycetota > Actinomycetes > Pseudonocardiales > Pseudonocardiaceae > Saccharothrix > Saccharothrix sp. CB00851. The sequence continues at coordinate 149,964 of NZ_LWLC01000064.1, forward strand.
GCCTGTGGGCAAGCCGATGGACTTCGGCGTCTACAGCCACTACGTCACCGGGCAGCTCACCCTCACCGAGGGGAGCACGACCCGCAGGTCGTGACCAGGGCCGGGTCCTCCGCGGCCGTCGTGCCGCGGGGGACGGTCACCGGGTGTCGTGCCCCTCGGGCAGCAGCTTGGCGACCAGCTCGCCCCGGCTGCGCACCTCGACCTTGCCGAACACCGACTTCAGGTGGTCCTGCACGGTGTGCGCGGAGATGGCGAGCCGGGCCGCGATGTCCGAAGTGGACCGTCCGGCGATGACCTCGTGGCACACCTCGCGCTCCCGGGCGGTGAGGCCGTAGGCGGCGAACAGCAGGCCGAGCAGGTCACCGCCGGACGCCCGTTCGACGGTCACCACCGTCTCGTGGTCGTCCTCCCCGATCAACCGGCCGGCCTGCAACAGCTCCCAGCCGCCGGACGCGTCGCGCACGCGGGCCCGGAACGTGCCGCACGCGGACGCCCGCGCGCCGGTCACCACGGCCCGCACCATCACCGCGAACCGGCCGGGCGCGATCGCGTCCAGCTCCTCCCGCCAGGCCCGGGCGGCGGCCGTGGCCGCCCGCGGCGCGCCGTCCGCACCGACCACCACGATCGCCAGGTCACCGCCCGCCCGGTGGTTGCCGCACCGCACCGCCACCCGCGTCGCGGCGGCCAGCGCGGGCGCGACGGAGGCGACGAACTCGGCCTCGCGGTCGGTGAACTCGCCGTGCCGCACGAGTCCCGCGGCGGCCCAGCACGTGCCGTCCACCCGGAACACCGCGCGCAGCTCGTGGTGCAGGCCGAGCGGTCGCCACACCTCGTTGAGCCAGCCTCCGCGCGCGTGCGGCCCGTCCGACAGCCGCGCGACCGGCTCCGGGCGGCGGGCCAGCTCGGCGAACGTGTTCGGCTCGGCGGCGCCGTACTCGCAGGTCGCCAGCACCGGCTCGTACTCGGCCGGGACGCGGTTCGGGCCGCTGGTCATCGTGCTGATCACGGCGGTGTCCGGGTCGAGCGACGCCCAGCACGTCAGGTCGGTCGGCACGACCCGCTCGACCACGTCGATCGCGGCCCGGTGCAGCTCGGCGACCCCGAGTCCCGCCGTCGCCAGCACCGCGATCTCCCGCCGCGCGCCGATCGCCCGACCTTCCCACATGCTCGGAGTATGCGCCCGTGCCGGCCGTGCCTCCATCCCACATTTCCGGGATGGAGGCAGGACTCGGGCCGCTCCTAGCGTCGAACCATGAAGACGTACCTGAGCACCGCCGGCGAGGGTTTCGAGCTGAACTCGCCGGACGCGAGGATCACCGTCAAGGTGGACGCCGCGCACACCGACGGCGCCTACGAGCTGTTCGAGGTGGACGCGCCGCGCGGACCCACCGTGCCGCCGCACGGCACGCCGTGGGCGACGGCCTACTACATGCTGCACGGCCGGATGGCGGTGCTGGTGGACGGCGAGGTCTACGACGTGGCGCCGGGCACGTCGATCACCATCCCGCCGGGCGCGCGGCACACGTTCACCGTGCACTCGCCGTCGGCGCGGTTCCTGGCGATCGGCCTGACCGACGCGATGGGCCGGTTCTTCCGCGACGTCGACCGGGCCGTGCCCGCCGGCACGCCGTCGGACGCGGCGGCGCCGTTGCTGCGCGACGTCGTCGGGCGGCACGGGATCACGCTGGGGGAGTGGCCGTCGTGAACGCCGTCGCGCAGGTCGCCGCGTCCGTGGCCGCCCTGATCCACATCGTCGTGTTCGTGTGGGAGACGCTGCTGTTCGAGCGGCCGGGCGTGCACTGGGGCGTGTTCAAGGTGCGGACCGAGGACGTCGAACCGGTCCGGCTGTGGTCGTTCAACGTGGGCCTGTACAACCTGTTCCTGGGTTCCGGGACGGTCATCGGCCTGATCGCGCTGAACACCGGCGACGACGCCGTGGGCCGCGCGCTGGTGTTCTACACGTGCGGGTTCATGGTCCTGGCCGGCATCGGCCTCGGCATCTCCGACCGGCTCGCGCTGAGCCGCCCCAAGGGCACCGGGGTCGGCGGCACGATCGCCCAGATCACACCGGCCCTCGTCGCGATCATCGCGCTCGCCCCGGCGTGACCGGGCACGATGACGGCGTGGACCTGGACATCCGCGCCGCCACCGCCGCCGACGACCCGGAACGGCTCTTCGACCTGCTGTGGGAGTTGGCCCCGGACGACGACCGCCCGCCACCGCCGCGACTGGCCGCCGCGTGGCGGGAGATCGTCGCGCAGCCGGGACGACGCGTGTTCCTGGCCGAGCGCGGGCCCGACCTGATCGGTGCGGTGGACACCGTCGTGGTGCCCAACCTGACCCGCGGCGCGCGGCCGTTCATGCTGGTGGAGAACGTGGTCGTGGCGGCGGCGCACCGGCGCGGGGGAGTGGCGTCGGCGTTGTTCGACACCGCTTTGGCGTGGGCCCGCGAGCGGGGCTGCTACAAGGTCCAGCTGCTGTCCAACAGCCGCCGTGACGACGCCCACCACTTCTACGAGAAGCACGGCTTCGCCGCCACGGCCAAGGGCTACCGCCGGTACCTCTGAGCCGCCGTACCGCACCGCCGACCCCGCGTCACCGTGACGAACCGGGCGATCGATTCACGCCGTGCGTCGGTTAGCCTTACCTAAACTTCCGGGGAGGTGCGGGTGTCGCGCGAAGCGGTGCGAGGGGTCGGCCTGCTCGTGTCGATCGGCGTGCTGGGCCTGATCGTGCTGGCCAGCCTGTGGATCGGCACCAAGAGCATCCCGTTCGCCGACACCTTCTCGCTGCTCCTCGCCGACGACGGCACCGGCGACGCGGCCATCGTGCGCGACGTCCGCGTGCCCCGGGCCGTGCTCGGCCTGCTGGTCGGCGCGGCGCTCGGCCTGTCCGGCGCGGTGATGCAGGGGTTGACCCGCAACCCGCTCGCCGACCCCGGCCTGCTCGGCGTGAACATGGGCGCGGCGGCGGCGATCGTGTCCGCCATCGCGTTCTTCGGCATCACCAGCCCCACCGGGTACGTCTGGTTCGCGCTGGCCGGCGCGGCGGGCACGGCGACCGTCGTCTACGTCCTCGGTGCGGCCGGTCGGGGCGCGGCCACCCCCGACCGGCTCGTGCTCAGCGGCGCGGCGCTCACCGCCGTGCTCTACGCGTACGTCTCGGCGATCCTGCTGCTGTTCACGCACACGTTCGACTCGTTCCGGTTCTGGAACGTCGGTTCGCTCGCGGGCCGCGACTTCGAGCTGATCGGCCAGGTCTCGCCGTTCGTGCTGCCCGGCATCCTGATCGCGTTCCTGCTCGCCCGCAACCTCAACGTGCTGGCGCTGGGCGACCACACCGGCAAGGCGCTGGGCGCGAACGTCCACCGCACCCGCGCGTTCGGCGTCCTGGCCGTCACGCTCATGGCGGGCGCCGCGACCGCCGCCGCCGGGCCGATCGCGTTCGTCGGCCTGACCGTGCCGCACGTGGCCCGCATGATCGGCGGCAGCGACCAGCGCTGGGTGCTGGCGTACTCCGCGGTGCTCTCGCCGATCCTGCTGCTCGGCTCGGACGTGGTCGGCCGGGTGGTCATCGCACCGCAGGAGATGGAGGTCGGCATCATCACCGCGTTCATCGGCGCACCGGTGTTCATCGCGCTGTGCCGACGCAGGAAGCCGGCCACGCTGTGAGAACCCTCCGCACCCCCGTCGTCTCGCTGCGGATCAGCGAACGCGCCCTGTTCGTGAGCACCGCCATCGCCGCGCTCACGGTGGTCGCCGCGGTCGCCACCATGGTCACCGGCGACTTCCCGCTCACCGTCGGCGAGGTGCTGGCCACGTTCGTCGGGCAGGGCGACGGCTACGCCGACTTCGTCGTCTTCACGCTCCGCCTGCCGCGCCTGATCACCGGCCTGCTGGTCGGCGCGGCGCTCGCGCTCAGCGGCGCGATCCTGCAGAGCCTGTCCCGCAACCCGCTGGCCAGCCCGGACATCATCGGCTTCACCCAGGGCGCGGCCACCGGCGCGATCGCGGTCCTCGTGCTGGCCCAGGGCAGCATGACGGCCACCGCGCTCGGCGCGACCGCCTCGGGCCTGCTCACGTCCACCGCCGTGTACCTGTTGGCGCTCAAGCAGGGCGTGCAGGGGTTCCGGCTGGTGCTCATCGGCATCGGCGTGAGCGCGATGATGCTCGCGGTCAACTCCTACCTGATCACCCGGGCCACGCTGGAGAGCGCGCTGGCCGCGCAGGCGTGGCTGGTCGGCGGCCTGAACAACCGGGGCTGGGACGAGGCGCAGGTGGTCGCCGTCGTGCTCGCCGTGCTGCTGCCGTGCGCGTTGGTGCTCGGGCGGCGGCTGGCGTTGTTGGAGATGGGCGACAGCGCGGCGACCGGCTTGGGCGTGAACGCCGAGCGCACCCGCCTGGCGCTGCTCGCGGTGAGCGTGGGCCTGGCCGCCGTCGCCACCGCCGCCGCCGGGCCGATCAGCTTCGTGGCGCTGGCCGCGCCGCAGGTCGCCCGCCGGCTCACCGGCGCGGCCGGCCCCGGTCTGGCCGCGGCGGCGCTCATGGGCGGTCTGCTGCTGGTCGTCAGCGACTTCGCGGTGCAACGGCTGTTCCCGACGACGCAGCTGCCGGTCGGCATCGCCACCGGCGCGATCGGCGGGCTCTACCTGGTGTGGCTGCTGGCCCACGAGTGGCGGAAGGGGAGCACGACGTGACGAGGCTCCGAGGGTCGGACCTGACGCTGTCCTACGACGAGCGCGTGGTGGTGTCGGGGTTGGACGTCGAGATCCCGGACGGCTCGTTCACCGTCATCGTGGGCCCCAACGCCTGCGGCAAGTCGACCGTGCTGAAGGCGTTGGCGCGCATGCTCAAACCGCGCACCGGCACCGTGTACCTCGACGGTGAGGCGATCTCGACGTACCGCTCCAAGGAGGTCGCCCGCCGGCTCGGGCTGCTACCGCAGACCTCCATCGCGCCCGGCGGCATCACGGTCGGCGAGCTCGTGGCCCGCGGCCGGTACCCGCACCAGCGGCTGCTGCGGCAGTGGTCGGTCGAGGACGAGGAGGCGACCGCCGCCGCGATGCGGCTGACCGGCGTGCATGACCTGGCCGACCGGCTGGTCGACGAGCTGTCCGGCGGGCAGCGGCAACGCGTGTGGCTGGCCATGGTGCTGGCCCAGCAGACGTCGATCCTGCTGCTGGACGAGCCGACCACGTTCCTCGACATCGCGCACCAGGTCGAGGTGCTGGACCTGTGCGCCGACCTGCACGAGGACGGCAACCACACGCTGGTCGCCGTCCTGCACGACCTCAACCAGGCGTGCCGCTACGCCACCCACCTGATCGCGATGAAACCCGGTGTCGGCGTGGTGGCCCAGGGCAAGCCGGCCGACATCGTGACCGCGGAGCTGGTGGAGGACGTGTTCGGCCTGCCGTGCCGGGTGATCGCCGACCCGGAGACGGAGACGCCCCTGGTCGTGCCGCTGCGCCGGCAGCGCGTCAACGCGTAGGGGTCACCCCGGCACCGGGTACGCGCCGGCGGCGATGTCCTCGAGCAGCGTCGGACCCGTCGGCGTCCAGTCGAGCAGCGCGCGGGTGCGGGCGTTCGACGCGGTGATGTCCATCCCGAAGAAGCGCCCCAGCCAGCCGAAGTGCTCGTCGGCGTGCTCGCCGCCGCCGGCCTGCTGGAAGACCGCCGCGACCACTCCGCGCGCCGGTCCCGGATCATCGAGGCCAACCCCGGCCTGCGAGAACGCGAACTGCTCAAGCTCGCGGCCCTGACCGACACCACGGCGCAAGCCCTGCGAACCCGGGGCACCGACCACCTGACCGCAGCCCTCGCCGCCCACAGCGCGGTGACGGTGTTCCAAGTCGCCTTCGCCCACTGGGTGACCGCCGAGAACCCACCCACCCTCACCGCCTGCATCACGGACACGGCGGCGGCGCTGCGCGCTCTTCAGCTCACTCCGGCAACCACACCAAGTGCACCCGACGCACGGCGCGGTGTCCGCTGCTGATCTCGAAAAGCGTTCGGGCGTTCTCGGCGCTCTGGGCGGTCAGGTGGAAGTCGCCTTCCACCGAGTTGACCTCGGCGTGGTCCTCGAAAGCCAGTCCGTAGCCCGCGACGCGCGGGTCTTCGCCGACGCCGTGCTCCTCGACGAGGGCGAACATTCGCGGTGCTTCCTCCAGTGCCACCTCCTGCAACAAGGCAGCGAAGACGCCGTTCAAGTCGATCACGCGATCCTCCGTTCCAGGAGGTGGATCAGGTCGGCCAGTTCATCTCCGGTCGCGATGTCGTCCCGTGCCTCCGCGGGCGTGATCAACCAGATCACCGCCGTCCGTCCGAGGGCGCTCGGCGGCAGGGGTATCGGTGTCCTGTCCGGCAGCACCCGCGCCTCGTCACTGAGCACGAACTCCGGAACCGGCGGTCGTACCAGGAAGTAGGCCAACGGCATCCCCTGAACGGCGAGCACCGGAGTCCGTCGGGCGGTGAACCAGGGGTCCTTCCCGATGGCCTCGGCCAGCGAGTCGAACACCGCGAAGGCGCCCAGCCTGTCGCCCGTCACGGTGAACACGTTGGGTGCGTGCAGCCCAGGAGTGGACCACCACTGCCGAACCAACTCGGTACCACTGGTCGACGCCTCGACGGGCTGCAGGAGAGGGCTGGTGACGGGCCGTTCATCGACGGGATCGGCGAAGCGCCCGCCGTGCCAGACGGCTCCGGGTACGACCGGCCAGCCGAGCGCGGCGTAGTCCAGCGCGGCTTGCAGGTTGTCTCGACGCGCCGGTGACCCCGGCGCAATGCTGCTTTCCATGTGTTCCCTCACCGAAGGGGCAGACGATGTGTGCCACGCCAGTGCGTGGACGCCTTGGACTCGAAGTGTCGTGTGATTCACTTTCCGTGTTCGAGTCGATGCGGTGGGTTGTCAAGGACTGTCAAGGAGCCGGATGTGCCTGGCGACGCTGCGGTGGGAGCAGTGCTGCGACAGCTGCGGATGGCGCGGAAGTTGACTCTTGCCGCAGTGGCACGGCAAGTAGGTTGCGCCGAGTCGCTGATTTCGTACGTGGAGAGCGGTCGTCGTCGGCTGCATCCCTGGTTGGCCGAGAAACTCGACGCCGTCTACCTGACCGGCGGTGCGGTGAGCGCTCTGCTCCACGCCAAGCATGACGGTGCGGTTGACGGGTACCCGACGAATGATGTGCTGGTGGTCCAGCTGTCGCAGGGAGGTGCGTCAGTGCCGGTCTCGCGTCGTGAAATCCTTGCCGGGCTCGGCATCGGAGCGCTTGGGGGCCTGCTCAACGAACGCCTGGACCGACTCGTTGCGACAGTTGATCCAGTCGAGGATTCGCTGCGATCATTCGAACGGGCTTTCGCCGGTTTCCAAGCCGCCGCTCGAATGCTGCCTCCCACCCGCCTGCTGGACCCGATGATCGGTCACGTAGTACTGATGGACGTTCTGCGGCGCCGAGCGACAGGTAGGGAGCGAAAGCAACTCACGGTGATCCAGTCCCGCTTCGCCGAGTCGTTGAGTTGGCTGGGTGAGGAAGCCGGCGACCCCATCAGTGCCTCGTACTGGACTGATCGAGCCGCCCAGTGGGCGACCAGTGTCAACTGGACCGCGATGGTGGCTTACACCTTCGTCCGCCGCTCGATGATGGCGATCAGCCTCGCCGGTGACGGCTTCAGGGCAGTGGACAACGCCGGTCAAGTGCTGGAGATGCACGGAGCACCGCTGCGGGTAAAAGGTCTGGCCGCCAAGCAGGCGGCCTTCGGACACGCGCTGATCGGGGATGCGGAGGCGAGCGCTCGGGCGCTTGACGAGGCCATGCGGCTACTCGATTCCGGCGCTCGTGACGACGAAATCGCTCTTGGCCAGCGGAGTGTGGTGAGTGACGACCTGTACCTCATCTTCCGCGTCACGTGCGACATCTACCTCGGTCGTGGCGATCGGGTGGTTCCGCTGCTGGAGTCGAGGCTCCCCGGTCTGGAGGAGGTGTCCGCCCGCACCGCGACGATCACCAGGGCGAAACTCGCTCGGGCATACGCCAATATCGGTCAACCACAGGAAGCCGCCGTGGTCGCGTGGCAGGCGCTGGACGCGATGAAGGCGATCGGGTCCGCGTCCGCACATGGTGAACTGCGTCGAACCGTGCCGCTGCTGCGCCGGTGGGAGAAGAGAAGTGAAGTGCGAGACGTCCTCCACCGATTGCGCTCCACGCCTGCTACCGCTTGAGTCGCAGCACGTCGATCGGTTCTTCCCGTACCGTGCCGTCGGATCGGCGCTCGACCCGGTAGGCGTTCGCCTGCCGCCTATCGGCGATCGCCGTCGGCGGCTTGGTGTCCTCGTAGTGCAAACCGGCGCCGGCATCCGTGGCATAGCCGTCGGGTAGGTCACCATCGGCGATGAGCCGGTGGAACAGTTCACGGCGTTCGGCGTAGTGCACCGCGTTCGAGTACGGCAGGAAACCGAGCCCGTCCGCAACCCCGCGGACCTCGCCGTAGGAATCCGTCGTGCCACCCAGGTGCCAGCACAACGACCCAGCCGACTCGCCGCCGAGCACGACGCCGCTCTGCCAACAGTCCCGGAGGACGCGGTCGAGTCCGTGGACCCGCCACACCGCCAGCAAGTTGACCAAGCTGCCGCGGTCGACCCAGATGACGTCCTGGCCGCGCAGGTGCTCTTCCACATCCGGCACGTTCGGCTTGTCGAACAGGGTCAAGTGCGACACCTCGACGGGCGATCCGTCGAACGCGGCGTGGAACCGCTGGATGGTCGAGCGCTGATCCCCGCCCGCGGTGGCCAGCAAGCACAGGCGCGGGGTGTCGGTGGTGCCGGAGAGGTCGAAGGCGTACGTGAAGACGGGGCCCGGCTCCCATGGTTCACGAGCGCGGTTGAAGCCCATGCTGGTGGCGAGGATGTGGCCGGTCACGGAGGTTGACCTTAGGGGCGACTCAGACCTGCCACCGGGCGCGACCCGGGGGTTCGGCGGTCAGGTCGGACTCGAAGGCGGCGGCGATGGAGTCGACGTCCCAGGACTCCCGGGTCAGGACCGGCTGCTTCACGGCGTACTGGGAGATCACGTGCAGCTTGTCCGGCAGGAAGCGGATCAGTTGGCTGGTCACGTCCTTGGCCCGGTCGCTGAGCAGGTAGGTCACCAGCGGTGCCATCTTGGCCGGGGTCTGGTCGGGTGAGCTGATCTGCCGGGCACGGGGGTCGAGGTCCATCATCGGGGTCCACGCGAGTGGTGCGATGGCGTTGACGCGGACGTTGCGGGCGGCCAGTGAGCCGGCCCACGACAAGGTCAGCGAGGCGACCGCGCCCTTCGACGCCGAGTAGGCCGCCGCACCGGCACGGCCCAGCATGGCGCCCGACACGACGTTCACGATCGAGCCGCCCCGCATCACCTTCGCCGCCGCCGTGCCGCAGTACATCGTGCCCAGCACGTTCACCTCGACCACCGACCGCAGCACGTCCGGCTCGTCGTCCCACGGCTCGGCGAAGTGCGTGACGCCCGCGTTGTTCACCAGGCCGTCCACCTGCCCGAACGCCGACGCGCACAGCTCGACCAGCGCGGACGCCACCGAAGGGTCGGTCACCGACCCGGTGTGCGCCACGGCCTTACCGCCCGCGGCCACGATCGAGGCGGCGACCTCGTCGGCGCCCGCGACGTCGTTCACCACGACCCGCGCGCCCGCGGCCGCCGCGTGCCGCGCGTACGCCTCACCCAGCCCGCGACCCGCACCGGTCACGATCACGGCCTTGCCGTCCAGCACGCCCACGCTTACCCCCGATACCCCGCCGCGAGGTCGTCCGCACGCAACCGCTCCAGGTCGGCGCGCGCCAACCGGGCCGTCACCACCCGCGGTCCCGTGCCCGCCTGCACCATCCGTCGCCCGTCCGGGTGCCACACCCCGCTGCCCCCGCACGAACGCCAGCCCGGGCCCGCCCCGGCCAGGTTCGCCACCAGCGCGTACATCCGGTGGTCCATCGCACGGGCCGCGGGGTGCACGTCGAGCCGACGTTCCTGCCCCTCGGTGTACAGCGCCGACACCGCGTAGATGTCCGCGCCACGCCGTGCCACCTCCACCGCGTGCTCCGGCGCCGCCGCGTCGTAGCAGACGGCCGGCGCGACCCGCCACCCGGCGACGTCCAGCGGCGGCCCGAACCCGCCCGGCTCGAACAGTTCCCGCTCGGCCCGGCTCAGGTACTGCTTGCCGACCACCTCGACCCCGCCGTCCGGCGACAACGCCACCGACGCCAGCAGCCGGCGGCCGTCCGGACCCAGCCACGCCGCGCCGACCACCGCCGTCACCCCGTGCGCCCGGCTCGCCTCGCGGACGACGTCCAGCCGGGGGTCGTCGGAGCCGACCCAGCACGCCGGCTCGGCCAAGCGGCCCAGGTCGTAGCCGGACAACGACAGCAGGGGGAACAGCAGCAGCCGTGCGCCCGCCGCCTCCGCCACCGCCGCGGCCGCACGGCGCGCGTTCTCCGCGACGTCACCGGGCACGGGCGCGTGCTGCGCGACGGCGACCACCAACTCGTCGGATTCCACGCGACCGATCATTTCACGCCATCAGGTGACTCGGAGCGGTGACCGTGAAACGCACCACGGAAATGTGGTAAACATAAAGGTTGATTTCGCCGGGAATGGCGGAGTGGAGATAATCCCAGTATATCACAGGGGGCAAGCGTGGCGACTAGGGAATTGTCCGCCGAACGAGAGCGGATCGCCTTCCTGCACGATCGGCTGGAGCGGGAACGGGCCGCCGCCCGGGCCGAGCTCGACGCCGTGCTCAAGGACGGCCACGAGCAGCGCTGGCACCGCGAAGTCGCCGCGCGCACGCTGTCCGAGCAGGTCAGCCGCCTGAACGTGGCGGACGGGAACCTGTGCTTCGGCCGCATCGACACCGCCGACGACCGCGTCTACGTCGGCCGGATCGGCTTGTTCGACACCGAGCGCGACTACGAGCCGCTGTTGACCGACTGGCGCGCACCGGCCGCCCGCCCGTTCTACACCGCGACCGCCGCGAACCCCGAGGGAGTCACCCTCCGCCGCCATTTCCGGATTAAGGGGCGGCAAGCGCGAGGACACCCCGGAGCTGCAAGCCCTCAAAGGCGGCCTCTCGGCGGTGGACCTGCTGGTGGAGGCCATCGCCGACCGGCAGGAAGTGCCCGCCGACCCCATCCCGGTCGAACTGGAGGACGTCACCGTCGAGCTGACCGCCGAGATCGCCGCGCGGGCCAGGGCACGGGCGCGTGACGCCGGGCTCAAGCACAACGAGGCCCGGCCGGTGTTCCGCCGGGCCCTGGTGGACGCCCTGGTCGCACCCGCGCTCGACCTCATCGGCGAGGACTGGCCGGAACTGGCGGCCGACGTGCGCCGCGAGCTCACCGGCCACCCCGACGTGCGGCGTGCGGTCGACCGGCTGTGGCCGCTCCTCACCCCGCAGCGGCTCCTGGCCGACCTCTACGCCGGCCGCTGCTTCGGCCTCGGCCACCCGGAACTGCACCGCGACGACCCGCGCGCGTGGACGGTGTCCGACGTGCCGCTGCTGGACGAGGCCGCCGAACTGCTCGGCTCCGACGGCCGGGCCGAACGGCGCGCGGCGGAGGAGGAGCGCAGGCAGGCCGTCGAGTACGCGCAGGGCGTGCTACACGTGATCGACAGCGACGCCGAGATGTACGAGGAAGACCTGCGCGCCGTGGACCTGGTGAACGCCGAGTGGCTGGCCGACCGCCACACCACCGCCGACCACCGCGTCACGGCCGAACGCGCCGCCGCCGACCGCGAGTGGACCTACGGCCACATCGTGGTGGACGAGGCGCAGGAACTGTCCGAAATGGACTGGCGAGTGCTGGCCAGGCGCGGGCCCAACCGGTCCATGACCATCGTCGGCGACCTGGCCCAACGCCAGTCCGCGGCGGGCGCCCGCGACTGGTCACGCGTCCTGGCCCCACTCGCCCGTGACCGCTGGCAGTACCGCAGGCTCACGGTCAACTACCGCACACCGGCCGAGATCATGGCCTACGCCGCCGACACGCTGGCCGAGGTCGACCCCACCGCCGTGCCGCCGACCTCCGTGCGGCACGGCGAACCACCGCTCGAAGTCACCGCCGCCGATCCGGAGTCGTTCCGCCCGGCCACCGGCACGTTCGCCGTGATCACCCCGACCGGCCCGCTCACACCTCGGGCGACCAAGGGCCTGGAGTTCGACACGGTCGTCGTGGTCGACCCGGAGCGCATGGCACCGGCCGAGCGCTACGTCGCCCTGACCCGGGCCACCCAACGGATGATCGTCGTGCGCACGTCACCCCCTCGGGCCGAAACCGGCCGGAGTTCGTAATGCCGGCTGAGCCTGCGGCGCGGCATCCGTTGCACGAACACCTCCGTGCCGGTCACACCTGCGGGCAGTTGATTGGGCTCACGGCAAGAACCCGTCGCCTGTGGCACCTGGCGTTCTTGGGTCGCGGCCCTTCGTCGACGGCGGGACCGGCTGACGACGCGCTCGCCCGCCATCACCGTGAGCGCGGGTCTTCATCGACGGCCCACTTCAACCGGCTGATCTGCTTGTCAAGGCTGCGGACCCGGGTGGAATCGAGGCCGAACGCGTCGATCACGGGGAGGCGGACGGACTCCAGTTCCTCCAGGGCCTCTTCGTGGCGGCCATCGGTGGCGAGCATGTGCGCGATGACGAAGCGTGAATCGAGGACCTTCTCCGCCGTGTCTCCGTCGCCGGACACGTCCGCATTCTGGACGTAGAACCGCAACTGGGGCAGGGCCTTGTGCGGCTTGCCGATCTCGGCGTACGCGTGACCGGCGTGGTACGCCGCGTCGAGGACCGCCGGGTCGCTGGGTTTCCTGAAGCCGCGGTACTCGCGTCCGACCTCCTCGAACAGAGGAGCGGCTCGACTGTAGTGCCCGGCGAAGAATGTCGTGGCTGCGAGGATCTCCCGCAGCCGCAGTGCCAACGGCCGGTCGGCGGCAGAGCGCTCCAGGGCGTCGTCCAGGAGGCTGATCGCCTGTGACGGCCGGTTGTGCTTTACCAACACCTCGACGTTGGCGTTCAGCTGGGCGAACTCCGCATCGGTGAGAGGACGGCGATTGCCGGCGGCACTGCGCTTGCCGGCGGGGGCCAGCAGCGGACGGCGGAACGGGCGCGTCGGATCGCGATCTCCGCCGGTGTCGTGGTCGCGGACGTCGGTGGCGTAGGGCACGAGGACCTCGTACACCGCCGTCGCGGTGGGACGTGCCGACGCGTCCTTCGCCAGCATGGACGTCACCAAGTCGTCGATCATGTTCGGAACGGCGGCTCGGCGAGCCCTCACGGACGGTGCCGGTGCGTGCAGGTGGCGCAGGCGCAGTGGTAGGTCGGTGGAACCGTGAAACGGCACGTCACCGGTGAGCATCTCGAACAGCAGGCACCCGAGCGAGTAGATGTCGGATGCGGAGGTCACCGCGTGTCCGAGGTTCTGCTCCGGCGACATGTACGGCGGAGTACCGACGGTGCGGTCCACCTGTGTCAACCTCGGCAACGCGCCCGCGCCGCGCAGGATCGCGATGCCGAAGTCCAGGACTTTCACCAAGCCGCCGTCGATCAGCATCACGTTGCCGGGCTTGATGTCCCGGTGGACGATGTCGAACCGGTGCACGTCCGCCAACACGGCAGCGACCTGCGCCCCGATCGCAGAGGCCCACGCCACGCTCGGCGGCTCCGTGCCGAAATCGGTGTGGTCGAGCGTCGCTTCCAGCGTCGAGCCGCGTAGCAGCTGCATGACCAGCCACAACTGGGTGCTGCCGTCCGGCATTTCGTCGACGCCCGTGTCGTAGACGGCTGGTGTGCCGGGGTGTTCGAGCTGTGCGGTCGTGCGGATCTCGCGCAGGAACCGCTTGCGGTCGCGGTCCAGGGCGTCCAAGATCTCGGCCGCCTCCGGGCTGTCAGGCGCTGTCGGGACGGGTCCAGGGGGCCGCAGCAGCTTGATCGCCACCCGCCGATCCAGGCGTTCGTCGTAACCGTGGAAGACCTCGCTCATGCCACCCCGGCCGAGCAGACCGTCTATCCGGTAGCGCCCGGCCAGTAATCGCTTCTCGACCGACCGCGCCGCCTTGTCCGTCACGCTTCACCTTTCAAGGGGTCCGGTTCCGCACCCGCGTCACTCCACGACCGGACGTCCGGTCTCCCTGTTCATCTCGGCGCGCAACAGCGCCAGCGCCTCGTCGCGTGCAGGCTCTGTGATGATCCGGTAGGCGCGTTTGCGGGCCGCTTCCTTGATCGCCTTGCGGAACTCGTTGTTGTCGAAGTAGAGCTTCATAAAATCGGTGTTGCGCTCGGCGTTCTCGGCCACGATGTCGTCCAGTCGGTCATCCGCGACCTGCCCGAATCGTGCCTCGTCGTTCATCAGCGCGATCTGCTGCATGTTGGTGTCCTCGACCAAGCCGACGACCTGCTGGTAGACCAAGATCTCGTCGGTGGCCCCGAGCCCGAGCCCGAACCGGTCGTTGAGTTCCGCGATCACCTCGGACAACGGCTTCACGTCGGGCTCCTTGAAGCCGCCACCGTCAGCGGCGTGCCCTCGGACATCGCGATCGCCTACCTCCACCAGCGATATGTTGTGCCGACCGGTGTACTCCAGCCGGAAGTGGCTGAGATCCGCGTCGCCGATGTCCACCGACGTAGACGGTCTACCGGGTAGACGTAGCAGCAGTACCCGGCCGTACTGGTACAGACGCTCCAGGTCGGAGTCGTCCCAGTTCACGATCTGCGCGATCAGACTGTAGGCGCGTACGTAGCTCTGCAACGCGCCCCTGAAGCCTTCCCGCTCGTCGTCGGTCTCCAGCGCCCCGAACCGGTCGATCGCCGGCTTGAGGTACTCGTGCAGTTCGGCGTGCAGTTTGCGTTCGGCGGCCTCCGGTAGGCGTCCGGGAGCTGCCGAGGCGAGTACCCGGACGAACGCCTCCATCTCGGACGCGACCAGGATCGCGTACTCCATCACCTGGTGCTGGCGGGTGTAGAGGAGGTTCGGGTCGGTCGGCTCGGTGATCGTCGTCTCGAACCAGTCCTCGAATGCCGCTTGAATGGTGGGTGCGTCGTTCACGAAATCGAGGATGCGGACGTCGTCCTGCGACTTCAGCGGGTGGATGCGATTGAGCCGGGACAGGGTCTGCACGGCCGCGACGCCGGTCAGCTGCTTGTCAACGTACATTCCGCACAACAGCGGCTGGTCGAACCCCGTCTGGTACTTCTCGGCGACCACCAACAACCGGTACTCGTCCTGGTTGCGCGCCGGAGCCTGCGGGTCGTCGGCCTTGGTGTAGCCGAACCGGTCGGGAAGCTGATTCTCCGGGAAGCCGTTGAGCTGCGCCTCGGTGAACTCGACGCCGGTGTCCTCGTCCTTGAGCTGCCCGGAGAAAGCGACGAGTGTCCCACAATCGGTGAAGCCACATCGCTCCACGTGGTTGCGGATCGCCTGGTAAAGGTCCAGCGCGTGCTGCCGGCTTCCAGTGACTACCATCGCTTTGGCGCGGCCGCCGAGCCGACCGGCGATGTTGTCGCGGAAGTCCTCCACGATCAGCTTCGCTTTCTGCTCCAATGACTTCGGGTGCAGCTCGGCGAACCGGACCAGCTTGGCCTTGGCCTTCTTGCTGTCCACCTCTGGATTCGCCAAGGCGGACTCGGCCTGTTCCACGGCGGCGTTGCGTAGGCGCCACTTGGTGTCGTATGTGATGTAGTTGGCGAGCACATCGAGGATGTAGCCCTCCTCGATTGCCTGCCGCATGGAGTAGACGTGGAACGGGACGTGCATGCCCCGCTCGCCGGTGCGCGGGTTCACCCGACCCGGGTCGAAGGTTCCGAACAGTTTCAGCGTCGACGATTTCGGCGTGGCGGTGAACGCGAAGTAGGACAGGTTCGGCTGCTTGCCCCGGACCCGGGTCAGGTACTCGGTCTCGCTCTCGTCCTCCAGGCGCACGGCGTTCGCTCCCAGCGCCTGCTTGAGCTTGATCGCCGATTCGCCGCCCTGTGACGAGTGCGCCTCGTCGATGATCACCGCGTAGCGCTTGCCCGCCAGACCGAGGTCGGCGATCTTGCTCAGCACGAACGGGTACATCTGGAGGGTGCTGATCACGATCTTCGACGTCGAGTCGTCCAGCGCCGCCGCCAGCTGTGTCGAGTCCACCTCGATCCTCTTGACGACACCCGGGGTGTGGTCGAACTGGAAGATCGTCCTCTGGAGCTGACGGTCCAGCACCACACGGTCGGTGATCACGACCGTCTTGTGGAACACCGGATGGTTGCTGTCGTCGAACAGGTTCGACAGGCGGTGCGACAGCCACGAGATCGTGTTCGACTTACCGGATCCTGCCGAGTGCTGGATCAGGTAGTTGTGCCCGGCGCCGTTGGTCCGCGCGTGGTCGACCATCTTCCGCACCGCGTCCCACTGGTGGTAGCGCGGGAAGATTCGAGGCGCGGTGTGCGGGCTGAGCTTGGCGCCCTTCCGATCGGGAGCCTTGATGTGCATGAACCGCTGGAGGATCTCCAGCCAGTTGTCCCGGTGCCAGATCTGCTCCCACAAGTACGCCACGCTGTAGGAGCCAGGCTCCGCCGATGGGTTGCCGGAGCCACCTGCGACACCAGGGCCGTTCGAGCCGATGTTGAACGGCAGGAACTCCGTGTCCGGTCCGTGCAGGCGGGTGGCGATGAACGCCCGGTCCGGGTCGACCGCGAAGTGCACCAGGGTGCGCTTGGCGAAAAACAGCTCGTTCGGGTCACGGCGGCGGTACTGGGCGATGGCGTGGTCGGCGTTCTGGCCCGTGTTCGGGTTCTTCAGCTCGACCGTGGCCACCGGGAGACCGTTGACGAACAATGCCACGTCCACGGACAACGCCGGATGGCGCGCGCTGTAGCGGAGCTGGCGCGAGACGGTGAGCCCGTTGGCCCGGTACTCCTTCAACGCATCCGCGGCGAGGGTGTGACCGGGCTGGAAGTAGGCCAGGTCGATCTGGATGCCGCGGTCACGGACACCCTGGCGCAGCACGTCCAGCACGCCGCGGGCATCGATTTCGGCAGCGACCCGGTCGGCGAACTGGCGTTCTGCGGTGAAGTGATCGCCGCCATAAAGCTCGACCAGCCGGTCCCAGCGCTTCTGCTGCGACGCGCCGACGAACCGCAGCATCTCGCTGGTGTCGAGGCCCAACTCGGGTCGGAACGTGTGCTCGGACCGCGACCAGCCGTGCGCGAGCAACTGCGCCTCGACGTGGGACTCGAACGCGTACTCGGTGTGCGCTCCGGGACTCATACCCCGACACCTTCTGTCGACACCCCGCGCGCGGTCGTGACGTCGATCTGCCCGGCTACCGCAGCGGTGATCAACGCCTGTCGACGTTCTTTCAGCAGGTGGATCTGGCGAGTGATCGCATCTCGAATTGCTTCAGTGCTGTTCATGGCATCTGTGATGCTGTGGGAGATTCTTTCCTGGGTGGCGAGGTCGGTGTGTGGAAGTTGAAGTTCACCGATGTTGCCGAGTCCCAAGCCGGTCTTGGTGCCGCCGTAGCTCTTGCTGGTCAGTTGAAGGCTTATTGCGGGCGACTTTATTGCGTAGGCAAGCCAGGTCGGGTCGCAGGCAGACTTGATTGGCCGCACCAGCGCGATGTGCTGACTTACGTTCCCGTCGACGGTTGAGCTGTCGACGACCGCAACGGACCCGATGTCGGCCGTGATGCTGATCAGCACGTCGCCCAGCTTCGTCCTGGTGCGCTCACGCTCGTGGCCGCTCGGTGGTTCGATGCGAACCAGGTCCGCGTGGTCCAGCTGTATCCCGCGCCGAGGAATGTTTGTGATGCGAATAAAGGGGACGCCCTTGTCTCCGGTCAAGTCGCCCCAGCCTCGAGGTCCGCTCGTGATTCGGCTCACCAGGTGCTTGAGTCGAATTTGTTTGGCGTTCGTCCCGCTGTAGTGGCTTTCCAGTAGTGCAGACTGCCGAGCGTCCAGCAGGTCGATCTGGTGGTGTCGTGCATCGAGAATGTGGTCAAGTTTTCCCGTCTCGACGTCAAGATAGCCGGCGATTCGGCGCTGCTCGGCGAGTGGTGGATGTGGAATGGGTAGGTTTCCGACCTGTTCCGCGTTGAGGTTCGCCTGTGTGTTGCTTCTCGCTTGCTCGGCGAGGCGCGGCTGCAGGGCATTCAATGAGTACCGCAGGAATCGGACGTCGGCGGTGGCGCTCGGGGTGATCCCCAATATGGCCTGGTTCCATGCGGCTGGAAGTCCCAGTTGCGCCGTGTGTCCCAGGCTGGCGTACATGCTGAAAAGGATGATCCCCGGGCTGCCCACCTTGAGGCGCGCCGAACGCAGACCTTCTTCTGATACGTGCCGATTCGTCGCGGTGACGAGATCGGTCGTTGACATGTCGCCAATTGTGACCCAAGCGTGGCCGCTCTTGCTGTCCGCCCAGTGGGCCGGCTCGTGCACGGAAGGAGTTCCGCCGGCGGTCAGGGTTGCGATCCGCTTGAGCGGAATGCTTTTCCAGGTCATTTCGTCGCCTCGCCGAGGAGCTTCTGGATCTGCGTCTCGAGTTCCCGTAGTTCGGCGTCGATTTCCGCTAGTGGTCGCGGCGGGGTGTAGACGTAGAAGTGGCGGGTGAAGGGAATTTCGTAGCCGATCTTCGTCTTGCCGTAGTCGATCCAGGCGTCCGGGACGTGTGGCACGACCTCGCGGGCGAAGTACTCGTCGATGTCCTCGTCCAGCGGGACGTTCTCGAAGTCGCGCAAGTCGGGATCGGGCAGCACGTCGCCCAGGTCGTCCTTCTGGACCTCGCCGTTTGGATCGGCGACCGAGACCGCTCCCCAGAACGCCTTGTGCTGCGTCACCGTGCTCGGCCAGGCCGCACCGGCCGCGACCACGGATTCGTGCAGGGCGTTGGCGGCCTCCTTCTTGGTCCACCAGACCGTTCCGATCAGACGGCGCACCGCCTCCGCCAAAGCGTCGCGGCCGTCCCACTTGGCCAAACCCTTGGCGTCGTTGAGGGCGGCCAGCGTGTCCTCGGTGATCTCGAACCTCAGCTTGAGCGGGCGCTCCACCGTGATCCGGTGATAGCCGAAGTCGCGTGTCCGGAAGACCTTCACCTTGTCGCGGTACGGATGCTCGTTGTTCACCGCGCCGTCGAGGGTGTCCATGTACAGCTCGGTGATGTGCTTGAGCTGGGCTTCGCCGATCTGCTTGCGCTTGTCGCCGAGCGACTTGCGCATCTTCTCCCACTGGTCGCGGGCGTCGAGCAGGATCACCTTGTCGCGCACCGCTGCGGCCTTGCGGTTCGACAGGATCCAGAAGTAGGTCGAGATGCCGGTGTTGTAGAACAGTTGGTCCGGCAGGGCGACGATGCCTTCCAGGAGGTCGTTCTCCAGGATCCACTGCCGGATCTTCGACTCGCCGGACTCCGCGGCGCCGGTGAACAAGGGGGAGCCGTTGAAGACGATCGCCAGCCGGCAGCCCCTCCCCTCCACCGGCTCCATCTTGGAGATCATGTGCTGGAGGAACAGGAACGAACCGTCGTTGATCCTCGGCAAACCGGCGCCGAACCGTCCGGCATGGCCGAGTTCGGCTTCGTCTTCGACCGCGTCCCTGACCTTCTTCCACTCCACGCCGAACGGCGGGTTGGCCAGCATGTAGTCGAACTTGCGGTCGGTGTAGCCGTCGTCGCTGAACGAGTTGCCGAAGTGGATGCTGCCGTCGTGGTCGCTCATGAGCATGTCCGCCTTGCAGACCGCCCATGATTCGGCGTTCAACTCCTGGCCGTACAGGTACACCTTGGCGTCGGGACTGTAGGACTTGATGAACTCGTCGGCTGCCGTGAGCATGCCCCCGGTGCCGCAGGCGGGGTCGAGGATGTTGATCACCGGCGCCCCGCCGGCGAGAACGTCCGCGTCCGGGCCGATCAGCAGGTTGACCATGAGCTTGATGACCTCGCGCGGCGTGAAGTGTTCACCGGCGGTCTCGTTGGAGTCTTCGGCGAACTTCCGGATCAGGTGCTCGAAGACGTAGCCCATGTCGTGGTTGCCCAGCTTGTCCAGGTCCCGCATCGCGGCGAACTTGCCGACGACCTGGTACAGGATCTTGGAGTTCGCCAGCCTGGTGATCTGGTTGTCCAAGTCGAAGCGGCCCAGGATCTCGCGGACGTTCGCGGAGAAGCCGTTGATGTAGTCGCGCAGGTTCTTCGCCACGTTCGTCGCGTCGGAGGCGATCGTGGCGAAGTCCTGGTCGGAGGTGTTGTAGAACGGGAGCTTCGCGGCGCGCTCCAACAGGAGTTGCTTGTTCTGGATGTCCAGCTCCGAGTCCCGCTTCCGCACGGCCTCGCGGGTCGGCTCCATCACCGCGTCGAGGCGGCGCAGCACGGTGAACGGCAGGATCACCTGGCCGTACTCGTGGCGTTTGTAGTCGCCGCGCAGCAGATCGGCCACCGACCAGATATCGGCTGCCATCTTCTCGTGCGTCGGTCCAGAGGTCACGACTCGTCGTCTCGCTTTCGGGTTACTGCGGGATGTATCGGTGGTGAGAGCTGCGGGTTATCGCGGGTCCGGGGCCAGCGCACCGGTGGTGAGACCGTGGACGGTGTGGGTGATGACGTTCGCGCTCACCCTGGCCAGGCCGTTCAGCGTCTCTTCGAGTTCGCCGAGCCGCCGGAAGGCGTCACCGTATCGACGTTGATCGGCTCGCGTCATGATGGGTACGCGGCAGCGGCGCAGGTCCTCGCGGCTGAGCGCGCCGAGGGTGTTCGCCACCGGCAACGCGGCGGCGTCGGCGCGCAGGAACGTCGCGATGAAGTGCGCGTCGAGTCGGCTCGGGTCGAGTTCGAGTACCTGCGCCACGCCGGAATCGTCGGCCGCGGTGCCGGTCGCGACGACCGGTGGCCTGCCGAGGGTGCGCAGGAGCACGTCACCCTTGCGCGGCGGGGTGTCACGGGAACGGATTCTCAGTGCGCCTTCCCATTCCAGCTGGCCGAGCGTCACCGTGGCGTGCGTCGAGGGCCGGGCGGCGGTGAAGCGGGGGAGTCCCCGTCCGATCTGCCGGTAGAGGGTCCGAAGCCGGTCGGTCACACGGTCGAGATCGTCGGCCGTGACGTCCACACGGGGTCTGAGGTAGCGGGAGGGCAGGAGGTCGACGTCACCGGCGAGCAGTTCGGCGTGCGGCACCGACCGGCACACGGGATCGTCGGTCTTGTCGAAGAGCTCCCTCCAGGCGGCGTGGTCCTGGGGGATGTCGGCGGTGGTGCCCACTCCGGACAGATCGACCATGCGGACGGGCGGCGAGGGCACTCGTGGTCGTTCAAGGACCCAGAGGTACACGTCGCTGTCCGACTCCGAGCCCATACCAGCGGGCAGTGCGATGACGTCGCGCAGCACCCCGGACTCGATCAACGCCTTACGCACGTGGCGCCCGGACGGCTGGACGCACGTCCTTGGGGATACCGCGACGACCGCCACGCCGCGTAGGCCCAAGCAGGCGTAGCAGTGCTGTACCCAGGCCAACTCGCCGTCACGTGCATCGGGTACGCCGAACCTCCAGCGCCGGTCGCCGGCCAGTTCCTCGGCCGGCCAGCGTGACAGGTCCAATGGCGGCTCGCAGACGACGGCCGCCGCCGAGCCCCGATGCTCGCCCACCTTGTCATCGAGCAGCGAATCTCCCATGTGGATCTCGTACGGCGGGTCATGGGGATGTGCGCGCACGTTCGCCGCGGCGGTGGTGGCGGCCTCCGGCCGGAGCTCCTGACCGACGAGCTTGACCTGGTCGCCGAACCGGTCGGCGACGGCCAGCAGCAGGGTGCCCTCACCGCAGGCCGGGTCGAGCACGGCGGGGAGGTCGGAGTCGACGGTGTCGAGGTCGTCGGGGAGCAGTGAAACCATCACGCGTGCCAGCAGCTGCCCTGCGGACAGGTCATGGGCGGCCGGCTCCGACAGATCCGCAGTGGCGACGCGGGCCGATTCTGACGACACCGCGCCGTCCAAGGCCTGGGTACCGGTGTCGGTGCGCCCGGCCGTCGCCAGCTGGTCGGCCTTGCCGGATGCGACCAGCCAGGCTTCCACCTCCTTGCGGGAGAACAGCGTGCTGCCGTCGCCTTCCTTGACCGGCTTCGGGAAGGTGGGGTAGCGCCTGCGCCAGTTCGACACCGCCGCGCGACCGACATTGGCCAGCCGTGCGATGGCCGCAGCCGTCATCACGTCGGGTTCCGCAGCATTCACGGACCGACCGTACAAGGTCACCTACTCTGTTCACAAGTTCATGTGAACACTGGTGAGCATGTTCACCGGACATGTTGTGAACACACTTGCAGAGTGTCAACACTCCCCGCTACGGTTCCGGGGTCGGCGCGACCGCATGCCCGGCACCCAAGTCCCACTTCGAGAAGGACGACCGTGACGAACCCGGACTTCCCCGCTCTGGCCGTCGACGTACCCGTGAAGACGCCCGGCACCCATATGACGCCGCTTTACCGCCTGTGCTTCGACGGTCCCATCGAGGACGTTGACCTGCGGTCGTTCGTCGAGCCCTACTACCTGCGCAGTGACCGGTTCACGGTGGACGAGGTCGACCACGGCCGCCTGAAGGGTCTGGTCGTCACGGGTTCGACCGGACCCGTGCCCGCGCCGTGGTGCGATCTCCTGACCGCCTTGGTCGGGCGCCTCGTCGTCCAGACGAAGCAGAACGCTCTCGCCCTGCTCTTGGTTCGTACCGACAAGGCCGTGTACGCAGCCACGTACGGCATGGGTCGCGTGATCCTCGCTCCGGGCGTGATCGACCCAGGGTTCGGCATCGAGTTCGCGGTCCGCTGCCTGGACCACGACCGGGTCACCAGGGTGCGCCGCCACCTGATGGACGCGCGGGGACGTACCGACGAGAACTCCGCCAGCGCCGGTGAGCACATCCGAGGGTTCGGCATCGAGCAGTTCGGCGAGATCGTCAGCCAGATCTCCGGAAAGATCACCGACATCCCGTTGACCTACACCAAAGACCGCAAGCGCCCTGCGCAGATCACCGGTAACGACCGCACGCTCAAGGTGCGACTCGGAACCACGCCGGAATCGCTCATGGCCGATCTGATGCTGATCGAAGAGGTGTGCGCGCGGTCGAACCCGCTGCCCGAGTTCGAGTTCATCGCCAACGTGCGTCCGATCGACCCGAAGTCGTCGCGCGCGCGGCGTCTGGACCGGCGTTTCGACGCGATGCTCGGCGAGGCGGACACCGACCGCGTCGCCTTGGCCGTGCCCACCGAATGCCGGGAGCGGTACGAGTTCGCCGAGACCTTCAAGGTGACTCTCGCGGGCTGTTCCCGATGGCCCGCTGAGCTGGATGTCGACGAACTGGTCGCGGGAGTCCGTCACTTGCCGTCCGGGGAAAGGCTGGAGGCACTGCGCAAGGGCCGAGTCCAGATGTTCGGCGATACCGCCGGTGAGGACCCCCTCAGCCGCAAGGTTCACGCCGACCACTGGCTCACCGCGGAGGTGTCCGACGGCGCTGACCACTGGTTCTACTGGCAGGGCCGGTGGTACGAGATCGGCGGGAACTACGCGACCGTCATCGACCAGCGGATCGCCGACCTCCTCACGCTGCCGGCCAGCGTCACCCTCCCGCCGTGGCCGGCCGGTGCGGGGCACGACGAGGGTTGGTACAACAAGGAAGTCGCAGCCCAGGACGGGTACGTGCTCCTCGACAAGGACACCGTGCGCACCAAGCGATTCCGCGGCGGCGGCCTTGAGATCGCCGATGTCCTCGGACCGGACGGTCAGCTCGTGTGCATCAAGAAGGCGGACAAGACGGCCGCGCTCAACCACCTCTTCGCGCAAGGGCGGGTAGCCGTCGAGACCCTCCGCTACGACGCCGCGGCCCGGCGGAAGTTCCTCGACAAGGTCGACGCGCTCGCGCCTGGGCACCCGGTCGACTCGTCGTTCCGGTCGCCGACCCTCGTCTACGGGATCATGCTCAAGGACGGGACGACGCTGACGCCCGAGACGCTCTTCTCCTTCGCCAAGGTGTCCCTGTTGCACGCGGCGACGTCGCTCCAGGGTATGGGTGTACGTCTCGAGATCGCTTCGATCAGCCGGTGACCGTTCTCTCCTCGGCGGTGTTCGGCGCAGACCAGATGTCGCGTCGCAGTGGAACGACGACCGACTCCGGCGGTGCCCGACCGTCGGAGTGGTCTCCCGGGCGCGTCTTTCACCTGTTCGGCGGGGGCTCGTCGGGCGCGGGCTTGGTGGGCGACGGTGGTTCCGGCGTGGGCGGGATCGGGGGTTCGGTCGCGGGTGACGGCTCGTGCGGCGGCTGGGGTACCGGGTCGGGTACGGGCACGGGGCGCGGTTCGGGCGGTTGAGGCTGGACCATGGCTGACCTCCTTGCCCACCGGACTACCCAAAACCCGCGTGTCCTACGTTCAGAACACGCGTGTCCTACGTTCAGGACACCCGAGTTCAACGCTCAGGACGCACGCGGCGGGTCGGTGAGTCGGGACGGGGCGGGGGTCAGGTTCGGCAGGACTTCCCGGCCGAACAGGCGGATCGCGTCGAGCACGGCCTGGTGCGGCAGACCCCCTATGTCCACCATGACCAGTTGCGCGTCCAGGCCCAGCAGCTCGGTCAGCCGGTTCAGGCGGTCGGTCACCTCCGCCGGGTCGCCGCACACCGCCGCACCCTCCATCAGCAGGTCCACGTCCACGTCACCGTCACCGCGCCACGGGTCGGCGAACTCCGCGTACGCGGCCAGGTGAGGTCGCCACGTGGCACGGGCCGAGGCCGCCGTCGGTGCGACGTACACGTGACTCGGCAACGCCACCCGCCCGCCACCGCCCATCGCCGCCCGGTAGCGCTCCACCACCGGCCGGTGCGTCCGCGGGTCCCGCAACGTGCTGGGCAGCATCAACGGCAGCCCCAGCTCCACCGCCAGGTCCGCCGACACCGCCGACCCGCTGCCGATCCACACCAACGGCCGGGGTTGCTGCACCGGGCGCGGCGTCGTCGTGACGTCCACCAGCGGACTGCGGTACCGGCCCTCCCACGTGACGTGCTTCTCCTCCAACAGCCGCAGCAGCAGCCGCAGGTTCTCGTCGAACCGCGCCCGCACGTCGTCCTGCACCCCGAACGCCACGTCCGTGCGCTGCGACACACCCCGCGCCACGATCAGCTCCGCCCGACCCCGCGACAGCACGTCCAACGTGGCCAGGTTCTCCGCCACCCGCACCGGGTCGTGGTGCGCGAGCAGCGTCACCCCGGTGGACAGCCGCAACGTCGACGTGCGGTCGGCGATCGTGGCCAGCAACAACTCGGGCGCGGAAACGATGTACCGGGTGAAGTGGTGCTCGCCGATCGCCACCCCGGTGAAGCCCGCCTCCTCCGCCACGACCGCCTGCTCCACCATCGCACCCAGCCGGTCGCACTCCGAGACCGCCCGACCGGTGTACGGGTTGGGCAGGTGATCGCCCAGGATCAGCAGATACACGTCCATCCGCCAATCTTGCACGCCGCGACTACCGTGGCACCCGCCAAAGCCGAGCGGAGGAGCACCCGTGACCGCAGTGTCCGTGTCCGACAACCCCGAGCAGTCCCGCTACGAGGTTCGCCTGGACGGTGAGCTGGGCGGCTTCGCCGAGTACACCGCGGCGGACGGCGTGGTCACGTTCACCCACACCGAGGTCGTCGTCGAGGGCAAGGGCCTGGGCAGCGAGTTGGTCCGGTACGCGCTGCGGGACGTGCGCGCCAAGGGCCTGACCGTGGTGGCCCAGTGCCCGTTCGTGCGCGGTTACTTGGAAAAGCACCCGGAACTGGCGTGACGGCACACCGGGACCGGACGTATCCGCCCGAACCGACTTGGGTACCCTGTTGACCAGCGCATACCACGTCGAGGTTGCTTCTCAGTGGGAATCATCACATTGAGCGGTAACAAGACGGCCAAGTAGTCCGCTTTTGGTCAACAGTGGTAGCTGATCGTGTCAAAATTATCGACCGTGGCCTCCCTCGTCCTTGATCCCCGCCATGATGGTGACGTCGTCGGCACGCGCGACCGATCGCCGGCAAGAGGACCGAACACGAGACCGACGGAGTGGGCCTGGCTGTGACCGCTGAGGTGAGCGAGACCGGCGCGCGCGCGGGCGGCCCGGCTCGCAGGGCAGGCACGTGGGCGGCAGTCGTCCGGCAGGTACCCGCGCGGTTGTTGCGGCTGGGCGCGCTCGGCGGGCTGCTGATCGCGGTCGGCGGCGTCGGCGCGGGCGCGGTGCTGCGGCGCGACCCGCTGCTGACCGGCACGATCCTCAACGCGGTCCGGTACGGCCACGGCCGCGACCTCGCCACCGCCGTGGTGTTCGCCGGCGTGGCGCTGATGGTCTACTCGTGGGTCCGGCTCGGGCGGATGGTCCGCGCCGGCCAGGTGGACGGGCGCGGTGTGGTGCTGGCCGCCGCCGCGTGGACCGCGCCGCTGCTCATCGGCCCGTCGCTGTACAGCCGGGACGTCTACAGCTACCTCGCCCAGGGCGCCGTCGCGCTGCACGGGTTCGACCCGTACACGAACGGCGCGTCGGTGCTGCCCCTGTCGCTGGGCGGCAACGTGGCGTCCCTGTGGCAGAACACGCCGTCGCCGTACGGGCCGCTGTTCCTCCTGGTGGCCAAGGGTGTCGTGGCGATCACCGGGGACAACGTCATCGTCGGCGCGGTCCTCATGCGGCTCGCCGTGCTCACCGGCCTGGGGCTGCTCGCCTGGGCGATGCCCGGACTGGTCCGCCACCTCGGCGGGCGCACGTCGGTGGCGCTGTGGCTGACCGTGGCGAACCCGTTCGTGATCGCCGTCGGCATCGGCGGCGCGCACAACGACATCCTGATGGTCGGCCTGATGGCGGTCGGCGTGCTGATGGTGCTGGACCGCAAGCACGTGCGCGGGATCGCGGTGATCGCCCTGGCGACCGCGGTCAAGGCCACCGCGGTCCTGGTGGTCCCGTTCCTGGTCTGGGTGTGGGTCGCGCGGCTGTCCGGCCCGGCCCGGCAGCGGTTCTTCCAGGCGTGCCTGGTGGGCGGCATCACGTTCGCCGGTGTCTTCGCGCTGTCCACGATCATCGCCGGGGTCGACCTCGGCTGGATCAACGTGCTGCAGAGCCAGACCCCGCTGCTGACCTGGATGTCGCTGCCCTGCGCCGTCGCCGAACTGCTGTACCACTCGGTCGGCCGGCACTTCCCGGGCGCCGAGTACGAGGGCTTCCTCGACTTCTTCCGGTCCGCCGGCATGTACGTGCTGGCCGCCGTGCTGGTCCGCCAGTGGTGGCTCGCCCGCGCCGGTGGTGTGGAGGCCGTGCGGCGGGCCGCGATCGCCCTGCTCGCCGCGTCCGTGCTCGCGCCGTCCGTGCTCCCGTGGTACTTCACCTGGACCTTGGCGCTCGCCGCCGCCTTCGCCTGGAAGGACCGGTGGCTCGCCGTCGCGGCCGGTTTCTCGGTCTGGATGGTCCTCATCACGCTCCCCGACGGCACGATCGTCGCCCGGTGGCACTACGGTTCGGCGAACCCGGTCGTCTGGTGGTCCTACCTGGCCGTTACCGTGCTCATCGGCGTGTGGGTCGGCCGGGCACTGCTCGAACGGCCGTCCGTGTGGTCGCTGCTGGCGGAACTGCGGGCGCGGTCGAGCGACCCCGGCCGGTCGGGTGAACCGGGCCGGTCGGCGAAGGTCGCCGAAGTCGTCGAGGTCATCGACATCGCGGACGTGGTCGAGCAGGCGGTGACCGACGCCAGGCGGACGTCGCCGCCGGAGGTCCACGACCCCGGGCACGACGAAGACGCCGCGGACGACGACGTGGGTGTCGAGCCGGACACGGCCGGGAAGAAGCGCGGGAGCACGGGTGGTTGAGCAGCGGGTGTTGAGGTTCGCGCCGCTGGTGTTGTGCTTGTCGCTGGGCTGGTACTTCTGGCGCCTGGGCGCGCCGACCGGCTGGGGCATGATCGACCTCAAGGTCTACTGGAGCCTGGCGCCGAACCTGCTGACCGATCAGCTCTACACGATCGACATGCCGTTCACGGCGGACTTCCCGCTGCCGTTCACCTACCCGCCGTTCGCGGCCGTGGTGTTCCTGCCGCTGTCCTGGCTGCCGTGGGTGGCCGCGCGGATCCTGTGGCAGGTGCTGTCCCTGGTCTGCCTGTGGTGGCTGGTCCGGACGGCGTTGACGCTGGTCGCCGCCAAGTCGGGGCAGCGGTTCGACGCCACCTGGTCGCGCCGGGCGTTGTTGTGGACGGCGTTGGCGCTGTGGTGCGAACCGGTGCGCAAGACCCTCGACTTCGGCCAGATCAACCTGGTGCTGATCGCCGGCACGTTCGCCGCCGTGGTCGCCACCCGGCAGCTGGTGGCGGGCTTCGGCGTCGGTGTCGCCGCGGGCCTGAAGCTGACCCCGGCGATCTCGGTGCTGTACTTCCTGGTGACGCGCCGGTTCAAGGCCGCGGTGTGGACGGCGGTCGGCTTCGCGTTCACCGTGGCCGTCGGCTTCGTCGCCTCCGCCTCCGACTCGTGGCGCTACTGGTTCGAGCTGCTCGGCGCGGCCGACCGGGTCGGCCCGGTCGGGTCGGCGATCAACCAGTCGTTGCGCGGCGCGTTGTCGCGGACCCTCGGCTACGACGTCGGCATGAGCTGGCCGTGGCTGCTCGCGGTGGTGGTGTCCGCCCTGCTGGCCGGGTTCGCGCTGCGCGCGTCGGTGCGGGCGGGTGACGCGCTGGCGACCGTGGTGGCCGTGCAGGTGTTCGGCTTGCTGCTGTCGCCGATCTCGTGGAGCCACCACTGGGTGTGGGTGATCCCGCTGGTGCTGTGGGCCGTGTACGGCGCCCGCCGCGCGTGGCCCGTCCTGGCGGTCGCCGCCGCGTGGGTCGTGGTGACCGGCGCGGACCTGATCACCTACCTGATCGACCAGCAGCCGACCATCTGGGAGATCCCCCGGCCGTGGCCGCTGGCCGCGCTGGGCTGGTGCTACCCGCTGCTCGGCCTGCTCACCCTCGCGGTGATGCCGATGGCACTGCGCGCCGAGCGCACCGAGCCGGTCGGCACGCCGCCCACGACGTCGAAGGTCGAACCCAGTGTCCCGTGATCCGTCCCCCGCTGTGCGCGTGCTCGTGAACGCGGAGCGGTGGCTGCTGGCCGTCGCGCCGGTGCTGCTGGTGGTGTCCGCCCTCGGCCGCACCTGGACCATCGTCACCGGGTTCGGCAACGAGACGATCGACCTGTACGTGTACTGGGCGCTGGCGCCGCACGTGCTCTCCGGCGACCTGTACGAGGTCACCTCGCCGAACTCGCCGCCCGACTTCCCGCTGCCGTTCACCTACCCGCCGTTCGGCGCGCTGGTGTTCCTGCCGATGACGTGGCTGCCGTGGGTCGCCGCGCAGTGGGCGCTGCGGCTGCTGTCCGCGCTGTGCGTGTACTGGATGGTGCGCGTGGCCCTGCGCCTGGTGGCGGGGGAGGGCTGGACGGCGGACGCGGCGCTGTGGCGGCGTCGGGCGCTGCTGTGGACCGCCGTGCTGCTGTGGCTGCAACCGGTGGTGCACACGTTCGACTTCGGGCAGGTCAACCTGCTGCTGGCGGCGGTGGTGCTGGGCGCGATGACGGCCCGGGACTCGCGGCTCGCGGGCACCGGGATCGGCTTGGCGGCGGGCGTGAAGCTGGTGCCGGCCATCTCCGGGCTGTACTTCCTGGCCACCCGCAGGTTCGCGGCGGCGGTGTGGTCGGTCGTCGCGTTCGCGGTGAGCGTCGGCCTCGGCTTCCTGGTGAACCCGGCGCAGGCCAGGCACTACTGGTTCGAGCTGCTCGGTGCGGCGGACCGGGTGGGTCCGATCGGCACCGCGCACAACCAGTCGCTGCGGGGCGCGTTGTCGCGGAGCCTCGGCTACGACGTCGAGATGACGTGGCCGTGGGTGGTCGCGGTGGTGATCTCGCTGGTGCTGGCCGGGTTCGCGCTGCGCGCGGCGGTGCGGGCGGGTGACGTGCTGATCGGCGTGCTGGTCGTGCAGGTCCTCGGGCTGCTGCTCTCGCCGATCTCGTGGGACCACCACTGGGTGTGGATCGGACCGCTGCTGATCTGGCTCGTGCACACCAGGGTCGTGCCGTGGGTGCGGGGCGTGCTGCTGGTGCTGTGGTGCCCGGTGATGTTCTGGGACCTGATCGCCTTCCAGCTCGACCGGCAGCCCACGATCTGGACGATCCCGCGTCCCGGCTGGCTGTCTGCCGTCGGCTGGGCCTACCCGGCGTTGGCGCTGCTCACGCTCGCCGTGATCCCGTTCCTGCTGACCGCCGCACGGCGTGATCGGGCCGAGTCGCCACTGGCCGACCACCTCGAGGTTACCGGCAAGTAGTATCCGGGGATGGAGTGGACCGAACCCGGAGTCTTCGAGGTCGCGCCCGGTGTCCACCGGATACCGCTGCCCCTGCCCAACGATGGGCTGCACACCGTCAACGTGTACGCGCTCGAGGACGGCGACGGCCTCGTGCTGATCGACTCCGGCTGGGCGCTCGAAGCGGGCGAGACGGCCCTGGAGACGGCGCTGGGCGCGCTCGGCCACGGGTTCGAGGACGTCCGCCGCTTCCTGGTCACCCACGTCCACCGCGACCACTACACGATGGCCGTGGCGCTGCGCCGCCGGTTCGGCACGAAGATCGCGCTGGGCGCGGGGGAGCAGCCGTCGCTGGCCAAGATCGTCGCACGGCGCCGGGACGGCTTCCGCGACCTGGCCACCTGGGGCGCGCCGCACTTGGCCGAGCGGTGGCGGGCCGTGGTCGAGTCGGTAGGCGAGGCCGAGCTGCGCGACTACGAGGAGCCCGACGAGTGGCTCCACGAGTCCGACCTGGCCCTGGAGAAGCGGGTCCTGC
Source organism: Saccharothrix sp. CB00851 (assembly GCF_001905065.1). NCBI lineage: Bacteria > Bacillati > Actinomycetota > Actinomycetes > Pseudonocardiales > Pseudonocardiaceae > Saccharothrix > Saccharothrix sp. CB00851. The sequence continues at coordinate 180,797 of NZ_LWLC01000064.1, forward strand.
GCGTGCTGCCGACCCCCGGCCATACGCGCGGTCACGTGGTGTTCCTGGACGTCGAGTCGTCACTGCTGTTCTCCGGCGACCACGTGCTGCCGCACATCACGCCGTCGATCGGCTTCGAACCCGCCCGGCCCGCGCTGCCGCTCGGCGACTACCTCGACTCGCTGCGCCTCGTCCGGAGCCACCCGGACCTGCGGCTGCTGCCCGCCCACGGCCCCGTCACCGAGTCCAGCCACGCCAGGGTGGACGAACTGCTCGCCCACCACGAAGACCGCCTGGCGGCCACGCTGGACGCCGTGCGCGCGGGCACCGGAACCGCCTTCGAGACCGCCCGCAAGCTCGGCTGGACCCGGCGGCACCGCGACTTCGCCGACCTGGACCTGTTCAACCAGGTGCTGGCCACCGGCGAGACGGCCGCGCACCTCGACGTGCTGGTCCACCGCGGCCTGCTCACCGCCGAGGTGGACGACGGCGAGGTGCGCTACTCGGTCAGCTGAAGTGCCCGGCCAGGGCCTTGGCCAGCACGTCCGGCGCCACGCCGTGCCAGTCGCCGACCAACGTCCGGCGTGAGGCGTTCGGCAGGCGCTCGGCCACGCCGTCCGCCCAGCCGCGCAGCCGCTCGTCGCTGCCGCTGCTGTCCAGCACCAGCGTCGGCGCGGTGACCGAGGCCAGGTCCGGGACGGTGCCGGTGATGGTCAGGTCGTAGGCGGTGGTGTGGGCCATTGCCTCCAGCGCGGGCCAGCCCGGCGACTGCCGCATCCCGGCGGTGAACTCCTCGGGGATGCCGCACGCCTCCTGGAACCGGGCCACCGCGTCACCACGTCGACCGGCCGCGACCAGGGCGTTGATCTCGTCCCGCACGTCCGGCCCGGTCGGCTCCTCGAACGACAGCGGCGGTTCCAGCAGCGCCAGCGCCGTGATCGGCAAGCCGGTCGCCGCCGCGTGCAGCGCCAGCACCGCGCCCGACGAGAAGCCGTGGACGTACGCCGACCCGCCCGCCGCGTCGATGACGGCCGCCAGGTCCTCCACCTCGCGCTCGATCGCGTAAGGCTCGCGGTCCGCGCTCTCGCCGCGGCCCCGCCGGTCGTAGGTGTAGGCCGTGAACCCGGTCAACGCCTCGGCGACGGCGGGCATCGGACCGCCGCCCCGGAAGCAGCACGCCGCGTCCACCAGCACCACCGCCGGACCCTCACCGACCCGCGAGAACCCGATCGTCGTGCCGTCCTTCGAGGTCACCGTGCCCATGGGCGAGACCCTAGCGGGGCAGCTTCACCACGGTCACGAAGAAGTCGTCGATCTGCCGCACGACCTCGATGAACCGGTCGAAGTCGACCGGCTTGGTGACGTAGGCGTTGGCGTGCAGGTTGTAGCTGCGCAGGATGTCCTCCTCCGCCTCCGACGTGGTCAGCACCACCACCGGGATGGGCCGCAGCGTCTCGTCCGCCTTGATCTCAGCCAGCACCTCCCGGCCGTCCATCTTCGGCAGGTTCAGGTCCAGCAGGATCAGGCCGGGCCGCGGCGCGTCCTCGTACTGGCCCTGGCGGCGCAGGAACTCCAGCGCCTCGACGCCGTCGCGCACCACGTGCAGCTGGTTGCGGATCTTGTGGTGCTCGAACGCCTCCTGCGTCATCAGCGCGTCGCCGGGGTCGTCTTCCACCAATAGGACGTCGATCACGTTCAGCGGATTGCTCATTGCTCGTCGTCCTCTACAGCCGGCAGCGTGAACTTGAAGGTGGTACCGGTGCCGTTCTCGCTGGTGTCCAGCCAGATCGTGCCACCGTGGTACTCGATGATCTTCCGGCACATGGCCAACCCGATGCCGGTGCCGGGGTAGTCGTCCTTGTGGTGCAGGCGCTGGAAGATCACGAAGATTCGTTCAGCGTACTCGGTGTCGATGCCGATGCCGTTGTCGCTCACCGTGAAGGTCCAGAACTCGCCCGTCCGCTCCACGTCCACGCGCACGTGCGGCGGCTCCTCGCCGTGGAACTTCAGCGCGTTGCTGATCAGGTTGCCGAACACGCCACCCAGCAGCGACTCCTCGCCGCGCACCGTGGGCAGGTCGGCGACCTCGACGGTCGCGTGCGTCCGCTCGATGACCTCGGAGTAGTTGTCCAGCACCCCGGCGACCACATCGTCGCAGTCCACCAGGGTCTGCTCCCGCGTGATGCGGCCCACCCGCGAGAACGCCAGCAGGTCGTTGATCAGCACCTGCATCCGCTTCGCGCCGTCGACGGCGAACTTCAGGTACTGCTCGCCGCGCTCGTCGAGCTGACCGGAGTAGCGCCGCTCCAGCAGCTGGCAGAAGCTCGCCACCTTCCGCAGCGGTTCCTGCAGGTCGTGCGAGGCGACGTAGGCGAACTGCTCCAGCTCGGAGTTCGACCGCCGCAGGTCCTCCAAGTCGGAGAGGATGCGCACGCGCATGGCCTCGACGTCCTCGCCGAGCATCACCGTCTCGCGCGGCCCGCCCGCCTCGACCTCGTGCGCGAAGTCGCCCGACGACACCTGCCGCACGTCCGCGGCCAGCCCGCTCAGCGGCGCGATCACGATCCGGTACAGCATCACCGCCACCCCGGCGATGATCAGCACCAGCAGCAGGCCAAGGCCGCCGAGCAGCCACAGCTGCCTGCCCGCCACCCGGTCCAGCTCGCGCCGCGCGTCACCGGCCGCCTGCTCCAGCTTGTCGCCCAGCGCGTCGTCGGCGACCCGGACCCGGTCGAACAGCTCCTTGCCGCGCTCGGCGTCGGCCAGCGTCGACTGCGGCACCCCGGACTCCCGCACCCGCTGGATCAGCGGCTCGGCGTAGCCCTGCCGCCAGTCGGCCGCCAGCCGGTCCAGCTCGTCCAGGTCGCGCACCAGGTCCGGGCGCACCGAGGTGAGCAGGTCGCGGACGGAGTCGACGGTCCGGTGCTCGACCTCCTGCCCGTCGGTGTAGGGGGTGAGGAACTCCTCGTTCGCGGTGAGCACGTACCCGCGCACACCGCTCTCCTGGTCGATCAGCGCGGTGTCCACGTCCCGCACCAGGTCGACGGCGGGCTGGATCTGGTCCAGCAGCAGCTTGCGGGCATCGGTCAGGCCCGCCATGGACACGCCCAGGCCGCCGACGGCGCCCGCGCACACGATGATCAGGACCGTCACCGCCGCGATCAGCAGCCTGCTCGCCGGCCAGCGGGTGCGGTAGTCCATCAGGCGCGGTCCGAGATCAGCAGCACGGCCATGTCGTCGTCCAGCTCCCCGCCGTTGAGTTCCTTCACCTGGTTGATCAGGTCGGTGAGCAGCGTCTTCGGCGCGCGGGCCCAGTCCGGGCGGGTCCTGGTGATCCCGCTGATCAGGTCGATCAGCCGCTCCGAGCCCAACCGCTCGGTGTCGCCGTGGACGCGGCCCTCGACCAGGCCGTCCGTGTAGAGCAGCATCGACCATCCCGGCGGCAGCGGCACGTCGAGGCCGCTCCACGTGCTGTCCGGCAGCACGCCCAGGGGCAGCCCGGCCCGGTCGCGGGGCAGCTCCACCACGCGGTCGCCGACCAGCAGCATCGGCTCCGGGTGCCCGGCCAGGTAGAGCCGCGCCCACCGGCGGTCCGGCGAGATCGTCACCATGCACGCGGTGGTGAACAGGCCGGGCTGGTGGCGTTCGTGCTCCAGGATCTGGTGCAACGTGCGCAGCACCCGGGACGGCTCCTGGTCGGCCAGCACCAGCGCCCGCCACGCGATGCGCAGCAGCACGCCGATCGCGGCCTCGTCCGGGCCGTGCCCGCACACGTCGCCGATCAGCAGCTGGAGCGTGCCGTCGGCGGTGCGCACCACGTCGTAGAAGTCGCCGCCGAGCTGCATCCGGCTACCACCGGGTCGGTAGCTGACCTCCCAGCCGAGGTCCTCGCCGTGCATGATCGGGGACGGCAGCAGGCCGCGTTCCAGGCGGGTCTTCTCCGCCGCCAGCAGCTGCTCGTCGCGCAGCTGGCGCTGGGTCTCCTCGACCCGCTTGCGGCCGACCGCGTACCGGATGCTGCGGGCCAGGCCCACACCGTCCACCTGGCCCTTGACCAGGTAGTCCTCCGCGCCCTGGGCCACCGCCTGGGTGCCCTGGTGCTCGTCGTTGAGACCGGTGAGCACGATGATCGCCACCGGCGCCGGGTTGGCGAGCAGCCTGGTCAGGCCGTCGAGCCCGGTCGTGTCGGGCAGGCCGAGGTCGAGCAGCACGCAGTCGGCCTTCGACAGCAGGCCCTCGGCCTCCCGCAGGGTCCGCGCCCGGTGCAGGGCGACGTCCGCCTCGACCTCTTCCAGCAGGGCCTCGACCAGCACGGCGTCCCCCTCGTCGTCCTCGACGAGGAGCACGTTGATCCGGTTCACCGCGGTCCGCGATGTGGGGAGCCCTGCCACGGAGGAGGAGATTAGTCGAACTCGATCAGACCTGGGTGACGGCGTGCGGTGGGGCGCGGTGACGGCGCCCGGGGCCATGACCGAAGATCCTCGCGTGACGTTCTCCCAGATGGTCGCGCTCACGACGCGCCTGCCCCGGCGGGGCCGCGGTTTCTGGTACTCGGTGGCGATCGACCTGCTGTGGCCGCTGGTGGTGCTGTTCGTCCGGATGCGGATGGCGGGTCGGACGAACATCCCGCGCGAGGGCGCGGTGCTGCTGGCGTCCAACCACCTGTCCTTCGCCGACCCGGTGACGCTGACCGCGTTCGCCCTCGCGTCCGGCCGGGTGCCCCGGTACCTGGCCAAGGCGAGCCTGTGGAAGGCGCCGGTGATCGGCTGGGTGATGTCGTCGGGCCGGCACATCCCGGTCGACCGGAGCAGCGTGCGCGGCGGCGTGGCGCTGGACAGCGCGAGCACGGCGTTGGCGGCGGGGGAGTGCGTGATCGTCTACCCCGAGGGGACGTTCACCAACGACCCGGACGGCTGGCCCATGCGCGGCAAGAACGGGGTGGCCCGGCTGGCGCTGACCACCCGCACGCCCGTGGTGCCGGTGGCCCAGTGGGGTACCCGCGAGCTGCTGCCGCCGGGGAAGTTCGTGCCGCGGCCGTGGCGGAAGGTGTCCGTGGTGGCGGGCGCGGAGGTGGACCTGTCCGACCTGTACGGGCTGGAGCCGACCAAGGCCGTGCTGGACGAGGCGACCGCGCGGATCATGGGCGCGGTGACCACGCTGCTCACCGGCGTGCGCGACCTGCCACCTCCCGGGAGCCGCTGACGGTTCGCGTTGCCAGGGCCGCGGCCCTAGGGCTCGGGGTGGCGCTGTTCCGACGGCTTGCGCGCCTTGCCCGAGCGCTCCCGCTCCCACCGCAGGTACTGGCCGGTGACCGTGGACACGCTGGTGAGCAGCCACACCGCCACGCCCGCGTCGTCGGTCACACCGATCAGCGGCAGCAGTTCGGGCAGCAGGTCGACCGGGGAGACCAGGTAGACCGCGGCGAACGCCCACGTGGCCAGCGTGCTCGTCGGCAGGCCGTAGGCCTTGCGCTCGCGCAGCAGCCGGGGCAGCGCCTTGGCGCGGTCGACGACGTTGCCGACCGGGCGCGGCTCGCCGTTGCGCTCCCACCGGCGGCGCCGCCGCACGACCCACAGCGCGCCGGCCGCCACGCCCAGCACGACCAGCCCGGAGCCGACGACGACCGGGGGCAGGCCGATCAGCTCGTCGTCACGCAGGAGCAGCGTGCTCAGCCCGAGCAGGGTGAGGACCACGCTGAAGAAGATCACAGGACCATGGTAGTGGCGGTGGGGCGGGCGCGCGGGTGGAGCGGACGCCGGGTCACGCGCCGGAAACTTCCGGGTCGGGCGCGCCCGGCGCGGGTGGGTCGATCAATACGATGGCCCGGTGAGCGATTCCCCTCGGTTACCGGCGAGATCGGTCGTCGTGGTGCTGTTCGTCGTCGCCGGGTGCGCGCTGCTCGCGGGCGGGGGTCTGGCCGCCGCGGTCCTGGCCGACGACGGGCCGACGCCGGTGGCGTCGAGGAGCGGTCAGCCCTCTCCCACCGCCCGGCCGGAGACGACGCGCGAGGTCGGGCGGCCGCTGTGCGTGGTCGGTTCCTGGGTCGTGGTGGAGGAGGTGTCGAACATCAAGTTCTACACCGACGAGGCCGCCCTGCCGATGACCAGCGCCGGCACGACCTACGAGTTCCGACCGGACGGCACCGGGACCGCGCGGCTGGACGGCGTGGTGTGGCGTGGCACGTTCCGGGGCAACGAGCTGCGAGTGGTGGGTCGGGGCGGCTACGAGTTCACCTGGTCCGCCACCGACAAGGCGATCACCTACCACGCGCGCACCCGCTCGGACGCCACCTGGACGTTCCACGACCAGCGCGGCGAGCTCAGCACCCAGCCGGTGGCGGCGAACCCGGCGCAGAACGAGGTCGACGACCTCACCTGCCAGGCCACGACGTTGGTCGAGAGCAACTCGGGCGGGTACCGCGCGGCGATGTCGCGCACGGCCTCGTTCGGGGTGTACGGCTGATGCGCGCGTTGTTCGCCGCGGCGGCGTTGTTGCTGCTCACGGCCGCGCCCGCCGGTGCGGCCCAGCCGTCCAGCCCCGAGGAGCTGGCCGCCGCCATCGCCCGGCCGGCGATCGTGCTCATCACCGTGGAGTGGCACGGCTGGGTGCGGGACAAGCGCACCGGCGAGGTGTTCGGCGGTGCGAAGGGCTACGTCGTGAAGGCGACGTGCAGCGGCGCGGTGATCCGGCCGGACGGGCACGTGGCCACCGCGAGCCACTGCGTCCACACCGGACCGCAGGGCGGCGCGGGCGCGTTGTTCGACGCGGCGATCGAGGAGCTGGCGGCGGCGGGCCGGATCGTCGACCGGGCCAAGGCCAAGGCGCAGCTGGCCGAGCACGCGGTCGCCGAAGGGGCGAACCCGGACCGCCCGGTCGACCGCGCGATCCAGGTGGAGCGGATGGAGGCCACCGGCGACGGTCCGATCCGCGACATCGCGCCGGCCACCGTGGTGGACCTCGTCGCGCCGACCGACGGTGACGTGGCGGTGCTGAAGGTGCCGCGCGACGACCTGCCGTCGTTGGAGATCAGGGCCGACCAGACGCCGGTCGGCACGCCCATCCTGGCCATCGGCTACCCCGGTTCGGCGGGCGCGGCGGTCGACCCGAGCCTGGAGCCGAGCAACAAGAACGGCCAGGTGTCGGCGCGCCGGACGCAGAACGACCGGCCGTTCTACGAGTTCAGCGCCGCCGCCACGCACGGGATGAGCGGCGGGCCGCTGGTCGACATGGAGGGCCGGGTCGTCGGCGTGGTCAGCCAGGGTTCGCCGGGGGAGACGCAGTCGTTCAACTTCGCCGCCGCGTCCTCGACGCTGCTGGACGTGCTGGCCGGCAAGGACGTCAAGGCGGAACCCGGCGAGCACGACCGCGACTACCGGGCCGCGCTGGACAGCTACTTCGCCGACGACTTCGACGGCGCGGTGGAGGGGTTCGACGACGTGCTGGCGGCCTCGCCCGGTCACCTGCAGGCGAGCGAGTACCGACGGCTCGCGGTCGACCGGGGCGGGTCGGCCGGTGGCGGCACGACGCCGCTGATCGTGCTCGCGGTGCTGTGCGGTGGTGTCGGCGTGGCCACGGCGACGGCGGGCACGGCGATCGCCTTGACCCGCAGGCGCGCGCTCGTGCCCGCGGGGACCGTGCCGGTGTCCGATGTGGACACCCCGCCGTTCGGCTTCCCGGCACCGGTCGAGCGGGCCGCCGCCACGGCCCAGCAGGACGCCCCCACCGTCAAGGTCGAGCAGGACGCACCCACAGCCAAGGTCGAGGACACACCCACGGTCAAGGTCGAGCGGGAGGACGACACCCCACCTCGCCGAGACCCGACCGCCGACTGACCCGTCCGGCGTGGTCGCGGTTCGGCCGTGCGGCACGATCATGGGCAGTCACCGACCCCGGAGGAGGGCAGCCGATGCGCGTCCGAGGCGCCGCCACCCGACGCAAGCCGGGCGAAGGTCCTGGGCGGCGAGATCGACTTCGGGCACGTGACGTTCACCGGCGGCCGGATCGACTTCGGCGGTGCGACGTTCTCCGGTGGCAAGGTCGACTTCAAGCACGCGGAGGTGTCCGGCGGTGTGGTGAGGGTCGGCGCCGCGGCCACCGACCGGGTCCGGCTACAGGTGTCCAGCCCGGCCTGACCCGGCGCCGCCGCCGTCAGGCGGGTTGCGGTTCTTGGCGGCCCGGGTCACCTCGGCCAGGTCCGCGGCGGTGACCAGGCGGACCTCGGCGGCACGGCGGGCCACCGCGAAGCGCACGTTCTGCAGCCGTCCCTCGTGCGGTGCCAGGAACGGGTCGTCCGCCGCGCCGAACGCGATCGCCGAGATCGCCCGGATCGCGTCGTCCACCCGCTGCGGCCGGTGCAGGTTCCAGGCGTAGCCGTGCCACTCGCGGACCCGGTCGAAGATCTCCCGGTTCGACGGCGGCCGGGGGTAGTCGTCGGCGCCGGCCAGCCACGGCTCGCACAACGCCAGCGCGACGAACCAGTCCCGCCCGCCGCGCACCAGTCCCGGACCGGTCCGCGTGTCGCCGCCCGCCGACCCGAACGGCACGTCCGGCGTCACCGGCGAGTGCTCCACGTCGATGGTGATCAGCAGGTCGGCGAACCCGTCCCCGGCGCCGCGCCTGCCCAGCAGCAGCACCAACTGGTTCTCGCCGGCGTCCAGCAGCGCCGACGCCGACCGGGTCAGGATCACCCGCCGCGCACCGCCGGGCGCGTCGAACAGGCTCGACAGCTGCGCCTCGCCCGCGCCCAGCCACTTCAGCGACACCACGTCCGCGCCCACCGCCAACTCGCCGACGAGCCGTGACACGTGCGGAGCGCAGTCCGGCAGCGCCACCACCACCCGACCCGGCCGCGCCGGACCCACCACGTCGTGCGGCGCACGTCCGAACAGCAGCGACTCACCCGGCCCCAGCACCACCGACGCCAGGCCCGCGCCACGCACCACCACCCTGGGCACGGCGCTACTCCGGGCAGCCGGGCGGGTCGCCCCGGTCCGGCCCCAGCGCACGCCACTCCTCGGCCAGCGACCCCCGGTCGAGCCACCCGCACAGCACCTCGACCGCGCGGTCCGGCACGAGGTTCCAGACCCGGGTCGTGCCGTCCGCGCTCGCCGACGCGATCCGCTCACCGGTCTGGTCGAACGCCACGTCGTTCAGCTCGGCGTCGTGCCGGTCCAGCCGCGCCAGCTGCCGGGCACCGTCGACCTCCCACAGCCGCACCACGGTGTCCTGGCTCGCGGTGGCCAGGGTCCGGCCGTCCGGGCTCCACGCCACCCGGCGCACCGGCGCGTCGTTGCCGGTGAGCGTGCCGATCTCGACGCCGTCCTTGATCCGCCACAGCTTCACCAGCCGGTCACCGCCTCCCGTGGCCAGCACCGCGCCGTCCGGGCTGAACTCGGCGTCGATCGCGACGCTGTCGTGGCCGGGCAGGATCGTCCACTCGGCGCCGGGGTCCACCAGATCCCACAGCCCGATCTTGCCCGCCGCCAGGGTGACCGCGAGGGTGCGGCCGTCCGGGCTGAACGAGATCGCCGTCGGGTAGTTCGGCTCCACCCGGTTGACCTGCGTGTTGCGCGGCTCCTCGTTCGTCGCCCGGCGGACGGTGACCTCCAGGTCGGCGACGTCGAGCAGCAGCACCTCGTCGCGGTCGTGGCCCGAACCGGTGGGCGTGCGGCCGGCCACCGCGATCGTCCTGCCGTCCGGGCTGAACCGCACCGCGGTGAACTCCGTGCCGGGCCGGGAGAACCGGCGCGCCTCGGCGCCCGTGTCCGCCTTCCACACCACGACCAGGCCGTCCTCGCCCACGGTGACCAGCTCGGTCCCGTCCGGGCTGAACGCCACGTCGTAGACGTCGTCGGTGTGGCCCGCCATCTCCCGCACCACCTTCGCGGTCCCGGGGTCCCACAGCCGCACCACCCCGTTGCCGCTCGTCGTGGCCAGCAGCGTCCCGCCGGGCTGGAACGCCGTGCCCAGCACGACCGAGTCGCGCTTGCCCAGCGTCGACCGCAGGTACGACCACACCGCGATCACGCCGGTGGAGTCGGAGCTGAGCAGCGTGCGGCCGTCGGCGGGCATCGCCAGGCCGAACGTGGTCACCGAGCCCGACGCGTACAGCGACAGCAGCTCACCGGTTTCACCGTCCCACGTGTAGACGTTCGCACCCACCGCGCCCGCGACCACGCCCGCGCCGGACGGCGTGAACGCGACCGAGCTCAGTCCCACCTCGGGCGCGCTCAGCACCTTGCGCGTGGTCCACGTGGCGGTGTCCCACAACCGGACCGTCGAGTCCATGCCCGCGCTCGCCAGCAGCCCGCCGCCCGGCGCGAACGCCAGCGAGTTCACCTCGGCGGTGTGCCCGGTCAGGTTCGCGACCACGGCGCCGTCGGACGCCCGGTGCACGGCGACGTCGTTGCCGTTGGTCAGCGCGACCAGCCCGGGATCGGGCAGGAACGCCATCCGGATCGACGGCGCCGCCGCGAACACCGCCCGTTCGGTGAAACCCTTCGTCTCCCACACCACCACTCCGCGGTCGGTGTAGGCGACGAGCGTGCCGCCGTCCGGCGAGAGCACCGTGTCGACCGCCCGGCCCGGCACGGTGAACAGCCGCTTGCGCGCGGGCACGTCCCACAGCTCGACCTTCGTGGTGTCCGGGTCGGCCGCGGCGAGCAGCCTGCCGTCGGAGCTCATCGACACCGTGCGGTACCAGCCGCCCTGGTCGTCCAGCACGGCCAGCTCACGCCGCGAGGGCACGTCCCACAGCCGCAGCGTGCCGTCCCGGCCGCCGGACGCGGCGACCGTGCCGTCGTCGCTCACCGCGAGCGAGTTGATCGCGCCCGCGTGACCCGTCATGCGGCCGCGGTACGCGTCGGTGCCCGCGGCCAGCAGCGCGCTGCGACCCTCGACGGTCGGGCTCGCCCGCCACGCGCCGAACGCGGCCAGCGCCGCCCGCCGCGGGTCCACCGACCGGGCCAACGCCGCTTCCGCCGCCAGTTGGCGCGACAGGTTCTGCTGCTTGCCGACGTCCGCCCGGTCGCGTTCGGCCCGCGCCGACTGCTGCAGCCGCGTCGCCACCACGACCGCCACCGACGCGACCACCAGCAGCAGGCTCAACGCCACCACCAGGCCGCGCAACCGGTTCGTGCGCTTGCGCGCCGCCACCTGGCCCGCGTGCTCGGCGGCCGTCGACCGGGCCAGGAACTCCTGCTCCACCGGCTGCAACCGCACCCGGTCGCGCGCCGAGTCCAGCCACGCGGTCAGCGCCGTCAACCGCACGCCCCGGTACAGGTCGTCGTCGTGCTGCCCGGACTCGGCCCACGCCCGGACCGAGTCGGTGAACCGGCGGTGCTGCACCAGCCCGGCCCGGTCCTCCTCGATCCAGTCGCGCAGGCGCGGCCACGCGGTGAACAGCGCTTCGTGGCTCAGCCGCGCGCCCGAGCCGTCCACGGTCACCAGCCGTGCCGCGATCAGCCGGTCCAGCACGTGCCGCTGCGGCGCGAACTCGGCCGGGTCGACCCGCCGCCGCACCACCGCGCCGTCGTCGAGCACCGCCACCAGCCGCAGCAGGGTCGACCGCAACGCGTGCCGCCCGGCCGGGTCCAGCGCCGAGTAGATCTCCTCGGCGGTGCGCGACACCGCGCCGTCGATGCCGCCCGCCCGGCGGTAGGCGGCCAGCGTCAGCACCGGGCCGTCGCGGTGCAGCCACGTCTCGCGCAGCGCGTGCGCCAACCGGGGCAGCGCGCCGGGGTCGTAGCCGATCTCGCCGCGCACACCCAGGTCGGCGATCATCCGCTCCGCGAGGCCCGGTTCCACATCGACGCCGAAGTCCTTGGCCGGGCTGACGATCGCCTGCCGCAGCCCGGTCGCGTCCAGCGGTCCCAGCAGCACGGGCGCGGCCAGCGCGGGCCGCAGCGGCGCCAGCTCGATGCACCGGTCCACCAAGTCCGCCCGGACGGCCAGCACCACCATCGCGGGCCGTGCGGCGGTCAACGCGGTGGTGAACGCCAACCGGTCCGCCTCCGGCGCGTTGAACACCTCCTCGAACTGGTCGACCACGATCACCGGCCGCGTGGTGCCCGCGCACGCCTCGCCGAACCGCAGCGGCGACTCCCAGACCAACCGCGCCCACTCCGCCGCGCCCATCGGCGTGTGCGCGGCCATCGCGGCGGCCAGGTTGCCGACCGGGTCCACGCCGGGCGTCAGCACGACCTGCGGCCACGTCTCGTCGGCCTCACCGGCCAGCGCGGGCAGCAGACCGGCCTTCAGCACGGACGACTTGCCCGCGCCGGACGCGCCGACCAGCACCACCGGCTCACCGCCGCGCACCTGCTCGGCCAACCGGACCAGCAGCTCCGTGACGACATCCGCGCGACCGTGGAAGAGATCGGCGTCGTCCCGCTCGAACCCGCTCAGGCCCGGGTACGGCGTGGCGGACGCGTGCGGGCGGGAGGTGCGCGGCCGGTTGGCGGAACGCAGGATCGCGCGCACCAGGCGACCCTGGTCGTCACCCGGAGCCGGTGACGTCGGCCGCGCGGCGAGTGCGGTGTCACCGGCGAACGCGGCCTCCCTCGCCGCCGTGATCAGCGCCGCCGCCGACTCGAACCGCCGCGCCGGGTCCTTGGCCAGGCCGCGCAAGACCACGGCGTCCAGCGCGGGCGTGACGGTCGGGCTGAACACCGAGGGCGCGGGCGGTGGCTGCAGGAGGTGGGCGGCGACCTTCGCCGCCGGGTCGGTCGCCGCGTGCGGCAGGCGACCGGTCAGGCACTCGAACAGCACGCACGCCAACGAGTACTGGTCCGCGCGCCCGTCGACCGCGCCGCCGGACAGCCGTTCCGGTGCCAGGTAGTCCCACGAGCCGACCAGGTCGCCGGACCGGGTCAGCGCGGTGGCCTCGGGCGAGGTCTCCCGGGCGATGCCGAAGTCGGCCAGGTAGGCGTGGTCGTCGGCGGTGACCAGGATGTTGGACGGCTTCACGTCCCGGTGGACCAGGCCGCGCTCGTGGGCGGCGTCCAGCGCGGCGGCGACCTGCGCGAGGATCCCGAACGCCCGCACCGGGTCCACTTCGCCGGCGCCCAGCGCGCGGCGCAGGTCCGTGCCCTCGACCAGCATCATGTCGAGGAAGAGGTGGCCGTCGACCTCACCGAAGTCGTTGACCGGGACGACGTTCGGGTGGCGCAGCGCGGCGGCGATGCGCGACTCGCGCTGGAACCGGGCGCGGTACTCGTGGTCGGTGGCGGAGGCGGAGAGGCGCTTCAGCGCGACGACCCGGTCGTTGACCGTGTCGTAGGCGCGGTGCACCACGCCCATGCCGCCTTGTCCGAGCAGTTCCCGGATCTCGTACCGGCCGAACTCCGCTAAGCCGGACCGCGCCCCCATTGCGCCCCCTCACCTCGCCCGCCCGAAACCTTAACGCCGGTGGGCGCGCCGAAGGCCGCGGGTGGGCTGTGGCAGCCCACGCGCGGCCTTCGGTTCCTTCAGCCGATCCCGCCGTGAAGGGGTAGTTCCTGCGGGACCCGCGCCGACGGCGCCGCGGGGAGAGGGGTGGACCCGCGGACTGCCGGATGACTGCCCTGGCGGACCGGTCAGATGCCGCAGGACGGCGCCGACCAGAAGCGGCTGCTCCGGTGGTCGACGTGGGTGTGGTCGTTGTGACCCGGGTAGCCCGGGCCGAGGATGCCGTTGAAGCCGTGGTTGCGGGCCTGCTGCGCCATGCGGCACAACGTGTGCGAACCGGCGCCCAGGTCGACCCCGTCGCCGTACAGGTGCCGAGAGTCGGACGCGCCGCCGACCGCGTTGTTGCACGCGATGCTGCGGAAGCCGCTGGTGACCCGGATCGGCTGGTCACCCAGCGCGTGCCGCATCGCCTGCAGCTTCCACATCGACACCAGCGCGTTGAACCGCGCTGTCGCCGCCGAGACCTTGCCACCCGACCAGTCGGAGTTGCAGTTGTTCAACTCCGCGTAGGAGAAGTTGATGGGCGTGCAGTCGTCGTCCTGGAGCGCGTAGAGCTTCGAGTACGTGGCGGGACCCGCGACCCCGTCCGCCGCCAGGCCGTAAGCCTGCTGGAAGCGCACGAGAGCGGACCGCGTCGCGGGCCCGAAGGAGCCGTCGAGGCCGAGCACGGCGCCGTAGCCGGGGTAGCCGGCCAGTCGGATCTGCAACTGCCGCACGTCCGTGCCGGACGCGCCTTGGGACAGGGTTCGGTTCCACGTGTAGCAGCCGTCGGCTTGCGCCGTGCCGCCACCGGCGACGAGGACGACGGCGACGAGCGCCAGTGACGCCAGGTATGAGACTAGTCGGAGCACAGGGACCTCCAGACCGGGTTGGGGACGTGGCTGGAGCCTGTCGGAGAGGTAAACTTGCGTCAATCTGTCCCGGTTGTCTGAATATTTCACACCACACGAACAGTTTGTGAACGGCTGGGCGTCGAGCGCTGCCTGTACCTCACCACGACGTGCCCAGGTCGGCGCGTGCGCGCCTTCGGGGCCGCGAAGCCGCGTCTCAACGGGGTCTGGCCCTCGGTCCGGTGCGTGCCAACGACCGGCCTTGTCCACGTGACCGCACGACCGGTGCGTGCGACGGCGGTAAGGGCAGTGGTTGGGACTCCTGCTGTTGACGCGGCACGCTGGGCAGTTCGACGGGATCCGAGAACTGCGTGCGGGCGGGGCCGGGCTCGGAGCGCACGGACCCGTTCCGGGTCGCCGCCTCCCGCAGCAGCGCGTTCTCCAGTCGCAACGCCTCGGACCGCACGGCCTGGAACCGCTGGGACTGCTCGGACCGCGTCGGTGCGGATCGGTTGCGCGGCGCCTCGAACCGCACGGACTCCTGCGGCCGACCCGGTGCCGCCGCGACCGGTGCGGGTGCCACGGGTGCGACCGATGCCCCGGTGACCGGTGCGGGTGCCACGGGTGCGACCGATGCCCCCGTGACCGGTGCCGGTGCCACCGATCGCGGGGCGTCCTGAGCCGCGGTCGGCTGTGGCACGTGCTGCGGCGGTCGGCGTCGTGGGCCGCTCGCGGTCACCCGGTTCTGCCGCCACAGCTCCGTCGACAGCTTGATCATCGCGGTCGGCGCGTCCAGCCCGACCATCCCGACCAACCGCCCGTCGCTGATGAACCCGGTGATGGTCCGGTGGTCCTTCTGCGAGCCGGCCAACGTCGTCGTGTCCTTGCCCGTCGCGGGCAGGCCGGACCCCTGGATGCGCATCCCGTACTGCTCGGTCCAGAACCTCGGCACTGGAGTGAACGGCCGCGAGTCCTCCCTGCCCGCCAACAGGTTCTCCGCGGCCGCCCGCCCCATTTCCACCGCGTTGAGCCAGTGCTCCACCCGACGCGGTTGCCCTCCGAACCGGAGGTTCGGCCACCGCGCGACATCACCCGCGGCCACGATGTCGGACCCGCCGACCACGTGGCACGTGGGGTCGCACAGCACGCCGTCCTCCAGCACCAGCCCCGACCCGCGCAGCCAGGCGACCGACGGCGAGGCGCCCACCGCGATCACCACGACCGCGGCGAAGAACACCTGCCCGTCGGAGAGGTGGATCGCCACCCCGCCCGCCTGCCGCACCCAGTGCCGGATCTTCACGCCCATCGCCATCCGGACACCGCGCACCCGGTGCGCCTCGGTGACCGTGTCGGCGATGTTCTTGCCGACCGCGCTGCCCAGCAACGCCGACGACCGGCTCACGATGGCCACGTCACGACCCATCGTCTTCACCGACGCGGCCATCTCGCAGCCGATGAGCCCGCCGCCGACGACCACGACCAGGCCCTGCGTGGAATTGATCGCCCGTTTGATCGCGATCGCGTCGTCCACGGTCCGCAGCACGTGGATGCGCGGGTCCTGGCGCGGCGCGCCCGCGAGGTGGCGCGGTTCGACACCGGTCGCGATGATCAACCCGTCGTAGCGCAGCTCCTCGCCACCGGGCAGGCCCACCACGTGCCGGTCCGGCTCCAGGTGGGTCGCCGCCGTGCCGAGCCGCCACACCGCGTCCAATTCACGGCTGATGGTCAGCCGCAGGTCCGACGCGACCAGCTCGCCGTTGACGGCCTCCTTCGACAGCGCAGGCCGGTGGTAGGGCAGGTGCCGCTCCGCGCCCACGATGACGATCTCGCCGCGGAAACCCAGCTCCCGCAACCGTTCACCCGCGCGCAGACCGGCCAGCCCGCCGCCCGCGATGACCACGCGTTCCTCGTTCTTCACCGGACACGCTCCCGCAGCTCGATCGCGCGCATCGGGCACGCCCGCGCGGCGGCCCGTGCCTGGGCGAACTGCTCGGGCGGCGGCCTGCGCTCGTACCGCAGGCGCTCGTCGTCGACCAGCTGGAACAGCCCCGGCGCCTCGGCCTGGCAGATGCCGTAGCGGTGGCAGCGCTCGTTGTCGACGCTGATGTCCAACGCGCTGCCGCCCGCGCCGTCGGGCTCGGGCTCGAACCCGGGCTCCGGTTCCAGCATGCCCAGCTTCACCAGCCAGTCCGGCGGCAGGAAGCGGGCGATGGCGATGGTCGCCGTGGGCACCAGGATCGTCAGGCCCGCCAACCACAGCACGGCCAGGGTGCCGTTCGCGATGGCGCCGAACCACGAGTGCACCACGGTGACGGTGACCGCGACGTAGGCCAGCTGGTGCAGCCGCAGCCACTTGCGGTAGTAGACCTTCTTGCGCAGACCCGCGGTGATCGCGATGGTCAGCATGATCTCCAGGCCGAGGATCCCCAGGGCGTGCCGGAACAGGCCACCGTCGTAGAACGGGACCAGGAGCTTCAAGTACGAGAAAGCGCCGAGCTGCAACAGGGTGAACGCGAACGCGTGCAGCGACCCGAACGTCAGGGCCATCGTCGCCAGCACCATGTGGCTGTTGCGCAACCCCTGTCTGCCGGAGATCTTGTTGGCCCAGCCCGTGGCGATCAGCACGCCCCAGCACAGGGTGGCGCACATCGTCGCGTAGGCCAGGCGCGCCGAGATCTGCGCCACGTGGCGCACTCCGGCGTCGTGGTCGCCGCCGATCGCCTGGGCGATCAGCAGCGGAACCTGGGTGAGCACTGGTCTTTACCTCCGAGATGGCGGGAGAGAACTCGCAGGCGGTGGGAGGGTGTCGACCCGCCCGGCGGGCCGCGCAGGAGTGGTCACGACCTGCCGGACGGGTGCGAGGGTGTGGAAGTTCCCGTGATGGGAGACGCTGTGGTTTCGGCTCCGTCCACCACCTCCTTTCACTTGACGTCGGCACGGGGCCGCAGCAGGCGCAGGATCGCGATCGTCACCACCGCGCCCACCAGGCACATGAGGAGAACGGCGAGAGGGCTCGGGCCGCCGGAAGGTGTCTGCGCCGAGGCGCGCACCGGGTCGCTGCTGACCGCCGCCGCGGGCGCCACACCGGCGCGCACCGGCTTGGCCAAGCCCATGTCGGTGACCATGTTGGTGCTCTCCAACAAGGTCATGTGCTTGAGCACGATCTGGTTGCACACCTGGGCGAACTGCCGGATCGCCTCGTTGCGGGTGGTGGCCCGGACGGTGGCGATGGCCGGGAAGATCGAGCCGTGCGCGGCGCGCAGCCGGTTGGCGAACGAGTCGTCGAACGCCGCACCGGTGCGCGCCCGCATCTCCGCCATCCACGACTGCTGGTCGGCGTTGGCCTCGTCCGGCAGCGCCACACCCATCTGGGACGCCAGCCGCACCACCCGTTCGTCGAGGAACGTGTGGTCACTGGCCAGCTGCGAGCCGACCTCCTTGACCCGGGTGCTGGCCGCACGGGTCTGCGCCTCCTCGCCCATGGGCATCTCCCACAGGCCCGCCAGTCGCACCTTGACCAGCAGGTCCTTGTCCTGCGCGGTGATCGGGCCCAGCGGCGTCTGCTCCACCGGCCCCGCACCGGGCGGGTCGTCGGCGTGCGCGACACCGGGCAGCGCGGGCAGCACCAGCAGGCTCAGCGCGAGCACAGCGGCCGTGAAACGCTTGGCTGACATGGGTTTCTCGTCCTAGTAGCCGTCGCCGGTGGACGGTTGGCCGGGCGCCGCGCCGTCGTTCGCCTGCGCCTTCTTGCCCTCGGGCGTCACCGCGAACCACGTGCCGCCCTTGCCCTGGCCGGTGAGGTCGCCGGCTTTCTTGTCGCCCGCGTACCGGTACAGCGGCCAACCGGCCAGCGTGACCTGCTTCCTGCCGTCCGCGCGGGCCACCGAGCCCACGAGCGTCGGGTCCACACCGGAGGTCATGGTGTGGTCGCTCACCAGCACCGGCGGCCACGTCTTCAGGCACTCGCCGTCGCAAGTGGACTTCGGCGGCCTCGCGGTGTCCTTGTCGTAGCGGTACAGCGCGAAACCGCCCGCGTCCGCCACGAACCAGCCGACCTGCCTCGACTCGGTGGCCGAGAGCATCTGGTGCGGCTCCTTGCCGAATTCCGGCGGTTGTTGGAGAGTCGTCGAACCGGAACCGGAACCGGCGCCGTTCGCCGGGTCCTGGCTCGCAGCGTTGTCGATCCCGACCGCGCCACAGGCGCTGACCAGCACCAACGCCGCTGCGGCCGAAACCGGTAGCAACGCCCTCCGGGTACGTCGACTGCGCATCATCGGGTCCTTTCTCCTGCCGGCGGGTCCGCCGAAAGGACTAGCGGACGGTCCGTGCCTTTGAAGCGGATACGGGGGAGTACGGACACGATGCGGTGACGGTTCACGAACGAATCAACGACTTTTTTTGCGGTCAAACCCTCGACGCGGCAGCCCCCGGCGCGCTTGGATGCTCGGCGTGGCGCGGCACAGACGCAGCACTTCCCCCCATAGAGATCACACCTGGCCGGACGTGAGCCTGGAAGACGAGCTGATCCGCAGGCTCTACCAGGAGTTCGGCAGTGCGCTGCTCGGGCATGCCATGCGGCTGACGGGCAGCGACCGGCAGTGGGCAGAGGACATCGTCCAGGAGACGCTCGTGCGGGCGTGGCGCAACGCCGAGAAGCTGGAGCGGGACCCCGTCCTGCTGCGCTCCTGGCTGTTCACCGTGGCCCGGCGGCTGGTCATCGACGACCGTCGCAAGCGGAGCGTCCGACCGCAGGAGTCGGAGTTGACGCCGTCCGACGAGGCCCCGCAGCGGGACGAAGCGGACCGCACGCTGGCGGCCATAGTCGTAGCCGAAGCGATGAACGGACTGACGGAGGAACACCGGGAGGCTATTCTCGAGACGTACTTGAGGGATCGGACCGTCGGGGAGGCCGCGGCGGTGCTCGGGGTACCGCCCGGCACGGTGAAGTCCAGGGTGTACTACGCGCTCCGCGCCCTGCGGCGTGCGTTGCAGGATCGGGGCTGACCAGGTGACTTCGCAGCCGAACCACGTCGACGTGGCGGCGTACGTCCTCGGTGTCCTCGATGAGGACGAGGTCGACGCGTTCGAGAACCACCTCGCCCAGTGCCGTCGATGTGCGCTCGACCTGCGGGATTTCGCCCAACTGCCCGACCTGCTCGACGAGGCCGACGCCAACGGCATGCTGCGCGCCAACGCGGGGGAGCGGCCCGACGGCCGTTCGGTGCGCGCGATGCTCGACTCGGTCTCGGAATCCAGGGCGCGCAAGCGCCGCGACGTCGCACTGCTGGCCGCCGCCGCCGCGACGTTGCTCGTCGTGCTGACCGCGGTCGTGTCGGTGAACGTCGCCGCACCGTCCGACCCGGTCGCCGCCTCGACCACGCAGTCGGTGCCGGAGCAGTCCAACGTGGCGAAGGGTGCGCCGGATGCGTCGGGCACTCTCAGCCGCACCGATCCCGTGACCGGCGTGTCCGCCCGGCTCGCGGCCAGCCCCGAGCCGTGGGGTACGTCGTTGCAGGTCGAGGTGAAGGGTGTCAAGGGGCCTGCCCGGTGCGAGTTGGTGGCGAAGTCGCGCACGGGTGAGGCGATGGTCATCGGCTCGTGGCTGGTCACCTCTCCCGGTCCGGCCAAGGACCCGGTGACGTTGCAGGCCTCGGTGGGGTTGCGCTGGCACGACATCACGGAGTTCGTCGTGCGCGACACCGAGGAAGGCGCCACCCTGCTCCGTCTCCCCACCTCCTGACCCCGCGCGTGTCCTACGTTCAGAACGGGCGTGTCCTACGTTCGGAACGCCTGAGTTGAACGCTCGCGACGCGGGACGGCCACCGGTCGAGACAGCGGTAGCGACACGGCGTTGAATTGCGGGGGAGGCGGTGTTGTGCCGTCGTGTGGAGGAGGTCGCGGTGAAGGTCGGATTCGTCGGGCTCGGGATCATGGGGCAGCCGATGGCGCTCAACCTGGCCCGGTCCGGTCGGTCGCTCGTGGTGTGGAATCGGTCGCCGCACCGGGTGGAGCCGTTGCGGGAGGCGGGGGCGGAGGTTGCCGCGTCACCGGCTGAGGTCTTCGTCGCTGCTGAGGTCGTGATTCTCATGCTTGCCAACGAGGGCGCGATCGACGCGGTCCTCGATCGCGGCACGGACCGCTTCGCGGAGCACGTCGGAGGTCGCACGGTCGTGCACATGGGCACGACTCCGCCGGGCTACTCGCGCGATCTCGGGGCCGACATCCGGGCCGCGGGCGGCAAGTACGTCGAGGCGCCCGTCTCCGGCTCGCGCGGGCCGGCCGAGGCCGGTGAGCTGGTCGGCATGCTGGCGGGTGACCCCGAGGACGTGGCACGGGTGCGCGAGGTGATCGCGCCGATGTGCGCCGACGTCGTGGTCTGCGGCCAGGTGCCCGAGGCCCTGCTGATGAAGCTGGCCGTCAACCTGTTCCTGATCACCATGACCACCGGCCTCGCGGAGGCGTTCCACTTCGCCGAACGCCACGACCTGGATCTCGGCACGCTCGTCGAAGTCCTCGACAAGGGCCCGATGTCGAGCAAGGTCTCCCGCGCCAAGACCGCGAAGCTCCTGACCGACGACTTCGACGCCCAAGCCGCGGCCCTCGACGTGCTCAGGAACAACCAGCTGATCGCCGAGGCCGCCCGTGCCGCCGGGGTCGCCTCACCGCTGCTGGACGCCTGCCTGGCCCTGTTCACCCGCACGGTGGAACTGGGGCACGGCAAGGAGGACATGGCCGCGGTCGTGCACGCCTTGCGGGAGCGCTCAGATTCGGCGCAGCCCCATCAGGACGCGTTCCATCAGCTCCAGTGACGGACGGCCCTTCTCGTCGATCGCGCGATCCTCGTGCACGTTGATCAGGCTCAGGTCGGACATGTCGGCCAACAAAACGCGCACGACGCCGAGCGGCAACCGCAGCGTGGCCGCGACTTCCGCGACGGAATGCGGATTCCGGCACAGGTCGCTGATGATGCGGTGTTCCGCGGTCGACGTGAGGGCGTCTCTCGCCGCCTTTTCGTTCGTCGTCACGATGGTCTCGATGGCCAACGTGGTCGCGGAGCGCGTACGCCCGCCGGTTCTGGTGTAGGGGCGCACCCGAAGGGTCGACACACCAGCTCCTCAAGTTGATCTTGGTCACGCGTGGTCAGGGTCGCTGACGCCGGTAGACCCTACGAGTGATCAGCGCCTCTGTCTCGATTTTCCCGCCATGTGGGAGAGTTGGCGTGTCGCCGCGACGGTCCGTGCCCGGTCGCTTCCAGCCGGTGTTCGCGCTGTGCGCAACCATCGGATGATCGGTCCGATTCACCTCCCGTTCGCTCTCCGTTCGGCTGCCGATCGCCGGGATCGCGCAAGGATTCCCGATTATGTCGGGGTTTTCGGCTCGATCTCAGGGAATTACCCCGAGCGTGAATCCGGGGTGATTCCCGACGCGCCGGCGGCCACCCTTCCGCCACATTTACCCGGTGGGGACGGCGAGGGCCGTCCGGGGTGAAGAGGGGTTGAGGACCGGTGACGGGCAACGTGGGGGCCGCCGCGCGAGCGGTGGACGTGTGGAAGTCCTACGGCACGGGGGAAGCGGCGGTCACGGCGCTGGCGGGGGTGAGCGTCGAGTTCGACCGCGGCCGGTTCACCGCGATCATGGGACCGTCGGGTTCGGGCAAGTCGACGCTCATGCACTGCCTGGCGGGCCTGGACACGATCGACTCCGGCGACGTCTGGATCGGCGCGACCTTGGTCAACGGCCTGCGCGACAAGGGCTTGACCGAGCTGCGGCGCAGCCAGGTCGGCTTCATCTTCCAGCAGTTCAACCTGCTGCCGACGCTCACCGCCGAGGAGAACATCACGCTGCCGCTGGCCATCGGCGGGCAGAAGGTCGACCGGGCCTGGTTCGACGCCGTGATCGACACTGTCGGCCTGCGCGACCGGCTCACGCACCGGCCGACGCAGCTGTCCGGCGGCCAGCAGCAACGCGTGGCCTGCGCCCGTGCCCTGGTGGCGCGGCCGGAAGTGGTGTTCGCCGACGAACCGACCGGAAACCTCGACTCCCGGTCCGGCGCGGAGGTGCTCGGGTTCCTCCAGCGCTCCGCCCGTGACTTCGACCAGACCGTCGTCATGGTCACCCACGACCCCAACGCCGCCTCGTACGCGGACCGGGTCATCTTCCTGGCCGACGGCCGGATCGTGCGCGAACTGCACCACCCGACCGCGGCGGACGTGCTCGACACGATGA
Source organism: Saccharothrix sp. CB00851 (assembly GCF_001905065.1). NCBI lineage: Bacteria > Bacillati > Actinomycetota > Actinomycetes > Pseudonocardiales > Pseudonocardiaceae > Saccharothrix > Saccharothrix sp. CB00851. The sequence continues at coordinate 203,278 of NZ_LWLC01000064.1, forward strand.
AGTCCCTCGACGGTGACGACCGGCTGGTCGTGGCGTGATGCTGAAGGCGACGCTCAAGAGCGTGCTGGCGCGCAAGCTGCGGCTCGTCCTGTCGGGCCTGGCCGTCGTGCTCGGCGTGATGTTCGTGTCGGGCTCGTTCGTGCTGACCGACACGTTGGACCGCTCCTTCAAGGACCTGTTCGCCACCGTCTACTCCGAGGTGGACGTCCAGGTCGCGGTGAAGACCAAGGTCGACGCGGGCGACCCCGAGGCCGCGCTCGCCGGCACCCTCACCGCGGCCGATGTCAAGGCCGTCGAGTCGGTCGACGGCGTGCGCACGGCGGTCGGCGACGTCATGGGGTCGGCCCGGCCCATCGGCGAGAACGGCAAGGTGCTCACCACCTCCGGCGCACCGCGGCTCGGCACGGCCTGGCGTGACGGTGGCCAGGAGGAACTGCGCGAAGGCCGTGCCCCGCAACGCGACGACGAGGTGGCGATCAGCGCCTACCTCGCCGAGACCGGCGGGTTCACGGTCGGCGAGCAGGTCTCCGTGCTCACGCTGGAACCGAAGCGGACGTTCACCGTGGCCGGGATCTTCGGCTACCCCGGCGACCGCGACTCCCTCGGCGGCGAGCTGACCACCGCGTTCACCGAACCCGTCGCCCAGCAGCTCCTGCTCGGCGCGCCCGGCGCGTACAGCGGCATCACGGTCCGCGCCGACGAGGACGTGACCCAGGCCGTGCTGCGCGACCGCGTGCAGGCCGCGCTCGGTGACGACTACCAGGTGAAGACCGGAGAACAGCTGGCCAAGGAGTCCGCCGACGAGATCGGCGAAGGCCTGGCGTTCTTCAACTACGTGCTGCTCGGCTTCGCGGGCATCGCCCTGTTCGTCGGCATCTTCATCATCCTCAACACGTTCTCCATCATCGTCGCGCAACGCACCCGTGAACTCGCGCTGCTGCGGGCGATGGGCGCCAGCCGCAAGCAGATGATCGCCTCCGTCGTGGTCGAGGCGGTGGTCATCGGCGTGATCGCCTCGGTGGTCGGGTTGGGTGCCGGTATCGGCGTCGGCGCGCTGCTAGCCACGCTGTTCAGCACGTTCGGCGGCGGCAGCATGCAGCTCGCCGGCATCGCCGTGCCCACGTCGGCGATCGTCTCGTCGTTCGCGGTCGGGATCGTGGTCACCGTGCTGGCGGCGTTGCTGCCCGCCGTGCGCGCTTCCCGCATCCCGCCGGTCGCGGCACTGCGCGAAGCCGCCACGCCGGACCGGCCGTTGACCCGGTTGACCGTCGCCGGTGCCGCGCTGTCACTGCTCGGCGGTGGCGCGCTCGGCCTCGGGTTCGTCGACGGCACGCTGTGGCTGATCATGACCGGGCTGCTGGTGTCGTTCGTCGGCGTCGCGCTGCTGACGCCGTTGATCAGCCGGCCCGTGGTGTCGCTGATCGGCAAGCTGCTCGCGTGGTCGATGCCCGGCACGCTCGGCCGCCGCAACTCCGCCCGCAACCCGCGCCGCACCGCCATCACCGCCGCCGCGCTGATGGTCGGGATCGCGCTGATCACCGGCGTGAGCGTGGTGCTCACCTCGGCCACCACCAGCATCACCAAGGTCGCCGACACGCAGATCAAGGCCGACCTGATCATCTCCGGCGAGTCGACCAACGGCCAGGCGAGCGGTGCGTTCGCGGGTGACCGGATGGACCGGGTGCTCGCCACACCCGGCGTCGAATCCGGGTTCGGCTGGTACAACGACGCCGTGCTGCTCGACGGGCAGCAGAAGTTCGGCATGGTCGTGACCGACGTGCCCGCGATGGAGCGCATCTTCGGGCTGGACGCGGCCGGTGGCACGATCGCCGACCTGCGCGAGGGTGAGATCGGGCTGGACCAGGTCGCCGCCACCGCGCTGAACCTCCGGCAGGGCGGCACGGTGGCCGTGCAGACGACGAAGGGCGAGCAGCGCACCTACACCGTCGCGTTCGTGCTGGCCAAGAGCCGGGTCGTCAACGACGCTGTGTTCCTGCCCCGGTCCGTGGTGGACGAGTTGGCGGTGGCGAAGATCAGCAGCGCGTTCGTGAAGGCCGACACCGGGGTGGACGTGGGTTCGTTGCGGCGGAGCATCGAGCCGCTGTTCGCCGACAACCCCGAGGTCTCGGTCCAGGACCTCAGCTCGTACGCGCGGCAGCAGGCGGCGCAGCTGGACACGGTGTTGCTGATGATCCAGATCCTGCTCGCGCTGGCGATTCTGATCGCGGTGCTGGGTGTGATCAACACGCTGGCGCTGTCGGTGATCGAGCGGACGCGTGAGCTGGGGCTGCTGCGGGCGATCGGCATGCGCCGTGCCCAGGTGATGCGGATGATCACCGTGGAGTCGGTGGTGATCTCGGTGTTCGGCGCGCTGCTCGGCCTGGTGGTCGGCACGGCACTCGGCGTGGCGGCGGTCCAGGCGCTGGAGGACGTCGGCATCACCGACCTCGGCATCCCGTGGGCGCAACTGGGCAGCTACCTCCTCGTCGCCGCCGGCGTCGGCGTGGTGGCCGCGATCCTGCCCGCGATCCGCGCCGCCCGGTTGAACGTCCTGCAGGCCGTCTCGTACGAGTGACCCGCACAGTGCCCGGCCGGCCCTCTCGGGGACCCGGCCGGGCCCTGCCGCTTGCTTCACGTCCGGCCGGGCCCTGGCGCTTGCCTCGCGTCCGGCCGGGCACTGGCGCTTGCCTCGCGTCCGGCCGGGCCCTGCCGCCTGCTTCACGTCCGGCCGGGTTCCGCTGGGTCTTTCACCCAATCGGGCGTTCGGGGGTCTGGCAGCGGCTGGTCGGCTGCCTGCCCTTGTCGCCGCACCGCCGCCGGCAGCGTGAACTGGATCGTCTCCCGCGCGGTCTCCCGCACCTGCACGTCCCACGCGCCCAGCGCCTCGATCACCTCGTCCACCAACCGCGGCGGCGCCGAGGCGCCCGCGCTCACCCCGACCACCCGTGCGTCGGCCAGCCACTCCATCCGGATGTCCGACACGTCGTCGATCAGGTGCGCGGGCGTCCCCATCCGGCGGGCGGTCTCCACCAACCGCACCGAGTTCGACGAGTTCCGCGAACCCACCACCAGCACCACGTCCGAGTCACGCGCGACCTCACGCACCGCCTCCTGCCGGTTCGTGGTGGCGTAGCAGATGTCCGCCGACGAAGGCCCTCTCAACGCCGGGAACTTCGCCCGCAACGCGGCCAGCACATCCTCCGTCTCCTCCACCGCGAGCGTCGTCTGGGTCAGGTACGAGACCCGCGCCGGGTCCGGCACCTCCAACGCCTCCACGTCCGCGACGCTCTGCACCAGCACCGTCTGCGCGGGCGCCTCGCCCAACGTGCCCTCGACCTCCTCGTGCCCGGCGTGCCCGATGAGCACCACCGTGTCACCACGCGCGGCGTACCGCTTCGCCTCCGCGTGCACCTTCGTCACCAACGGGCACGTCGCGTCGATCACCTCCAACCCTCGCCGCGCCGCCTCCTCCCGCACCGCTGGCGACACGCCGTGCGCCGAGAACACCACGGTCGCCCCGTCCGGCACGGCATCCAGCTCGTCCACGAACACCGCGCCACGCGCCTCCAGCTCGGCCACGACGTGCGTGTTGTGCACGATCTGCTTGCGCACGTGGATCGGCCCACCGCGCTGGTCCAGGAGTCGGGCGACGATGTCGATGGCACGTTCGACCCCGGCGCAGAACGACCGGGGTGACGCCAGCAGGACAACGGGAAGGGCCACGGCACGGCTCCTCGTCAGGTCGGGTGTCTCGTCAGGTCCGGGCGTGGGATCCGGTCGGGTCGGGTCGGACCGGCTGTCGCGTCGTCGGACCGGATGTCTCGTCAGGGTCGGACGGGTCGACTCCAGTCAAGTCCGGGGCTTGGCGTGGTGCCCAGTCCCGGTCCCGATCTCGGTGCGGGTTCCGGTCCCGATGACTGTCCCGGTCTCGATCTCGGGCCCGGCGCGGGTTGGTGCGGGTTCGGGGTCGAGTTCGGTGTCCCGTCAGGCCGGGCGGGTGTGGCGTTCGGCGTCGCGGGGTGCGGTGCCCGATGTCGCGAGTGGGGTGCTCGAGTCCGTGGGCGTGGTGCTCGAGGGTCGTGGGTTGTGGTGCTGGGTATGGCCGGTGTGCTGTGGCGCCAGGTCGGGGTGGGCCGGGTCGGGGTGGGCCGGGTCGGGGTGGGCCGGGTCGGGGGAGAGGCCGGGTCGGGGTGGGGCCGGGTCGGGGTCGGGGCGGTCAGGTGGGGCGGTGCGGGCTTCGGGCGGGTGCGGGGCGGGTGGTTGGCGCGCGGGGTGGGCGGTTGGTTGGCGGCCTCGTTGTTTCAACCGACGTTTCAGGGTGGGGATAACGGTGTTTTCTTTGGTAGTCGGGTTCAGATTCACTCGTTGGTGAAGGGCCTTGGTGAGGTAAGTGCAGGTCAGGAGGTTGTGGTGGTTGGGGTGATCGGTCAGTGATCGCGGTGAGTGGCCAGGCGGGCGACGGCGTCCAGTTCCAGGGCGGCGCGGTCGGACGGGCCGGCGGCGCGCAGGTGTTCCCGCGCACGGACGAGCAGGTCGTCGGCCCTGGCCTGGCTCCACGACCGGGCGCCCGAGGTCTCGATCAGGTCCGCGGCACGGGCCAGGTCGGTCGGGGTGAGTGGCTGTTCGGCGTGGTAGAGGGAGTCCAGTTCGCGGGCGGCCGGGGTGTTGGAGGTCAGGGCGGCCACCACGGGCAGGGACTTCTTGCGGTTCTGCAGGTCCGAGTACACCGGCTTGCCCGTCACCTCGGGGTCGCCCCAGATGCCGAGCAGGTCGTCCACGAACTGGAACGCCAACCCGACCCGCTCCCCGAACGACCGCAGGTGCTCGACCTGATCCGGCCGCCCGCCGCCGAACAACGCCCCCACCGCGCAAGCCGCGCCCAGCAGCGCACCGGTCTTGCACTCGGCCATCCGCACGCACTCCGCCAACCGCACGTCGGTGCGCTCCTCGAACGACAAGTCCGCGCTCTGCCCCTCCAGCAACCGCTGCACCGCCGCCGACAGCACCCGGATCGTCTGTTGCGCGTTCGGGTGACCGCTGCCGGCCAGCACGTCCAACGCCAACGTCAGTAACGCGTCACCGGCCAGGATCGCCGGGTTCACCCCGAACACGTGCCACGCCGTCGGCCGGTGCCGGCGAGTCGTGTCGCCGTCCATCACGTCGTCGTGCAGCAACGAGAAGTTGTGCACCAACTCCACCGCCACCGCGGCCGGCAGGCCCGCGTCCGCCGCCCCGCCCACCGCCTGCGCGCCCAGCAGCGCCAACGCCGGCCGGATCGCCTTGCCCGCGTCCGCGCCCGTCGGCCTGCCGTGCTCGTCCCACCACCCGAAGTGGTAACCGGCGATCACCCGCATCGAGTCGGGCAACCGGTCCACCGCCGTCCGCAACGCCGGATCGACCCCGGCACGGCTCCAGTCCAGCACCTCGCGCGCGGACCGGTGATCGAGGCTCACGTCGAGGTCGGTCATCGCCACAACTCCTGTGTCATCGCCACAACTCCTGTTCGGGGGGAGGGAAGCGCCGTGCGGCGGCGGGCACGGGCGGCTGCGGGTGCGTGCCGAGCCCAGGGGCACGGGTACGCGCAAGGGCGGTGCGGCAGCCGGGTGTGGTGGCCCGGCTGCCCGGTGCGACGGTGAGTCCAAGGTCGGCTCAGACCCGGCACGGCCGAGTCAGGACCAGCTCAGGACCGGCCGATCTCCACGTGTTCCAGCACCCCGAGCGCGTCGGGCACCATCACGGCCACCGAGTAGTAGGCGCTGACCAGGTAGGACACGATCGCCTTGTCGTTGATGCCCATGAACCGCACGTTCAGGCTCGGCTGCACCTCGTCCGGGATGCCCGGCTGGTGCAGCCCGATCACGCCGTTGTCCTGCTCACCGACCCGCATGGCCAGGATCGAGGTGGTGTGCTGCGGCGTGATCGGGATCTTGTCCGACGGCAGCAGCGGCACGCCGCGCCAGGTCACGACCTGCGTGCCGTCCACGTTGGCGGTGCCCGGGTACAGGCCCCGCTTGCTCGCCTCCCGGCCGAACGCGGCGATCGTGCGCGGGTGGGCCAGCATGAACGCCGTCTTGCGCCGCCGGGACAGCAGCTCGTCCAGGTCGTCCGGCGTCGGCGGGCCGGTGCGGGTGTGGATGCGCTGCTTGAGGTCGGCGTTGTGCAGCAGCCCGATGCGGCGGTTGTTGATCATCTCGTACTCCTGCCGCTCGCGCAGGGCCTCGATGGTCAGCCGCAACTGCTGCTCGGTCTGGTTCATCGGGTTGTTGTAGAGGTCGGAGACGCGGCTGTGCACCCGCAGCACGGTCTGCGCGACTTCCAGCTCGTACTCGCGCGGGGACAGCTCGTAGTCGACGAAGGTCGCCGGCAGGTCGGGCTCGCCCTCGTGCCCGGAGGCGATCTCGATCTCCGCCTCGCCGTGCTTGTTCTGCGGCTTGCCCGCGTGGCGCGCGAACGCGTCGATGTGCGCCCGCAGCGCCTCCGCCTGGTCACCGAGCTCCCGCACCGACCGCCACGGCAGCGCCAGCACGACCACCGGCGTGATCGCCTTGACGGTGTAGTCCCATGCCAGTTCGTTGCCGTACAGCACCTCGTCGCCGAAGCGGTCGCCGTCGGCCAGCGTGTCGAGCACGGTCTGGTCGCCGTACTTGCCCTGCCCGATCTTGTTCACCTTGCCGTGCGCGACGAGGAAGACCTCCTCGGCCGGGTCGCCCGAGGAGACCAGCACGTCGCCGGGCTGGAACTCGCGCTGCCGGAACCGGTCGGCCAACGCGACCAGCACGTCGTCCTCCGGGAAGTCGCGCAGGACGGGCAGTTCCCGCAGCTCCTGCGGGATGACCCGGATGTCGGCGCCGGTGCTGGTGAAGCTCACCCGCCCGTCACCGAGCGCGTAGGTGAGGCGGCGGTTGACCCGGTACGTGCCTGCCTGGGTGGTCACCCACGGCAGCTTGCGCAGCAGCCACCTCGGCGAGATGCCCTGCATCTGCGGGGTGGACTTGGTGGTGCTCGCCAGGTTCCGCGCGGCCGCGGTGCTCAGGCTGTGCCGCTGCTGCTCGACCTCTTCGGGGGCGAGGCCGGGGTCTGTCACGGTCACTTCAGCTGCCCAATCTGGTCGGGGGGACTAGTCAGTCTTCGCGGCCGAGTTCCACGTGTTCGAGCACGCCGACGGCGTCCGGCACGAGGATCGCGGTCGAGTAGTAGGCGCTGACGAGGTAGGAGATGATCGCCTTCTCGTTGATGCCCATGAACCGCACGTTGAGCCCCGGCTGGTACTCGTCGGGCAGGCCCGTCTGGTGCAGGCCGATGACGCCCTGGTTGTGCTCGCCGGCGCGCAGCAGCATGATCGAGCTGGTGCGGGTCTTGGTGACCGGGATCTTGTTGCACGGCAGCACGGGCACACCGCGCCACGCGGGCACGTGGTGGCCGTTGAGGTCGATGGTCGACGGGTAGATGCCCCGCTTGCTGCACTCGCGGCCGAACGCGGCGATGACCCGCGGGTGCGCCAGGAACGCCGTGGGCTCCTTCCACACCGTGGCCAGCAGGTCGTCCATGTCGTCGGGGGTCGGCGGACCGGTGCGGGTGTGGATGCGCTGCTTGAGGTCGGCGCTGTTGAGCAGGCCGAAGTCGCGGTTGTTGACCATCTCGTGCTCCTGGCGCTCGCGCAGCGCCTCGATGGTCAGCCGCAACTGCTGCTCGACCTGGTCCATCGGCTGGTTGTAGAGGTCCGCGACGCGGCTGTGCACCCGCAGCACGGTCTGCGCGACGCTCAACTCCAGCTCGCGCGGCGCGATCTCGTAGTCGACGAACGTGCCGGGCAGGTCGGGTTCGCCCTCGTGGCCGGAGGCGATGTCGATCTCCGCCTCGCCGTAGGCGTTGGACTTGCCGCCGCCCGCCGCGAACATCCGCTGGATGTGCGCGCGCAGGCCGCCCGCCTCGCCGTTGAGCTGCTCGAACACGTCCCACGGCAGCACCAGCAGGATCACCGGCGTGACGGCCTTGACGGTGAACTCCCACTCGCCCTGCGGGCCCGCGAGGACGTCGCCGCCGAAGTGCTCGCCGTCGGCCAGCGTGCCGAGCACGGTCTGGGAGCCGTACTCGCCCTGGCCGATCCGGTTCACCTTGCCGTGCGCGATCAGGTAGACCGCGTCCTGCGGGCGGCCCTCCTCCACGATCACCGCGCCGGGCTCGAACTCGCGCTGCTCGAACCGGTCGGCCAGCGCGTTGAGCGCCTCGACGTCCTCGAAACCGCGCAGCAGCGCCAGTTCGGTCAGTTCCTCCGGGATGACCCGGACGTCCGCGCCGATGTTGGTGAAGGTCAGCCGCCCGTCGCCGACTTCGTAGCTGAGCCTGCGGTTGACCCGGAAGGCGCCGCCCTTCGCCTCCACCCAGGGCAGGATCTTGAGCAGCCACCGCGAGGTGATGCCCTGCATCTGGGGAACGGACTTGGTCGTGGTCGCCAGGTTCCGGGCTGCCGCCGTGCTCAGGCTCAACCGAGTCTGCTCGGTCTCCAAGTCCGAATCGGTCACAGTCACCGCTCACACCGCCAATCGGATTCGCTCATTGGTCCGGAATGACGGTAGTGAGCCTGAATACGCCACGGGAATCGGCCGATGTGACGACACCCCTGAGGGTCAATCGGCCCTGACGTGCGTACTCACCGTGGACCTCGTCCACCTCGCAAGTAATTAACGGGTGATCTTCGCGCGCGGTGGTGGAGTCATTCGCCCTTGGCGGGAATGGCTGGATCATTTGCGGTACAAGATTTCACCGGAACGTGTCGTTGACCATGATGTCCGCAAACGCTCTGTAACCAAATCGCACAAATGCGGAGAAAAGTTCACGCGTAGGTGGGCACGAAAAACGCGGTGCCGGCTCACTACCGGCACCGCGTGGTCAACTCGTGGAACGGACGTGGCGCCGCGAGTGTCGCGACGCCACGTCCGGGTCTGGCGCGATCAGCCGATCAGACCCCGTGCGGGCAGGTGTCCCGGTAGTCCGAGATCAGCGAGCTGTTCGCCGGGGACGGGCACAGGAACTGCTCGTAGCGGGTGTCGTTGTCGATGAACCGCTTGAGCCACGCGATGCTGTACTTCGCGATCGTCGTGTTCGAGCTGTTGGGCGCGAAGTGGCTGGCGCCGTTCAGCTCCAGGTACGCCTTGTCCAGGGTGGACGGCAGCGAGTTGTAGAACGGGATGGAGTGCGACGACACGGACGCGACCGAGTCGTTCTCGGCGCCGACCACCAGGGTCGGCACCCGCACACTGCCCCAGGTCTTGTCGGTGTGCCACCCGGTCAGCGGGATCGCCGCCTGGAGCGCGGGCCGCTGCTCGGCGGCGCGCAAGGTCCCGCCGCCGCCCATCGAGTGACCCATGACGCCGAGTCGCGACGCGTCGATCCGGCTGCGGACGGAGCTGCGCTGGGTCAGGTAGTCCAGCGCGGACAGCAGCTGGCTCGCCCGGCTGTCGGGCTGGTCGTAGCGGCTGTTGGTGTCGATGGTGAACACCACGAAGCCCTGCGACGCGATGCGCGGGCCCAGCCACGCCATGCTGGACTGGCTCGCGGTGTAGCCGGGGGAGACGGCGATCGCTCCGAAGGTGCCCTCGGCGGTGCTGGTCGGGTAGTAGATCGTGCCACCGCCGAAGCCGGTGACCGACAAGGAGGACACCGTGGTGGACGAGGTGGCGAACGGGCCCCGGGACGCCTCGATGCTGGAGTTGGTCGGTGCGGGACCGCGCCGGAACTCCTCCTCGGCGCCGGTGGCGGGCGTCACGCCGACCAGGGACAGGGCCAGCGCGGGGATCAGCGCGGGGATCAGTTTGCGGAGTTGCACGTCGGTGTACACCTCGCTTGGCAGGGAACTACGGACAGCGATGACCTTGCGTCACGACGTGACCGGTCCGCATCGGTGCAACCACCGGTCCGGGCCGAAAACTAACACTGGTAGATAATTTTTCGCCGATCTCTTCCGCTCGCCGTGGGCCTCCCGCCAGACTGGCCACATGCTGCGCGGACGTGACCGGCAGCGCGTCGCCGTCGACGCGTTGCTCGCCCGCGCCCAGGCCGGTCACGGCGGGGCGCTGGTGCTGCGCGGCGGCCCCGGGTCGGGCAAGACCGCGATGCTCGCCGCCGCACGGGAGACCACCTCCCCGAGCGACCGCCGGGTGCTGCTGTGCGTGGACGACGCCCACCTGCTGGAGGACACCGACTGGCTGGTGGACCTCGCCGCGCGCGCCGTCGACGAGCCGGTGGCCGTGCTGATCGCCACCGAGGGCGAGCCGCTGGGGCTGCCGTGGGTGCGGCTGGACCCGCTCGACCACGCCGACAGCCTGCGCGTGCTGCGCGACCTGCGGCCCGGCCTCGCGTCCGGGCTCGCGGACGACGTCGCCGACCTGGCCAGGGGCAACCCGCTCGCGCTCACCGAACTGGCCCGCGCGCTGACCTCCGAGCAGCTCGGCGGCACCGCGCCCGCGCCGGACGCGCTGCCCGAGGACAGCTCGCTGCGGGCCCGGTTCAGCGCCCGCTTCCACGCCCTGTCACCGCAGGCCCGGTTCGCGGTGGCGTTGAGCGTGGTGGACGAGGAGGTCGACGCCGACGACCTGGCCCGGATGCCCGACCTCGACCTCGCCGCGGTGGAGGAAGCCGCCGCCCTGCTCGACGGCGGCCCGCTGGTCCGCTCCACGCTGCGCACCGGGATCCCGCTGGCCCTGCGCTACGCCGCGCACGCCGCACTGGCCGAGAACCTGCCGCGCGGCCCGCGCCGCACCTGGCACGAGGCCGCCCGCGTGCCAGGTGTGCGCGACGCGTTCGCCGAACGGCTGGTCGACTCCGCGAGCCGGGCCCGCCGCTGCGGCGACTACCCGGCCGCCGCCCGTGACCACGACCGCGCCGCCGCGCTCACCGCCGACCCCGACGCCCGAGCACGCCACCTGATCGCCGCCGCCACCGACCACTGGGCCTACGGCGCGCCCCGCCGGGCCCATGTCGCGCTGCGCACCGCCGCCCGGCTCACCGACAGCGACGAGCTGCGGGCCCGCACCGAGCTGCTGCGCGGCGGCATCGACCTGGGACACGGCCTGCCGGACGTCGCGGTGCGCCGGCTGCTGCACGCGGCGGGTGAGCTCGTCGGCACGCACCGGTCGCTGGCCATCACCGCGCTCGGCTTCGCCGGTGAGGCGGCCAGCATCGCGGGTGACCACGCCCGGTACGCCGAGACCGCCGCGTTCGCCGCACGCCTGCGCCGACCCGACGAGCCGGACGACACCCGGATCACCCTGGACCACCTCACGGGCATGGCCGCCACGTTCGCCGGTCGGCACGAGGAAGCCGTGCCCGTGCTGCGGTCGGTGATCGAGCTGGCCGAACGGGTGCCGCACCCGCAGGCCAAGATCTGGGGCGGCCAGGCCGCCTACACCCTGGGTGACGCGTCCCGGGCGCACGAGCTGGCCACCAGCGCGGTCACCGCGGCGCACGAGCACGGCCTGACCGCCCTGGTGCCGTGGGCGCTGGTCTACCGGGCGCTGTCGGCGCTGCTACTGGACCAGCACTCGGCGGCGCTGTCGGCCGCGTTCGAGGGTGTGCACGCGGCCACCGCCATCGGCCAGCACAACGCCGTGGTCGACCACCTCACGATCCTCGCCCTGGTCGCGGCCCTGCGCGGCGACACCGACACCGCGATGCACCGCATCGACGCCGCCGCCGAGCAGATCGCCGAACGCGGGCTCGGCCGCTCCGGCACGTTCGGCGCGTGGGCGTTCGCCTGCGTGGACCTCGCGCTGGACCGCCCGGCCGACGCGCTGGACCGGCTGCGGCTGATGGCCGCCGGGTCGGGTGGCGTGCACACCGGCATCAAGGTGCTGGCCGCGCCGCACGTCGTGGAGGCCGCCGTCGGCTGCGGCCGGCCGTCCACCGGCGACCGGGCGTTGCGCCGGTACGAGAAGTGGGCGGGCACCACCGGCAGCGCGGCCAGGCTGGCGCTGTCGCACCGCTGCCGCGGCCTGCTCGCCGACGGCCCGCCCGCCGACGAGCACTTCCGCGAGGCGATCCGGCTGCACCGGGCCAGCGGCACCGCCATGGAACTGGCCAAGACCGAGCTGTTCTACGGCCACCGGCTGCGCCGCGACCGCAAGCCCCGCGCCGCGCGCGACCTGCTGCGCGAGGCGATGCACATCTTCCAGCGCTACGACGCCGACCGCTGGGTCGCGCGCGCCCGCGCCGAGCTGCGCGCGGCCGGTGAGGCGGTCGGCCCGACCCAGGCCGACCGGACCGCCGACCGCGCCGCCAACCGGGCCGCGGGCCGCTCCGACGCCGACCCCACCGCGGGCCTGACCCCGCAGCAGGCGCAGATCGCCCGCCTGGTCGCCGAGGGCGCGACCAACCGGGAGGTCGCCGCGCGGCTGTTCCTGAGCCACCGCACCGTCGAGCACCACCTGCGCAACATCTTCGCCAGGCTCGAGGTGCGGTCCCGGGTCGAGCTGACCCGGATGCTCGACTGACTCAGGAGGACAGGTGCGCGAGCAGTACCGGCACTGGCAGCGGATACCCACCCGGTGGCACGACAACGACGTGTACGGACACGTGAACAACGTCGTGCACTACGCGTTCATGGACACGGTGATCAACACGTGGTTGATCACCGAGGGCGGGTTGGACATCCACCACGGGCAGGCCATCGGGCTGTGCGTGGAATCCCACTGCAACTACCGCGCGTCCATCGCGTTCCCCGAGGCCGTCGACGCCGGGCTGCGGATCGGTCACCTCGGCCGCTCCAGCGTCCGCTACGAGGTCGGCTTCTACCCGGAAGGACGGGACGACGTGGTCGCCGAAGGGCACTTCGTGCACGTGTTCACCGACCGCGAGACCCGCAAGCCGGTGGCGATCCCGGCCGGTCTGCGCGCCGCGATGGAAGGGCTGGTGGTCGCGTGAGGACCAGGGGAGCGGTGCTGACCGGGGTCGGCGGTCCGCTGGAGGTGCTCGACCTGGAGCTGGACCCGCCGGGCGCCGGTGAGCTGCTGGTCAAGGTGCACGCCACCGGGCTGTGCCACTCCGACCTGTCGGTGATCGACGGCTCCCGGATCCGGCCGCTGCCCATGCTGCTCGGCCACGAGGCCGCGGGCGAGGTGGTCGAGACCGGGCCGGGTGCGTCCGACTTCGCCGTGGGCGACCGGGTGGTGCTGTCGTTCGTGCCCGCCTGCGGCTCGTGCCGCCGGTGCGTCTCGGGGCGGCAGGCGCTGTGCGAACCGGGTGCCGCGGCCAACCGCGAGGGCACGCTGCTCGGCGGCGAACGGCGGCTGCGCCTGCCCGACGGCACGCGCCCGCACCACCACCTGGGCGTGTCCGGGTTCGCCGAGTACGCCGTGGTGTCGGAGAAGTCGGCCACGCTCGTGCCCGCCGACCTGCCGTTCGAGATCGCCGCCCTGTTCGGCTGCGCGGTGCTCACCGGCGCGGGCGCGGCGTTCTACAGCGCGGCCGTCACGCCGGGGGACCGGGTCGCGGTGTTCGGGCTCGGCGGCGTCGGGCTGGCCGCGCTGCTCGCCGCACGGGCGGCCGGGGCGTCGCAGATCATCGCGGTGGACGTGGTGGCGCACAAGCGGGAGTTGGCGCGCACGCTCGGCGCGACCCACGACGTGGCCGGCGGTCCGGACGCGGTGGAGGAAGTGCGCTCGTTGACCGGCGGTGGCGCGGACAAGGTCATCGACACCACCGGTGTCGCGGCGGTGTTGGAGCAGGCGTACGCGGCCACCGGCGCGGGCGGCACCACGGTGACCGTCGGCCTGCCGCACCCCGACCGCACGATCACGCTGCCCGCGCTGAGCCTGGTGGCCGAGGAGCGGACGCTGAAGGGCAGCTACCTCGGCTCGTGCGTACCACGACGGGACGTGCCGCGGTTCGTGGACCTCTACCGCGCCGGGCAGCTGCCCGTGCAGGAACTGCTGTCCGGACGCCTCACGCTGGACGAGATCAACACCGGCTTCACCCGTTTGGCGTCAGGAGAAGCCGTCCGGCAGGTCGTCGTCTTGTGATCACCCAGCCGGTACCGTTGCCCGGATCGGGTGACGGCTAGGCAGAGGAGTGGTCGGCGGTGCGCAGACGGTCGATGCTCGCGGGTGTGGCGACAGCAGTGGGCGGCGTGATCGCGGGCAGCGGGTCGGCGGGTGCTTCGGGGCGTTCGGGCCAGTTGGGCCTGGCCGACTACCGGTTGGTGAACCTGGCGCACGTCAACGACCCGGACCGGACCAACGTCTACCCGGGCGACCCGGCGTTCACCCTGACCACCGTGACCACGGTGCCGGAGCACGGGTTCTACCTGCAGTACGTGCAGCAGGGCGAGCACACCGGCACGCACTGGGGCGCGCCGGCGCACTTCAACGACGACCAGCCCCACGCCGACGAGCTCGACGCCGAGGACCTGTTCCTGCCCGCCGTGAAGGTCGACGTGCGGGAACAGGCCGCGCGCAGCGCCGACTACGAGGTGAGCGTCGCCGACCTGCAGCGGTGGGAGAGGCGGCACGGCCGCATCCCGAACGAGGCCGCGGTCGTGCTGTGGACCGGGTGGGAGGAGCGCTGGGGCACCGAGGCGTTCTTCAACTTCGACGCCGCGGGGCAGATGCACCAGCCCGGGTTCTCGCTGGAGGCCGTGCAGTGGCTGGTCGACACCGGCCGCCTCGGCCGTCGCGGCGCGCTGGGCACGGACACGTTCAGCCCGGAGTCCTCGCTCGACACCGAGTATCGGGTGTCCAAGCTGCTCTACCGGGAACACCGGATCAGCCTGGAGATCCTGGCGAACCTGGCGTCGCTGCCCGAGCAGGGCGCGCACATCCTGGTCGGCGGCACGGTCAACCGGCGCGGCTCCGGCTCGCCCGCGAGCATCTACGCCTTCGTGCCCAAGACCGGACCCGGCCGCTCCTAGCCGTCCGGGGTCAGCCGCAGTTGGCTGGCCAGCAGCGCGGCCTGGACGCGGTTGTCCAACTGGAGCTTCGACAGCGTGCGGGAGACGTAGGTCTTCACCGTCGACACGCTCATGAAGAGGCGTTCGGCGATCTCGGCGTTGTTCAGGCCCAGACCCACCTGGCCGAGCACCTCGCGTTCCCGCTCGCTGAGCAGGTCGAGCCGTTCGGCGGCGTCGGGGAACGCGGTCGACCCGACGGCCGAGCGGCCCGCGAGGCGCCGCAGGAGGCGCCTGCTCAGCTCGGTGTTCACCACCGAGGCGCCGCCGTTGACCGCCCGGACCGCGGTGAGCAGGTCCTTCGGCGAGAGCTGCTTGAGCAGGAAACCGTCCGCGCCCGCGGTGAGCGCGTCGATCATGAGCTGGTCGTCGTCGAACGTGGTCAGGGCCAGCACCAGCGGCGGGTCGGCGCCCTTCTTCAGCTGCGCGGTGGCGGTCACCCCGTCCACCCGGGGCATCCGCAGGTCCATCAGCACCACGTCGGGCCGGTGCTCGCGGCAGGCCGCGACCGCCTCGGCGCCGTCACCGGCCTCGCCGACCACCTCGACGTCGTCCGCGGACTCCAGGATCGCCCTCGTCCCGGCGCGGATCAGGGCCTGGTCGTCGACGACGAGCACCCTGATCATGGCGCCGATCGTCCCACGGGCGCACCGGTGTCGCGACCGCGCGGCAGCTCGGCGCGCAGCACGAACCGGGTGCCGTCCGCCGAGGGCCCGGCGGTGACGCTACCGCCCGCCAGGGCCGCCTCCTCCACCAGCAGCCGCAGGCCGCGGCCGGTGCCGGGCAGGGTGGGCCGGTCCTCCGAGGCGGGCGGGCTGGACACGGTCAGCCGCACCCGGTCGTCCTCGAGCGCGAGGCGGAGGTCGGCCCGCGGCACCCCGGCGTGCCGCAGCACGTTGGTCAGCGACTCCCGGATGATGCGGTAGCACAGGTCCTCGGTGGTCGGGTCGCCCACGCCGGCGGTCCCGTCGACCGCGTAGTCCACCTCGACGCCCAACGAGCGGTAGTCACGCACCAGGTCCTCGACGTCATCGATGCCGAACTCCGCGACGGCGCCGTCGCCCTCGGCCGCCGGCGCGGACAGCACGTCGATCACCTCGCCGAGTTGCGCGATCGCCCGACGGCCGACGTCCGCGATCAGCTCGCAGCGCCGCGTGATCGACTCGGTGGCCGCGGGGTCGACGCTGATCGCGCCCGCCGTGGTCACCATCACGCTGACGTGGTGCCCGACGCCGTCGTGCATCATCGACGCCAACCGGGCCCGTTCGGTCAGGCTCCGCTCCCGCGACGTGCTCTCCCGGAGCCGTCGCTCGCGTTCCGCCGACTGCGCGGCGTGCCGCTCGCGGTCGGCGTACGCCTCCTCCAGGCTGTTCTTCGCCAGGCCCATCACGAACGGCGCGACGGCGGCGAGCGACCAGTAGACCAGCCCGTTGACCCCGTGCGCGGGCAGCGCGGTCTCGAACTCGAACAGGCGGCCGGCGTCGACCGGCTCGAACAGCGCGTGGTGCAGCGGCCAGAGCAGCACCACGGCCACGTTGACGGCGGCGGGTGGCCAGCGCCGCCGCCTGGTCACCGAGAAGGTCATCACGTAGATGGGGTACGGCAGGTCCGTCACCAGGAACGCCGCGCACGCGACCACCGTGGCCGCCCAGTCGTGGTCCCTCCGCCACAGCGCGACCACCGCCGCGCACACCACCGAGATCGCGGCGAAGGCGAGCGGCGTCGGCGTGGGCGCCGAGCGGTGCAGGCCGGTCAGCAACCCCACCGCGGCCGGACCCGCGATCACCAGCGCCGCCATCGCGTCACGGGCCCGTCGTGAGCGGAACTGCCGCTGCCAGCGTTGCATCACTCACAGCATGCAAGCAGCTCGGCCGCGCGTCGGCGACCGGACGGCGCGTCGACCACACCGTCAACCCGGGTCTACAAGGCGCCGCGAGCCGTCACCGCGGGACGACACGGGCAGCCCGTCGACCGGGGTCTCCTGGACACCGACGAACCGAACGGTCCCCACGGAGGAACGATGACCGCGACACTGCAGCGCCCGACCGACCGCACCACCCTCCTGCCCCCGCTCGCCGCAGCACCCCGAACGGGTGGCGTCGCGGCGGTCCTGGGCGCCCGCGAGGAGGTCTTCACGCTGGCGCCCGTGCTCAGCGAGCTGGGCGAGGCGGCCAGGGTGGTCCGGATCGGCCGTGAGCTGCCCGGGACACCGGCCGACACCCTGCACAGCGAGGCCCGCAGCTGCCGCATCGCGGTGGCGCTGGAACGGCTGCAGCAGGCGTTCACCGCCGACCGCCCGGACGCCGTGCTCGTCGCGGGCGCGACCGACACCGCGCTCGCCGCCGCGCTGGCCGCCGACTCGCGGGGCATCCCGCTGGTGCGGCTGGGTGCGGGCCTGCGCAGCCGTGAGCTCGACCGCCCCGAGGAGCACAACCGGGTGATCCTCGACCGGGCCGGTGACGTGCTGTGCGCGCCCACCCCGGGCAACGTCGCCAACCTGGAGGCCGAAGGGCTCGGCGGGCGCGACGTGCGGCTGACCGGCAACACCACGGTCGAGGCCGTGCACCACCGGCTGATGGCCGAACGGGACCGGGCGGCCGTGCTGCGCAAGTGGGGACTGCGGCCGGACCGGTACGTGGTGGCCACCCTCGGCCGGGCCGAGAACACCGACGACGAGGAAGCGCTGTTCGCCGTCACCAACCAGCTCGCCGGCGTGGTGGACGCCGGCTACCCGGTGGTGGTGCCCGCGGACCCGCGCACGAGGGCGGCGATGGACCGCGTCGGCGTGGGGACGTCCGGGATGGACCTGCGCGTGGTCGACCGGCTCTGGCACTCCGAGTTCCTGGCGCTGGCCCGGCACGCCGCGCTGCTCGTCACCGATTCCGGCACCGTCCAGGAGGAGGCGACGGTGCTGAAGCGACCGGTCCTGGTCGTCCGGCGGTCGACCGAGCGGCCGGAGGTGCTGCGCGACTTCGCCACGCTGGTCGCGCCGCACGACGACATCACCGGTATCGCGCTGGGGTGGCTGACCGACGGCGACGAGCGGCGGGCCCGGCTCGCCGACCTGCCGTCCCCGTTCGGCGACCGGCGCAGCGGCAGGCGCATCGCGGCCGCCGTGCGCGGACTCGTGCCGGGTCAGGTACCGCAGAAGGTCTGGTAGGAGGCGGCGAAGTGGTCCGGTGCCGGTTCCGCGTATGGGTCGAGGCCGGGGCGCTCGTCGAACGGGGCACTCACCGCGTCGAGGAGCCGTTCGAGCGGGCCCAGGTCGCCGTCGGTGGCGGCGGCGAGGGCTTCTTCCACCAGGTGGTTGCGGGGGATGTAGGCGGGGTTGACCCGGCTCATCGCGTCGGCGTCGGGGGAGAGCGCGCGCCAGCGGGCCAGCCAGGCGTCGATCGCGGCGAGGTCGAGGAACAGTTCGCGGGCGGGCTCGGTGTCGCCGCGGGCCGCCGCACTCAGGCGGCGGTAGAACGACGTGTGGTCGACGCGGTTGTCCCGGAGCAGGGTGAGCAGGTCGTCCACCAGCGGCGCCGGTGCGTCGGTGACGCCGAGCTTGGCGGCCATGCCGGTCGACCAGACGTCGTTGTACTGCCGGCGGAACGTGCCCAGCGCCTCGACCGCGAGCGCGACGGCCCGCTCCTCGTCCTCGGCGAACAGGGGCAGCAGGGCCTCGGCGAGCCGCGCCAGGTTCCACTCGGCCACCCGCGGCTGGTTGCCGTAGGCGTACCGCCCGGCGTGGTCGATCGAGCTGTAGACGGTGGCCGGGTCGAACGCCTCCAGGAACGCGCACGGGCCGTAGTCGATGGTCTCACCGGAGATCGTCATGTTGTCGGTGTTCATCACCCCGTGGATGAAGCCGACGAGCATCCACCGCGCGACCAGCTCCGCCTGAGCGGTGACCACGGCCTCGAACAGCGCCAGGTAGCGGTTCTCGGCGCCCGCGGCGTCGGGGTGGTGCCGGGCGATCGCGTGATCGGCCACCCGGCGCAGGAGGTCGACGTCACCGGTCGCGCGGGCGTACTGGAAGCTGCCGACGCGCAGGTGGCTGGCGGCCACCCGGGCGAGCACGGCTCCCGGCAGCACGGTCTCCCGGCGCACCGGCCGCCCGGTCGCGACCACGGCCAGCGCACGGGTGGTGGGGATGCCGAGGGCGTGCATCGCCTCGCTGACCACGTACTCGCGCAGCATCGGGCCCACCGCCGCCAACCCGTCGCCGCCGCGGGCGAACGGCGTGCGCCCGGAGCCCTTGAGGTGCAGGTCGCGCGGGCCGCCGTCGGAGTGGACGACCTCGCCGAGCAGCAGCGCGCGACCGTCACCGAGCCGGGGCGCGTAGTGGCCGAACTGGTGCCCGGCGTAGGCCTGCGCCACCGGCGTGACGCCCTCGGGGACGTGCTCGCCGACGAGCAGCCGCAGGCCCTCCGCGCCGCGCAGCCAGGCGGCGTCCAAGCCGAGTTCGCCGGCCAGCCGTTCGTTGAGCGCGAGCAGGCGCGGCGCCGGAGCCGGCTCGGCCGGCCAGCTCGGGCAGCGCCCGCGCGAAGTGGTCGCTCAGGGTGACGGTTGCCGGTGGGGTGCTCACCCGGTCCACGGTACGTCGTCCGGCCCACCGGGCGGGCTCGCCGTCACGGGTCCCGGTCGAAGGGCTCGAACACCGGTCCTCCGCGGCCAGGTCCCAGCCGAGGATGTTGCGCTCGCTGCGGCTGGTCGCGAGTTCGAGCATCACGGCCGTCATCGACCGCTTGGTCCTCGTCCAGGAGTTGCTCCTGTTCAAGTACACGACGTGCCACCGGTCGGGGTCGGCGACCCACGGCAGCCAGCACAGCGCCCCGCCCGCGACGTCGTCGGCGAACGGGATGACACCGCGCGGCTCCGGGAACGGCGCGTAGGAGTCGTCGTACTCCTGGAGTTCCTCCACCACGGTCAGCATCCGGTCGAGCTCGTCCTCGAACCGCGCCAGCGACCGCTGGTCCTGGACCGGGTTGTGGAACCTGACCACGTCCCGGAACAGCCCGGACGGGAACCGGGTCATGAACTCCTTGTAGTCGGCGGGGAAGCGGAAGCCCTCCCGACCCTCGACCGCGGCCCAGTCGAGCTCCGGGGTCACCCGGTCCCACCACTCGAGCGCCGCCGCGGTGCGGCCCACCACATTGTCCGGGTCCGTCATCGCACATCCCCCCTGGACGATCACCCGGACGTTAACACCGCCGGCCCGACCGGGGGTCACGCGGCGCGCGACCCCCGACCGGGGCGGATCAGCGGTACAGGCGGAGGTCGGCGACGCTCCACCAGTTGCCGGCCGCCGCGGTGGTGCTCACCCGCAGGTGACGGGCCCGCGTGCGCGGCAGGTCGACGGTGGTCAACTGGCCGGCGCCCGCGCCCGAGGCGACGGTCCGCCAGTCGGCGCCGTCGTCGCTGACCGACAGCCGCCAGGCGCGCGCGTAGTCGCCGAGGTTGCCGCCGCTGTCGATCGCCACCCGCCGGAACGCCGTGGCGCGGCCGAGGTCGACCTGGAGGTGCTGGTCGGGTTCCTGGGCCTGGCCGCTGCTCCACCGGGTGGAGGCGTCACCGTCCACGGCGGCGGCCGCGTTCTCGCCGGTCGGCGTGGTGGTGGCGGTGGCACCGGTCAGGGACACCGGGTCGAGCTTGTCTTCCAGCGCCTTGCCGCGCGGCCAGGTGAACGTGGCCAGGGCGCCGCCGGGCAGCGTGTACTCGAAGGTCCGCTCGCCGACGTTCACCGCGAACGTGCGCGGGTCGTCGTTCTGGTTGTGCACCACCAGTGCCGTGGAGCCGTCCGGGTTGCGGAACGCGACGTCCATGATCTGGCCGTTCCAGCCGGTGGTGCCGAACGACGTGCTCGCGACGCGCCGCGCGCCCGGCTTCACGAACTTCGCCAGGTGCCCGATCGTGTAGTACTCGGCGTCGGTCGACACGGTCCCGTCCGGGTGCACGGTGACCAGGCCGGTGCACGTGCCGCAGCCGCCGTTGTGCGGGCCGCCGGTGCTGTCCAGCGCGATGTTCCAGTTCACCACCGACTTGGCGTGGTTGCGGGTGGTGCCGATGACGACGTTGCGGGCGTGCCACTTGAGCGTCTCGCGGAACACCTGCGCGGGAGGGTCGTCCGGGCCGTGCGAGCCGGAGCACTCGGTGAACCAGATGCCCTTGTCGGGGTGCGCGTCGTGCAACGCGGTCTGCGCCGCCGGGTCACCCGAGTAGCAGTGGTACGCGGTGCCCGCGACCCACCGCGCGGCCGGGCTCTCCAGGATTCGGAACGGGTAGTCGGTCTCCGGGTCCTCGCCGGGCGGCGTGGTGGCGACGTCGTTGGGGTGGGTGCTCCAGTTGTGGTCGTAGGCGAGGATCTTCGTGCGCGGGCTCGCCTTGCGCAGCAACGGTCCCAACGCCTCGATGACCTTGATCTGCTGCGCCACCGGCATGTCCGTGCCCGGGTAGGCGTCGGGCGCGCGGTTCTGCGGCTCGTTCTGCAACGACAGGAAGTCCACCGGCACGCCCGCGGCGGCGTAGGCCCGCACGAACTTCACCAGGTACCGCGCGTAGGCGTCGTAGATCGCCGGGTCGTCCTTCAACCGGCCGCCCACCAGCGAGTCGGTGGTCTTCATCCACGCGGGCGGGCCCCACGGCGTGCCCATGACCTTCAACGCCGGGTTGAGCTGCTTCGCCCGGCGCAGCAGCGGCAGGATCTCGGCTTCATCGTGGGCGATGCTGAAGTGGCGCAACGGGAAGTCGGTCTGACCGGGCGGCACGTCGTCGTAGGTGTAGTGCTCGGCCTCGGCGGTGAAGTCGGAGGAGCCGATCGGCTGGCGCAGGAAGCTCACGCCGATGCCGCGCACCGGGTCGAACAGCTTGCGCATCGTCTCCTCGCGCAGCGCCGGGGAGAGCCGGTGCAGCACGTCGGCCGACGAGTCGGTGATCGACGCGCCGAAGCCGTCGACCTCCTGGTAGGCCACGTCGGGGTCGACCACGATGGTCTGGTGCGGCGACGTCCCGGTCCGGAACGCCACCGGCGGGCGTTCGGCCAGCACCTCGCTCCGGTCCACCGCGGTGACCCACACCCGGGCCGAAATCGTGTCGTGGCCCGCCGCCTGGACGGCGCCGGTCAGGCTCACCGGGAGCACCAAGGCCGCGGTCAGGGCGATCGCCCGGGATCTCTTCATCGCTCTCCTTCGAGCGCAGATGTAACAAGAGCGGAAAATGTGTTTCGTGATGGAACACCTGACGTGCCGAACGAGTCAAGGTGCAAGACGGGGTTAAGCTGCCGGGGTGAACAGGCGTGCACGGGTGCGCGAGATCGCCGCCGAGGCGGGCGTCTCGATCGCCACCGTCTCCCGGGTGCTCAACGACCACGTCAACGTGGCACCGCGCACGCGTGAACTCGTGCTCCAGGCGATGGCGCGCAGCCGGTCCGACGCGCCCGAGGGTCGAGGCCGCCGCACGGTCCACGTCCGCTGCCCCTACCTGCTGACCGACTACTTCGGCCTGATCGTCTCCTCGATCGCGGAGACGCTGCGGCTGCACGGCGTCCGGATGGTCCTGGACGCGGGCGTGACCTCGCAGCACGCCGACGTGCTCACCGCGCTGCCCGACGAGCCGGACGTCGACGCCGCGATCCTGATCCTGCCGCCGGAGGACGGTGACCGGCTCGTCGCGCTGGCCCGGCGCGGCCTCCCGTTCGTCGTGGTCGACCCGCGCACCGCGCCGCCACCGGACGTCGCGTCGGTGTCCGCGGCCCACCTCGCGGGCGCCCGCGCGCTCACCGCGCACCTGGTCGAGCTGGGTCACCGCGACATCGGTGTGATCGCCGGGCCCGTGGAGTGGCTGGCGGGCGACGCCCGCACGGCGGGCCACCACGCCGCGCTGGCCCAGGCGGGTGTCCTGCCCGCACGCCACCGCGTCCACCACGTCGAGCCGACCACGGCCGAGGGGCTGCGCGCGGCCGGCGAGCTGCTGGACGAGCCGGACCGGCCGACCGCGATCGTCTGCTTCAACGACAAGCTCGCCGTGGGCGCGCTCCAAGCCGCCCACGAGCGCGGCCTGCGGGTGCCGGAGGACCTCTCCGTGGCCGGTTTCGACGACATCGACCTGAGCCGGGCGACCCGCCCCGCGTTGACGACGGTCCGCCAGCCGTTGCAGGAGATGGGCCGGATCGCGGTCACCCAGCTCATGCGGGTACTGGACGGTCACCGGCCCGAGGCGCTGCACCTGGAGCTGTCCACGACGCTGGTCGTGCGCGAGTCGACGGGCCCGGTGCCCGGGTAGCCTCTGGGTTACCGCATTTGTTTCATTTTGTTCCACGCGTCCGGGACCGCGGGATACGGGGGCGGTGGGGCGGGCGGGATGCGAGGATCGGGGCGTGGTTTTCGGCATCGGCGTGCGGGCGGCTGCGCCGGGCCTACCACTTCGACGGCGCCGGCGTGCCGCTGTTCGAGGGCGAGGTGACAGCCGACGAGACCGCGCTGGGCATCGGCACCCGGCCCGAGTCGCCGGACGACGAGGCGTGGTGGGACACCGTGCCCGGCGAGGGCGACGTGCTGGCCCTGGCCCGCCGGTGGAGCGTGGACCCGACGACGATCGAGGGCGTGGCGACCGACGGTCACGGCATCACCGGCCGACTGCGCCACTAGAAGTTCGGCCTCCACATCGGACGGTGGCATGCGTCGCCCCCGTGCCGGGTAACCGGTGGGCACGGCCCGTGCGTGGAGGGAGTGCCATGAGCGACACGACGACGGTGGGCAGGCTGCGCACCGCGCTGGGGGACGTCCGCTACCCGGCGGACAAGGGTCAGTTGGTCGACCACGCGTCGCGCAACAACGCCGACGAGGACACCGTGCACGCGTTGCACTCGGTCCCGGACGGCGTCTACACCTCGTTCGACGAGGTGGTCGAGTCGGCGGCGCTCGACCCGGGTCGCGAGGCGTGACCACCGGATAAGTCCTGAGTGGACTCCCGAGCTGTGGCGGCACCACCAGCGCGACGGTCATGTTTGGCCGGCCGGCCGTCGGGTACGTCGAGCCCGTGGACAGCGTGCTCGACTTCGCCGACCTGTTCCCCGGGCTGCGGGTGGACGACCTCGTGGTGGATTACGAGGACGGGGACGACCCCGTGCTGCGGCACCCCGACGGCACGGAGATCGACACCTGGCGGGAGAACTACCCGTACCCGACGCGGCTCACGCGCGAGGAGTACGAGCTGTCGAAGCGGCTGCTGCAGATCGAGCTGCTCAAGCTGCAGTACTGGATCAAGGACACCGGCGGGCGGATGGTCGTGGTGTTCGAGGGACGTGACGCGGCGGGCAAGGGCGGCACGATCAAGCGGTTCACCGAGCACCTCAACCCGCGCGGGGCGCGGGTGGTGGCGTTGAGCAAGCCGACCGATCGCGAGCAGGGCGAGTGGTACTTCCAGCGCTACGTCAACCACCTGCCGACCGCGGGCGAGATCGTGCTGTTCGACCGGTCCTGGTACAACCGCGCCGGCGTCGAACGGGTCATGGGCTACTGCACCGACGAGCAGTACGAGCGGTTCATGCGGCAGGCGCCGACGTTCGAGCGGATGCTGGTGGACGACGGGATCGTGCTGGTCAAGCTGTGGTTCTCGGTGTCACGGGCCGAGCAGCGGACCCGGTTCCTGATCCGGCAGGTCGACCCGGTGCGGCAGTGGAAGCTCAGCCCGAACGACATCAAGTCGCTGGACCGGTGGGACGCCTACACCGAGGCGAAGGTGGCGATGTTCCGCGCCACCGACACCGAGGCCGCGCCGTGGACCGTGGTGAAGAGCAACGACAAGAAGCGGGCCCGGATCGAGGCCATGCGCAGCGTGCTGGCGCGCGTCGACTACGCGGACAAGGACCCCGAGGTGGTCGCCGACCCCGACCCGCGCGTGGTGGGCCCGGCGGCCACGCTGCTGGAGGAGGGGGAGGACGAGACGACGCTCAGCCCGACGCCCCTCGCCCCGGCCGAAGACGGCGACCACGGACCGGGCAGGCACCCCTCCTGAGGCCACCCGCCTCGACGTCCGCCGGGGTCAGGAGGCGGGGACGCCTTCCACGACCGACAACCGCGTGCCGGTCGGGATCACCCTGGTCAGGCGCCACCCGGCGCGGTCGAACAGGGCCTCGAACTCGGCGCGCGTGCGTTCCCGTCCGGTCAGCGAGCTCATCATGAGCAGGTCTATGACCTTGCCGGGTTCGGGGTCGTTGCCCGGCGGGATCACCGCGTCGACGACCAGGACGCGTCCCTGGTCGTACACGGCCTCCCGGCAGTTGCGGAGGATGCGCACGCACCGCTCGTCGTCCCAGTCGTGCAGGATCCGCTTGATCAGGTAGACGTCGCCGGGCGGTGCCTCGGCGAAGAAGTCGCCGGTGGCCAGGGTCCAGCGGTCGTCCGCGCCGAGTTCGGCGAGCCGGTGCTCCCGCAGCACGTGCGACTGCTCGAAGAGCACGCCGTGCGACCCGGGGTTGTCGCGCAGCACCGACAGCAGCAGGCCGCCGTGACCGCCACCGACGTCCACGACCACGGCCTCCGGCGGGAAGTCGCAGGCCCGCGCGATGACCGGGTTCTCCGGGTCGGACATCGCCGCCATGCCGACGTGGAAGACGGCCGCGGTGTCGGCGTCACGGGCGAAGTGATCGAAGAACGGCATCCCGAACAGCCGCTCGAACGGTGACGTCCCGGTCCGCACGGCCTCCTCCAGTTCACCGGCGGTCCGCCAGAAGGTCCGGTCGGTGAGCATCAGGATCGCCGAGCGGAACGATCCCGGCACGTCGGTGCGCAGCAACTCGGCCGCGGGGGTGAGCGCGAACCGGCCGCCGTCGTCCTCGGTGAAGATCCCGCGGGTGGCCAGCAGTCGCAACGTCCGGTAGAGGTTGAGCGGGTCGGCGCCGACGTCCTCGGCCAGTTCGGCGACGGGCCGCGGTCCCGTGCCCAGGTGGTCGGCCACGCCCAGCGCCGCGGCGGCGCGCAACGCGGCCGGGAACAGGTAGGCCATCGCGTGGTCCATCAGGGCGAAGCGGGGATCGGCTTCCGCCGGCCGTTCGGTCGGAACGGGGGAGTTCTCCACAGTCGACACGGTCCGCACACTAGCGATAACGGACAGTTATCACCAGTCTCCGGTCGTGTCCTCGGTCGGCTGGGCCGACGGTTCGGGTTCTTCCGTGGGTTCCGGGACGTCCGACGTCGGGGTGGGCGGGATCGAGGTCGGCTGCTGGGTCGTGGTGACGACGGGCTCGGTGGTCACCGGCTCCGGTTCCGCGGCGGGAGGTTCGGTCGCGGTCGGCTCCGGGGCCGCCTCCGACGTGGTGGGCTGCGGTGTGTTCGGCGTGGTGGTCGTGCCGGTGGCTTGCGGCGTGCGGATGAAGCGGGGCTCGGCAGGTGCGTCCGACGACACCGTTGCGGGGGCTGGGGCTGCCTGTTCGGTCGAGGTTTCGAGTGGCGCGGAGGTGGCCGGTGGCTCGCCGGAGGTCGCGGCCATCGTGATCGCGAACGCGCCGACCAGCGCGCCCGCCGATGCGACGAGCGCTCGCCACGACGGGCGTGACGCGGCACGCGGCAGCTCCTCGGTGTCCGCCTCGGTGACCGGGGCGGGTGGCGGGGGCGCCGCGCCCAGCAGGACCTGGGCGCAGTCGTGTGCGGTGGGGCGGTCCTCGGGGGCGGAGGACGTCATGCGTGCCAACAGTTGTCGGACGTCGGCGGGCAGGTCGTCGGGGACGGCGGGCGGGCGGTGCAAGCGGGCGACCGCCGCCTCCACCTCGCTGCCGCTGTACTCGCGCCGCCCGGTCAGGCACTCCAGCAGGACCAGGCCCAGGGCGTAGACGTCGGTCGGGTGGCCGATCTCCTGGCCGAGCACCTGTTCCGGTGCCAGGTAGGCGGCGGTGCCGACCAGCTCGTTGGTGCGGGTCAGCCGCGTCGCGCCGGTCAGGTGGGCCAGCCCGAAATCGGCCAGGTAGGCGTCGTCCTCGTGGTCCAGCAGGATGTTCGCCGGTTTCACGTCGCGGTGCACGAGGTCGTGGGCGTGCACGTGCGCCAACGCGGCGGCCAGCCGTGCGCCGAGGCGCCGCGCCTCATCCAGCGGCAGCGGTCCGAGGAGCAGGCGGTCGTGCAGGGTGCGGCCCTCGATCAACCGCAGCACGACGAACGGCGTGGGTCCGGTGGTGTCGGCGTCGTAGACGGACACGAGCGCGGGGTGGGAGAGGCCGGCCAGGACGTGGACCTCGTTGTCGAACCGCCGGGCGCCCGCCGGGTCGAAGCCGGGCTGGAACAGCTTGATCGCGACGTGCCGCCGCAGCACGGTGTCCCACCCGCGGTGCACCTCGGCCATGCCGCCGATCCCGATCGGTTCGAGGAGTTGGTAGCGGCCGGCGAGCACGTTGTCGCTCACCGAGGGGTCGCCTACCGAGGGTGACACCGTCATACCTCCGGTCGCGTGAACAGGACACTTCCTAATGCCCGGATGCGACCGACGGCAAACAGGTGAGCCGACCTCGGTTCGGTGTCGCCGGCATCACCGGTCGGTGATCCCGGGCGACGGCGCCGATGCGGAAACGCTGTCGTGGCCCGATGATCCTCGCCTCCGCTGCGGTCATGGCGAGAGCGCTCGGCGTCGTCCTGTTGTCGGCACTGCTCGTCGCGTGCAGCACCGCGATGGCCGACAACGCCGTGCCGGTGCCGAACCCGACGTTCCCCCGCGCCCACCGCCGAGCGGTTGCTCCGGGACCCGGGTTCGGTCGACCCGTGCTGGCAGGTCGAGCCGGCGGACGTGGCGGCGTTCGGCGAGGCGACGATCGCGCCGGTCGAGTCCGCCGATCTCGTGGTGCTCAACGTCAGCGTGAACGACAATTCGTCCGACGACGTCGATGCGGTGCGGGTCGTCGCGGCCGAGGTGTGGGCCGGCCTGCCGCGCTGACCCCGCCGGTCGCCTCGGCGAAACGTGCTGCGACATTCGACGGATCGAGTGAAAGTCGTTCGCTTGACGCCCCGCTGCGCGGCCGCGTGTACTGGGTCGAACGGACCGACCGGCGAGCCAACCGAGGAGGGGTCCGTCATGTCCACTCGGTACACCCTGAACGTGTGCAACGACTCCACGCTGTTCCAGGACTTCTGCGTGTACCAGCAGACGGTGGACCTCGGCGTGCCCGGCGCCCTGTCCCTCGCCTGGCTGACCGCGCCCGCGCGGCCGAACACGACGGTCACGTTCGAGTGGGACCTCGACTACTGCTTCGTCTGGTCGGCCACGGGTTCGCTGCTGCCGGGCGTGCGGTTCGAGGCGCTGGAGACCTGGGCCGCGGACCCGGGCGACCTGAGCGGGGACCAGGTCCTGTTCGACTACGTCGACGGCGCCTACCGGTTCGTGGCGGGCAAGGTCACCGGTGACCCGGAGCTGGGCAGCCTCTACCTCGGCGTGTCGCCGTCGGTGCCCGCCGATGCCGCCGCGGTCGGGATCGGCTTGTCCCACGCGGGCGTCTTCGCGGCGGCCGCGGTGCCTGACGAGACCCTGGTCTTCACACCCAAGCCGAACTACTGGCTGACCGCGGGCGCCTATGCCGCCGGCGAGGTGCTCGACGGGGAGGAGATCAGCGACGCCGTGCAGCTGCAGTACGACGGCGGCTTCACCCTGACCGCCGTGCTCAACCCCGACAACACGTGGACGGTCAACACTGCCAGCCCAACCGCCGCCTCCACCTGACCGCCCGCCCCACCTCGCCCCCGCCCCGCCCCGTCCCGCCCAACGCAACCGCCCGCCCCATATTGCAACCGTGCGGTTCGTGTTGCCGCCACCCGCCCGGATCTGCAGGCGCGCATCGCAAGCGCCCGGGATGAACTGCAACCGCCCGCGCCTTATTGCAACCGCCCGCGCCAACTGCAACCGCCCGCTCTGACCTGCCCCGGCCCGCACCGCACGGCCCCGGTCCGCACTGCACGGCCCGGTCCGCACTGCACGGCTCCGGTCCGCACCGCACGACCTCGGCCCGCACTGCACGGCCCCGGTCCGCATCGCACGGCCGTGGCCCGCATCGCCTTGGCCTTGCCGTGCCACATCACTGGGTGCCCGGTCGTTGCGCTGCCCCAGCCCGCACCGCCGTCCCGCCGTCGGCCCGGCACCGGCGTCCGGCCCCGCCACACCCCTCGCAATTTCACCCCTGCGAGTGAATGACCAGCCCCCGTCCGCCGTCGCGTTTGGCTTCGTACATGGCCTTGTCGGCCCGGCTGAGCACGGTCGCGGCGGTGGTTTCCGGGTCTTGGTCGGCGCAGATCACGACGCCGACCGAGGCGCTGATCTCCTCACCGAGCACGTCGAGGATGCGGAACGCCACCTTCTCCGGCTCCTCCAACCCCTCCACCAGAACCCCGAACTCGTCACCGCCGAGCCGGGCCACCACGTCGGTGTCGCGGACGCATCGCAGCAGTCGCTGCGCCACCTGTTCGAGGAGCGCGTCACCGTGCGCGTGACCGGACACGTCGTTGACCGCCTTGAAGTCGTCCAAGTCCACGAACAACAACCCGAACGGCGTGCCGTCGCGCTGGTGGCAGTCCATCGCCTCGTCCAACCTGCGCTCGAACAACGCCCGGTTGGCCAAGCCGGTCAACGGGTCGTGGTGGGCCTGGTGCGTCAGAGTGCGTTCCGACTCACGCAGCAGCAGCACGAGCTTCGTGTTGTCCACAAGGGTCACCAGCTGCCGCAGGATCACCGCCACGAACACGGTGAAGCCGCACCCGATCTCCACCCCGTCCAGCGGACCGATCTCGCCGATGATCGTGCGCCGCAGCACCAGCACGCTGCTGATCAGTAACGGCACGTAGGGCATGAGCAGGTAGGCCCACTGCCACGGCCGCCGGTTGCGGCTCGGGCCGGTCGACGGCGACGGCAGCGGTGCCAGTGCGGCCAACCCGATCAACGCCGGCCCGATCACGAACCCGGCGTTGGCCAGCGGCGGCACCTCGGGCGCTTGGACGCTGACCAGGTAGGCGAACGCGAGGTCGGACACCGCCAGTCCCACCAGGCCGAGCCCGAGCAGCCGCAGCTGCGGTCGCAGCACGACCTTGCGGTCCGCGCTCAGCACCACCACGATCACCAGCAGCACCAGGTCCGTCACCGGGTAGGCGATGGCCACCAGGAACGCCGCCGAACTCGGGTTGCCCGACGCGACCAGCCCGCCCAGCGACGTGGTCCAGGTGAGCGCGAACAGCGACCCGACCACGATCAGGCCGTCCAGCAGCAGCACCAGCCTGGCGCTGACCGAACGCCGGTCCAGCAGCGCGTCGGGTGTGTCGGACCGCCGGAAGTTGCCGATGACCAGCAGCGCGACGAACGCGAACGGCACGATGCTCAGGTAGCCGGCGTCCGCCGGGGACGGTGACGGCACGGCCCGCCGCTCGACCAGCTGGTACCACGTCCACAGCACTTGACCGGTGGACCAGCCCGCCATGCCGAACCCGGTCGCGAGCCGCCACCGGCGGTCCGGTCCGGTCGCCCGGCGCGCCGTCCACCAGCAGCAACCGGTGGCGAACAGGCCCGTGGCGAGCTGGGCGAGGTCGTCGAGGGCCACCGCGGCATCGCCCTTGACGATGTCGAAACTCGCCGCCACGGAGGCGGCGGTGGCGAGCGCCAGCACGACCGCGGCCGTGATGGCGAACCGCCTCGTCCCGATCACGTCGGTCAGTGTGCCGCATTCAGGTCCCGTCGGCCGGGTTGCCCTGCGAGGATCAGCGCGTGGCAGAGCAGGAGGTTCCCGTCGCCGGCGACGTGGCGACGGAGCAGGAGTACGAGCGGTTCGCCCGGCACCGGATCGCCGAGTTCGGCGGGGACGCGGACGCGTTCGGCCTGTCGTACAACGTGCTGCACCTGGCGTACATGATGATCACCGACTACGAGGCGCTGGTGCACCGCGAGCAGGGCTGGACGATGCCCGGGTTCCGGTTGATGTTCAAGCTGTGGATCCTGGGGCCGACCCAGCCCGCGCGGCTGGCCGAGCTGTCCGGCACGACCAGGTCGGCGATGTCGAACCTGATCAACACGCTGGAACGGGCCGGGCTGGTGGAGCGGACCAGGGACGGCCAGGACCGGCGCGTGGTGTTCGTGGCGCTCACCGAGGAAGGCCGGGCGTCGGTCGCCCGCGTCTTCCCGCGCCAGAACGGGCGGGAGGCGCGCTGGTTCGAGGTGCTGGACTCGGACGAGCGCGCGCAGATGGTGCAATTGATCCGGCGGGTGGTGGCGGCCCGCCCGAAGTAGCCGGTCGAGACGCGGTATTTCGCAATCTGGTCGCGATTTCAACGAAATCGTGTGGATTGTCCACGTCTTTCCGCGGTAGCCGGTGAACCTGGTGCGCAGACTATGCCCGGTCGACTGGAAAAGTAGTGCGCCTTTTCTCGAGGGAAACATTTGTCCCACTCTCTGGGAGCGGTTCCACTCTAATGGAGGAACGGACGGTCGGCGGCATTGCGCTACGGTCCTGTAACCGCCGTCACACCGCACGTTAACCGCACGAGAAAGGCCATTCATGCTGACCTTAGTGGCCGCGGCTGCATTGACCATGTCCGCGCTCCTGCCCTCCGGTGAAACGACGGTCGACACCGCGCCCGATTACGTCACGGTCCAGGTGAAGACCGTGAACGGGTCCGGCTGCCCGGCCGGTACCGCGGCGGTCGCCGCGTCGCCCGACCGCACCGCGTTCACCGTGACCTACAGCCAGTTCCTCGCCCAGGCCGGTGCCGGTGCGGACCCGACGGACTTCCGGAAGAACTGCCAGCTCGCCCTGGAGCTGTCCTACCCGCAGGGCTTCACCTACGGCATCGCCCAGGCCGACTACCGCGGGTTCGCGCACCTCCAGCGCGGCGCCGTGGGCCTGGAGCAGGGCAGCTACTACGTCCAGGGCACCTCGCCGACCGCCCGCAAGAGCCATTCCTACACCGGCCCCTTCAGTGACAACTGGCAGGCCACCGACACCACGGAATGGGACGCCATCGTCTACGCGCCGTGCGGCGAACAGCGGATGTTCAACATCAACACCGAACTCCGGGTCACCGCGGGCACGTCCACCGGCACCAGTTTCATGGTGATGGACTCGACCGACAGCAACGTGAGCACCACCTACCACTTCTCGTGGAAGAGGTGCTAGCCGGGCCCGCCTAGGGGTCGGGAAATTCGCGACTTGCGTCAATTCGCCGCCGATCGTGCTCAATGACGAGTCGGAAGGTGCTGCATGTTCAATTTCGTGGCGGCCGTCACCATGGCGGCGGCGGTGATCATTCCTCCCGGCGGGGCGCC
Source organism: Saccharothrix sp. CB00851 (assembly GCF_001905065.1). NCBI lineage: Bacteria > Bacillati > Actinomycetota > Actinomycetes > Pseudonocardiales > Pseudonocardiaceae > Saccharothrix > Saccharothrix sp. CB00851. Next base: position 235,478 of record NZ_LWLC01000064.1, read on the forward strand.
GAACACCACCCCGCCACCGGATCACATGACCATCGACGTGGTGACCGTCAACGGCTCCGGATGCCCGGCCGGTACCGCGGCCGTGGCGGTCTCACCGGACAACAAGGCGTTCACCGTCACCTACAGCCAGTTCATGGCGCAGGTGGGCGTCGGCGCACTGCCCACCGATTTCCGGAAGAACTGCCAGCTCAACCTGAGGCTGAACATCCCACAGGGGTTCACCTACGGCATCGCGCAAACCGACTACCGCGGTTTCGCCCACCTCGAGCAAGGCGCGAGCGGTCTGGAACGGGCCAACTACTACTTCCAGGGCATGTCGCCGACGGCGTACCGCAGCCACAGCTACGCGGGACCGTTCAGCGACGACTGGCAGGCCACCGACACCACCGAGCTCGCCGCGATCGTGTACCACCCGTGCGGTGAGCAACGGCTGTTCAACATCAACACGGAGCTGCGGGTGAGTGCCGGCAGTTCGGACACCACCAAGACGACCAGCTTCATGTCCATGGACTCCACGGACGGCTCCGTCGAGACGACGTACCACTTCGCCTGGAAGACCTGCCCGTGAACGGACCGGCTCGGTGAGCGGTGGATCCCCGCCCACCGAGACCGGCCCGCCTGAGCGCGTGCGCGAAGCGCTCGACCGGTTGGCGCACGCACCGGATTGACCGACCCGGGTGGCCGGACCACGCTGTCCGGCCACCCGGGAAGGGCGTCCCCGGCCGCACCACGCTGTGCGGCCGGGGACGAGTCACACGAGCGGCCGGTCGGTGGGCTCGATCGGCCGGGGCAGCACGGCGCGGCCCGTCAGGTAGGCGTCCACCCCGGCGGCCGCCGAGCGGCCCTCGGCGATGGCCCACACGATCAGCGACTGGCCGCGGCCCATGTCACCGGCCACGAACACGCCGTCGACCGAGGTGGCGAACCGCTCGTCGCGGGCCACGTTGCCGCGCGGGTCGAGGTCCACGCCCAGCTCGGTGAGCAGGCCGTCCTTCTCCGGGCCGACGAAGCCCATGGCCAACGTCACCAGCTGCGCCGGGATCTCCCGCTCGCTGCCCGGCACCGGCTCGAACCGGCCACCGGACGCCTCGACCTCGACCAGCTTCAACGCCCGAACGGCACCGGCGTCGTCGCCCAGGAACTCCACCGTGGACACCGAGTACAGTCGCTCGCCGCCCTCCTCGTGCGCCGACGTGACCCGGTACAGCATCGGGTAGGTCGGCCACGGGTGGGCCTCGGCGCGCTTCTCCGGCGGCCGGGGCATGATCTCCAGCTGCGTCACCGACAACGCGCCCTGCCGGTGGGCCGTGCCCACGCAGTCCGCGCCGGTGTCGCCGCCGCCGATGACGACGACGTGCTTGCCCTCGGCGGTGATCGGCGGCACGTCCAGCTCACCGCGCGCCACCTTGTTCGCCCACGGCAGGTACTCCATCGCCTGGTGCACCCCGGACAGCTCACGGCCCGGCACGGGCAGGTCCCGCCACGCGGTCGCGCCACCGGCCAGCACCACCGCGTCGTAGGACTCCCGCAGCTCGGCGCCCGTGACGTCCACGCCGACGTCCACGTTCGTCTCGAACCGCGTGCCCTCGGCGCGCATCTGGTCCAGCCGGCGGTCCAGCCGCCACTTCTCCATCTTGAACTCGGGGATGCCGTAGCGCAGCAGCCCGCCGATGGCGTCGGCCCGTTCCAGCACCGTCACGTCGTGCCCGGCGCGGGTCAGCTGTTGCGCGGCGGCCAGGCCCGCGGGCCCGGAACCGACCACGGCCACCTTGCGGCCGGTGCGCGTCACGGGCAGCTGGGGCGTCACCCAGCCCTCGTCCCACGCCCGGTCGATGATGGAGATCTCGACCCGCTTGATGGTGACGGGATCGCCGTTGATCCCCACCACGCACGCGGCTTCGCACGGCGCCGGGCACAACGTCCCGGTGAACTCCGGGAAGTTGTTCGTGGCGTGCAGCCGTTCCGACGCGAGTCGCCAGTCGTCCTTCCACACCAGGTTGTTCCAGTCGGGGATCAGGTTCCCGAGCGGACAGCCCTGGTGGCAGAACGGGATGCCGCAGTCCATGCACCGACCGGCCTGCTTCTCCAGCTTGGGTCGCTCGAACTCCTCGTAGACCTCGCGCCAGTCGCGCAGGCGCAGGAACACGGGACGGCTGCGCGGGGTCTCACGCTCGGTGGTGAGGAACCCACGAGGGTCAGCCATGAGACGCCTCCATGATCGCTTCGTTGACGTCCCGGCCCTCCAGCTCGGCCCGGGCCTGTGCCGCCAGCACCCGCTTGTAGTCCTTCGGCATGACCTTGGTGAACCGGTCCACCGCGAGGTCCCAGTCGGCCAGCAGCGCGTGCGCCACCGCCGAGTCGGTCTCCAGGTAGTGCTTCTCGACCGCGCCGCGCAGGAACTCGCGGTCGGCCTCGTCCAGCGGGTCCAGGTCCACCATCTCCGGGTTCACCCGCTGCACCGCCGCGTCCAGCACGTAGGCGATGCCGCCGGACATGCCCGCGGCGAAGTTGCGCCCGGTCGCGCCGAGCACGACCACCCGGCCGCCGGTCATGTACTCGCAGCCGTGGTCGCCCACGCCCTCGACCACGGCCAGCGCGCCCGAGTTGCGCACGCAGAACCGCTCGCCGACCTTGCCGCGCAGGAAGATCTCGCCGCCGGTCGCGCCGTAGCCGATCACGTTGCCCGCGATGATGTGCTGCTCGGCGGTGAACTGCGCATCGGGCACCGGCCGGACGACGACCCGCCCGCCCGACAGGCCCTTGGCCACGTAGTCGTTCGCGTCACCGACGAGCCGCAACGTGATGCCGCGCGGCACGAACGCGCCGAACGACTGCCCGGCCGTGCCGGCGAACGTGATGTCGATCGTGTCGTCCGGGAGGCCCTCGCCGCCCCACCGCTTGGTCACCTCGGAGCCGAGCATGGTGCCGACGGTGCGGTTGACGTTGCGCACCGGCAGTTCCAGCCGGACCCGGTCACCGGAGGCGATCGCGCCTTCCGCGAGCTGGATCAGCGTGTTGTCCAACGCCTTGTCCAGCCCGTGGTCCTGCGCCACGACCTGGTGCCGTGCCGCACCCTCGGGCAGCGCGGGCACGTGGAAGATCGGCGACAGGTCGAGCCCGGCCGCCTTCCAGTGGTCCACCGCGGCCCGCGTGTCCAGCAGGTCCGCGTGCCCGACGGCCTCGGCCAGGGTGCGGAAACCGAGCTGCGCCAGCAGCTCCCGCACCTCCTGCGCGACGAACTCGAAGAAGTTCACCACGTACTCGGCCTTGCCCGCGAACTTCGCCCGCAGCACCGGGTTCTGCGTGGCCACGCCGACCGGGCACGTGTCCAGGTGGCAGACCCGCATCATGATGCAGCCCGACACCACCATGGGCGCGGTGGCGAAGCCGAACTCCTCCGCGCCGAGCAGCGCCGCGATCACCACGTCCCGCCCGGTCTTGAGCTGGCCGTCGGCCTGCACCACGATCCGGTCGCGCAACCGGTTGGCCAGCAGCGTCTGCTGCGTCTCGGCCAGGCCCAGCTCCCACGGACCGCCCGCGTGCTTGATGGACGACAGGGGAGAGGCGCCGGTGCCGCCGTCGTGGCCGGAGATCAGCACGACGTCCGCGTGCGCCTTGGACACGCCCGCCGCGACCGTGCCGACGCCGACCTCGGAGACGAGCTTCACGTGGATGCGCGCCGCCGGGTTGGCGTTCTTCAGGTCGTGGATCAGCTGGGCCAGGTCCTCGATCGAGTAGATGTCGTGGTGCGGTGGCGGCGAGATCAGGCCGACACCGGGCGTGGAGTGCCGCGTCTTGGCGACCCACGGGTACACCTTCGCGCCCGGCAGCTGGCCGCCCTCGCCGGGCTTCGCGCCCTGCGCCATCTTGATCTGGATGTCGTCGGCGTTGACCAGGTACTCGCTCGTCACGCCGAACCGGCCCGACGCCACCTGCTTGATGGCGCTGCGCCGGGAGTCGCCGTTGGCGTCCGGGGTGAACCGCTCGGCGTCCTCGCCGCCCTCACCGGTGTTGGAGCGCGCGCCCAACCGGTTCATCGCGATCGCCAGGACCTCGTGCATCTCCTGCGAGATGGAGCCGTAGGACATGGCGCCGGTGGCGAACCGCTTCACGATCGACGAGACCGGCTCGACCTCGTCGATCGGCACGGGCTCGCGCACGCCCTCCTTGAACGCGAACAGCCCGCGCAGCGTCAGCAGCCGCTTGGACTGCTCGTCCACCGCCCGCGTGTACTCCTTGAAGATGTCGTAGCGCCCGGTGCGGGTGGAGTGCTGGAGCTTGAACACCGTCTGCGGGTTGAACAGGTGCGCCTCGCCCTCGCGGCGCCACTGGTAGTCGCCGCCGACCTCCAGCTCGCGGTGGTGCGCCCGGACGCCGTCGGCCGGGAACGCCATCCGGTGCCGCCGCGCCACTTCCTCGGCGATGACGTCGAACCCGACGCCGCCCAGCCGCGAGGTGGTGCCGGTGAAGCAGGTGTCCACGACCTCGTCGCCGAGGCCGATCGCCTCGAAGATCTGCGCGCCGGTGTAGGACGCCACGGTCGAGACGCCCATCTTGGACATGGTCTTGCGCACGCCCTTGCCCAGCGCCTTGATCAGGTTGCGGGTGGCGTCGCCCGGCTCGACGTCCGGCAGCTCCTCCACCGACGCCATCGCCAGGTAGGGGTTCACCGCCTTCGCGCCGTAGCCGATGAGCAGGGCGATGTGGTGCACCTCGCGGGCGTCACCCGCCTCCACGATCAGGTCAACCTGGGTGCGGGTCTTCTCGCGCACCAGGTGGTGGTGCACCGCGCCGGTCAGCAGCAGCGACGGGATCGGCGCGTGCGCCTGGTCGACGCCCCGGTCCGACAGCACGACGAGCCGTGCGCCGTCCTTGATCGCCTGGGACACCTCGGCGCGGATCTCGTCCAGCCGCCGCACCAGCGCCTCGCCGCCACCGGCCACCTCGTACAGGCCGCGCACGGTGAACGTGCGGAACTCCGGCAGCGTGCCGTCGTCGTCCACGTGCACGAGCTTGGCCAGCTCGTCGTTGTCCAGCACCGGGAACGGCAGCGAGATCCGGCGGCACGACGTGGCGTCGGCGGACAGCAGGTTCGGCTCCGCGCCCAGCGTGGCGTGCAGCGAGGTGACCAGCTCTTCGCGGATCGCGTCCAGCGGCGGGTTGGTCACCTGGGCGAACAGCTGGCTGAAGTAGTCGAACAGCTGCCGCGGCCGGTCCGACAGCGGCGCGAACGGGGCGTCGTTGCCCATCGAGCCGATCGGCTCGGCGCCGGTGCGGGCCATCGGGCCCAGCAGCAGCGCCATCTCCTCCTCGGTGTAGCCGAACGCCTGCTGACGGCGCACCAGGGACGAGTGCGTCGGCACCTCGCGCTCACGCGCCGGGAGGTCGGACAGGTGCAGGATGCCCTCGGCGACCCACTCCTGGTACGGGTGCTCGGCCGCGAGCTGGCCCTTGATCTCCTCGTCGTCGATGATCCGCCCCTCGGCGGTGTCGACCAGGAACATCCGGCCCGGCTCAAGCCTGCCCTTGCGCACGATCGTGGCCGGGTCGAACTCCAGCACGCCCGCCTCGCTGCCGAGCACGACCAGGCCGTCCTCGGTGACCCAGTACCGGGCCGGGCGCAGGCCGTTGCGGTCCAGCACCGCGCCGATCAGCGTGCCGTCGGTGAACGCCACCAGCGCCGGGCCGTCCCACGGCTCCATGAGCGTGGAGTGGAACTCGTAGAACGCGCGCCGCTGCGGGTCCATCTCGGCGTGGTTCTCCCACGCCTCGGGGATCATCATCAGCACCGCGTGCGGCAGACTGCGCCCGCCCAGGTGCAGCAGCTCCAGCACCTCGTCGAACGTCGCCGAGTCGCTCGCGCCCCGCGTGATGACCGGGAACACCCGGGACAGGTCGCCGGGGATCAGGTCGGTGGCGAGCACCGACTCGCGCGCGTCCATCCAGTTCCGGTTGCCGCGCAGCGTGTTGATCTCGCCGTTGTGCGCCACGTACCGGTACGGGTGGGCCAGCGGCCACGACGGGAACGTGTTGGTGGAGAACCGGGAGTGCACCAGGCCGATCGAGCTGGTGACCCGCTCGTCGGTCAGGTCGGGGAAGAACTTCTCCACCTGCGGCTCGGTGAGCATGCCCTTGTAGACGATGGTCCGCCCGGACAGGCTCGGGAAGTACACGTCCGTCGCGTGCTCGACGCGCTTGCGCACCACGAACGCCAGCCGCTCCAGTTCCAGGCCTTCCGCTCCGCTGAGGAAGAGCTGGCTGAACGCGGGCATGGTCGTCTTCGCGGTCGGGCCGACGTGGTCGGCGTCCACCGGCAGTTCGCGCCACCCGAGGACCGTCGCGCCCTCTTCGGCGGCGATGCGCTCGATCTCGGTCTTGACCTCGTCGTGGCCCTCCCGGGGGAGGAACGCGGTGCCGACCGCGTAGCCGCCGGGCTCGGGCAGCGGGAAGCCGACGACCTCGCGGTAGAACGCGTCCGGCACCTGGATCAGGATGCCCGCACCGTCACCGGTTTCGGGCTCCGCGCCGCGGGCACCCCGGTGTTCGAGGTTGCGCAGCGCGACCAGGGCCTGGTTCACGATCGCGTGGTTTCTACGCCCGGCCAGGTCGGCGACGAACGCGACGCCACAGGCGTCGTGCTCGTACTGCGGGTCGTAGAGGCCGCCTTGCGGCTGGTGGTGGTGGGTCACAACGGGCCCTCCCGTGGCGTCGTCCGGGCATACGGAGACGGCCGAACGCCCGCGCGCGGCTTTACGCGGACAGCTTCGGCCTGGGGTACTGGCTGTGGATCCACGCCCGAGAGATCTTCGGCGTGGGGACCGCACTCCGTTGTGCGGGAGAACTGCACTTCCTTGTGCGCGCGCTTGGCGGCCGGATGGGGCCGCTGGGACGCGCTGGGCGGTGCACCGGGGTTGCCGGGGTCTTGTGACGATAGTGTGAATTCGCGGTTATGGCTCTAGTCCGACAGGGCGTCGTGGTGAATCACACCCTCACTTGACGCCGTTGAGATCAACGCGGTACACCCGGTCGGACTAGAGTTTCGCTCACTTTCGTGATTTCAGTGCTGAGTAAAGTCAGCTCTGTGCTCTCCTGGACTCGCGCGCGCAGCCCACCGCGACGACGAGGCACAGCGTCGCGACGGCACCCTGCCACCACGCCGCCTCGCTCACGGCGAGGATCACGTTGACGCCCGAGACCAGCGCGAACAGCGCCGCCAGCAGGGCCCAGAGGCGGCGTTCGGCCTTCGCGCCGCGCAGGAGGAGCAGCGATGTCGGTGGGTGGGTCACGGCGGGCACCTCCAGTCCGGGCCTGTCGCGCTCGGCGGCGACAAGTCGGCTGCGGGTACCCGCACTTTGCGTATCTCACACCTTCGGGTGGCGACTTTCTTCGATCGGCCCCGGAGGGCGTGCGCGCTGCGTGATCACGGTCAGCCGACCGTTACGCCGAACAGGAGACCGACGTAGTACGTGACGATCATCGTGACCGACCCGACGATCACGTTGCGGCGCACCGCGCGGCCCACCCGGCTCGACCCGAGGCGGGCGCTGACCACGCCGGTGAGCACCAGGCCGACGATCACGGACGCCGCGCACGCCCACACCCGCCAGCCGGTCGGCGGCAGCACGATCGCGACCAGCGGGATCACCGCGCCCACCGCGAACGCCGCCAGCGACGCCCACGCGGCCTGCCACGGGCTGGTCAGGTTGTCCGGGTCGATCTGCAGCTCGGCCTCGGCGTGGGCGCGCAGGGCGTCCCGCTCGGTCAGCTCGCGCGCGACCTGTGCGGCCAGGTCCTCGGACAGGCCCTTGTCCCGGTAGATGTCGGCGAGCTCGCGTTCCTCTTCCTCGGGCATGTCGCGCAGCTCGCGCTCTTCGAGCCTCAGCGCGGCCTTCTCGGTGTCCCGCTGGGTGCTGACCGACACGTACTCGCCGCCCGCCATCGACAGCGAGCCCGCGACGAGCCCGGCCAGGCCCGCCGCCAGGATCGTGGTGCGGTCGGTCGTGGCGCCCGCGACGCCGACCACGAGACCGGCGGTGGACACGATGCCGTCGTTGGCGCCCAGGACACCGGCGCGCAGCCGATTCAGCCTGCCGGAGAGGTCGTCGCGGTGCGGTTCGCCGGAGTGCGTCATGACCGTGATGGAACCACCACCCGGCTAACGGGTGGTGCTCCAGCCGCGATCGGGTGACGGGGTGGACAACGGGCGGACGCCGGGGCGTGAGGTCCGTGTGATCCACTGCCGGGTGACGAATCAGGGGGAGCGGTGGTCAGCAGACGCGCGGTGTTGCTCGGTGTGGGTGCGGTCGCCGGGTTGGGCGCGTCCACGTTGCCGCCCCGTGCCGCCGGGCGGCGGATCGAGCGGTGCGCCGAGTGGGGTGCTTGGCCGTCGGTCGGGGGTGGGGTCGGCGGCTCGGGGGTTGGGTCCGGCTCGATTTGACATGGGGCCCCTTACGGATACTCCAGGCAGGCCAAAGCCGGGCAGGCCTGGCGGATAAAGCGCCCGCCAAGCCTGCCCGGCTTCGACCAGCCTAAAGCACCCGAACCCCATGTAAAATCGGGCCGTTTGCGGTCGGGTGGCGGGTCCGTCGTGGGTGCGAAGGTTGCGGGTTTTGCGGTCGGGCGGCGGGTTGTTGGCTTCGTGGGTCAGCCGGCTTCGACGATTCGCCACTGGGGGCCGCCGACCCAGGTGGCTTCGAGGCGGGAGCGGTGGCCGGGGCTGGTGAACTCGACCACGACGGCGTCCGCGGGCTGTTCCACGGTGGCGGAGAAGCCTTGGCGCGGGGTGGCGGAGATGGGTTCCATGTTCCTGGCGGAGAAGCTGATCGCGGCGACGCCGCCGTGCAGGGTGAAACTGCGCAGGTAGACCGGTTCGCCGTTGTGCTCGGTCCAGGTGCCGTTCTCCGACGGCAGGGGTTGGGCGGTCGTGGTGGTGGTTGGTGGGACCCTGGTGGTGGTGGGGGCGATCGTCGCGACTACTGCGGCCGTGGTGGTCGTGGTGGTGGGTGCGGCGGTGGTGGTCGTGGTGGTGGTTCTGGCGATCGCCGACGACTGGGTGGGGCCGGCGACGACGAGCGGCCGTTCGGGTGCGCCCGCGTCCAGCACGAACCGGATGCCGAGCCAGGACAACACCACCGCGACCGCGGTCGACGCCGACCACGCGGCGAGGTACTGCAGGCCCCTGGTCACCCGGACATCCTGCCGGCGCCGTGGACGCCGGTGTTCAGCACTCGGTCTTGCCCGGCGTGCTGACGTGGTTGCCGATGTCGTCCCGTGCGGCGGCGGCGAGGACCGTGTCGAGCAGGCCGGGGAAGCGGGTGTCGACGTCGTCGCGGCGCAGGCGGAGGTAGCAGCGGGTGCCCTCGGTGCGCCGCCAGGTCAGGCCGGCGCTGTTGAGCACCTTGAGGTGGTGGCTGAGCGTGGACTTGGCGACGGGGACGGCGAAGTCGCCGAAGTTGTGCTCCCGGCCGTCGGCGAGCAGGCGGACCAGGCCGACGCGCAGGGGGTCGCTGAGCGCCGCGAGGACGTCGGTCAGGGTCAGCTGATCGACGTCCGGGGTGGGGTCGGCGTGGCGCACGGTCACCAGTCTATTCGTTCGAGGTTTTGCGAACATCGAACTGGCGGGGGTAGGTTGTTCGTTTCACCGAACATCGAATACGTGGAGGGCTTCCAGCGGCTGTTCGACGTGAACGTGCGGGCGCCGTTCTTCCTGACCGCGGCCCTGTTGCCGGGCATGGCGGCGCGCGGCCGGGGCAGCGTGGTCAACGTGTCGACGTCGGCGACGACGTTCGCCATCGGCGGCGGTGCGGCCTACGCGGCGACCAAGGCGGCCCTGGAGTCCCTGACCCGGACGTGGGCCGTGGAGTTCCGCGGCACCGGCGTGCGGGTCAACGCGATCGCGCCGGGCGCCACGGTGACCGAGGGGACGCAGGCCCTCGCGCCCGACGTCGTCGACGAAGTCGGCCGCACGTCGCCGCTCGGCCGCACCGCTTCGGCGCGCGAGATCGCCGAGGCCATCGTCTTCCTCGCCTCACCGCGCGCGAGCTACGTCCACGGCGAACTCCTCTTCGCCGACGGCGGCCGAACCATCGGCTGACCCACCCGCGCGTGTCCTACGTTCGGAACGCGCGTGTCCTACGTTCGCGTACCCCGAGTTGAACGCTCAGGACGGCGAGCCGTGTTCTGAGTGTTCAACTCGGGTGTTCTGAACGTAGGACACGCGTGACGCGAACGTAGGACGCGCGGGGGGTCAGGTGGTGGCGGAGTTCAGCAGGGGGAGGTAGCCCTGGGCGTAGCCCGTGGCGTTGGGGTGGAACGACTCCGCGAGGCGGAACAGGGAGAACGAGTTAAGCCACGGCGAACGGCCGCACGCGCCGTGGCCCGCGAAGTGGGCGCGGGCGTCGACGTAGCGGACGCCGGCGGCCGCGGCGCGGGCGGAGATCACGGCGTGCAGCTCGTCGGCGCCCCGGTTGAGCGCCGCACGCTTGGTCGCGCTCATGCACGTGCCGTTCGGCTCGACCAGGTGCGGGTAGCCCAGCACGACGACCGTCGCGTTCGGCGCGCGGTTGCGGATCGTGGCGTAGGTGGCGTCGAGCCGCCCCGGCAACGTGGTGCGCGCGGCCGTGATGCCCGAGTTCACCGCGTTGACGCAGCTGGTGTCGCTGCCGGTGACGCAGGTGATCATGGTGTTGGCGAACCCGACGTCGTTGCCGCCGATGGTGATCGAGACCAGGTCGGTGCCCGCGTCGAGCGAGGCGAACTGGTCGGTCATGCTCTGCGTGGTGGCACCACCGCAGGCGGCGTACTTGAACGACGACACCTCGTGCGTGTCCGCCCAAAGCTGGGCGTACCCGCGGGGACTGCGGAAGCACGAGCCGCTCACGTACGGCGGCGCGCCCGTGCCGGAGGAGTAGGAGTCGCCGAGGGCGACGTAGTCGACCGCGGCGGCGGCCCGCGCCGGGGTCGAGGTGAGCATGACGGCCAGGGCGGCGGGCAGCACCGCGCACACGACCCGGAGAAGACGTCCGCGCACGTCCGGTCCTTCCTCGAAGTAGATCACCTGCGTGAAGGCGGCAGGTCGCCGACGTTACGAAGGCGTTCCGAGGGATCACAGCCGGTGCTATTCTCATTACCTGCGAGTAACCTGGACTGCTTCGCCGGGGTGGCCGCCATGACCGTTCCGCGCCGCAGCGACGCCCTGAGGAACCGGGCGTCGATCCTCCGCGCCGCCGAGGAGTTGGTGGCCCGCGGCACGACGCCGTCACCGGCGCGGATCGCCCGCCTGACGGGCCTGGGCCAGGCGACGGTCTACCGGCACTTCCCCGACCGCCGCGCGCTGCTGCTCACGTTGGCGCGCAAGCACTTGGGCCTGCTGGCGGACGCCGCCGAGGCCAGCGCCGACGACCCGGCCGCGTTCCGCGCGCTGCTCCACGCGGTGATGGCCTACCAGGTGTCGATGCGCCCGCTGGTGGACGAGCTGCGCCGGTTCCCCGAGTCCGACCAGCGCGGTCACGCGCGCCGGCTGCTGGACGCGTTGCGGGGCCCGTTCGACCGCTCCCAGGCGGCCGGCTACCTCCGCCACGACGTCGTGCTCAACGACGTGCTGGTCGTGCTGACGATGCTGCAGGCCGCCGTCGACCGGTCACCCGACCCGCGGCGCGCGATCCCCGTGCTGCTGGACGGCCTGTTCCTGCCGGAGCGGGACCAGGCGGTGACGGGGGAGCGGTAGGCCCACCCGTCACCCGATGGCGTTACGGTGCGCGCCATGGTCTCGGTGCTGCTCGTCGAGGACGATCCGGTGGTGCGGTCGGCGGTGAGCCGGGCGCTGACCGGGCTCGGGCACGCGGTGCTGCCCGTCGGCACGGCGTTGGAGGCGTTGCGGGAGATCACCGCCGGCGCGTTCGACCTCGTGGTGCTCGACCTCGGCCTGCCCGACATGGACGGCGCGGACGCCCTGCGCATGATGCGCGGCGTGTGCGACGTGCCGGTCATCGTCGCCACGGCCCGCGACGACGAGGCCGAGATCGTCCGGCTGCTCAACGCGGGCGCTGACGACTACCTGGTCAAGCCGTTCTCCAGCGAACACCTCGCGGCACGCCTGTCCGCCGTCCTGCGCCGGGCCCGCAAGGACGCCGCGCCCGCCACGTTCCGGATCGGCCGCCTCACCGTCGACCCCGACCGGCGCGAGGCCCGCCTCGACGGCCGCGAGCTCAACCTCACCCGCAAGGAGTTCGACCTGCTCGCCTACCTCGCCGCCCGCGAGGGCAAGGTGGTGCCGCGCGCCGAGCTGCTGGCCAACCTGTGGAACCTGCCCGGCAGGCACGACGACCAGACGCTGGACGTGCACCTGTCCTGGCTGCGCCGCAAGCTCGGCGAACGCGCCGCCCAACCCCGCTACCTGCACACCGTGCGCGGTGTCGGGTTCAAGCTCACGGCGGCCGAGTGAGGAGGTCGCTCGCGCTGGTCTCGCTGGCCGTCACCTCGATGGTCGCGCTGGCGTTCCTCATCCCGCTCGCCCTGGTGGTGCGCCAGCTCGCCGAGGACCGCGCGCTGGCCGACGCCGAACGCCTCGCCGGCGCGCTCACCCCCGTGCTGGTGATCACCTCCGACCCGGCGTCGGTGAGCCAGGCCCTGACCAGCACCGCGGGCCGCGTCGCGGTGCACCTGGCGAGCGGCGAGGTGGTCGGCGTGCCGGTGGCGACCGACGAGCAGCTGCGGACGGCCCGGGAACTGGGCCGCGCGTCCACCGAGGAGATCCCGGCCGGTGTCGTGCACCTGCAGCCCGTGCTGCTGGCCGAGGGCCGGGTCGCCGTGGTGGAGGCGTTCGTGCCGCGCGCCGAGCTGTCCCGCAACGTCGAGAAGGCCTGGCTCGCGCTCAGCGGTGTCGCCGTCGTGCTGGTGCTCGGTTCCGTGCTGGTCGCGGACCGCCTCGGCGCCCGGGTCGTGAAAGCCTCCGCCGCCCTCGCCGACGGCGCCCGGAAAATGGGCCAGGGCGATCTCACCACCCGGGTCACGCCGAGCGGACCGCCGGAATTGCTCGACGCGGGTACCGCGTTCAACCGGATGGCCGATCGGATCGGCCAACTGGTCGCGAACGAACGCGAAATCCTGGCCGACCTGTCCCACCGGCTGCGCACCCCGCTCACCGCGTTGCGGCTCGATTCGGAAACGCTCGGCCAGGACCCCAACGCCAACCGCGTCCGGCAGGCCGTGCACGCGCTCGAACGCGAGGTGAACGAACTCATCCGGGCCGCCCGCCGCGAGCTGGACGACCCCGACGGCGGCCGGTGCGACGCCGCGCAGGTCGTGCACGACCGGCTGGTGTTCTGGTCCGCCCTCGCCGACGACCAGCAGCGGCTGTGGAACCTGCGCGGCACCGAGCGCCGCGCCCTCGTGCCGCTCACCCGCAGCGACCTCGCCGCCGCGATGGACGCCGTGCTGGGCAACGTCTTCCGGCACACCCCCGAGGGCGTCGGGTTCGTCGTCGCGCTGTTCCACCAGCCCGAGCGCGTGGTCATCGTGATCGAGGACGCCGGGCCGGGCATCGACGACCTGGAGGCGGCGGTGCGGCGGGGCAGCAGCGGCGCGGGCTCGACCGGCCTCGGCCTGGACATCGCCCGCCGGGCCGCGGAGTCCACCGGCGGCTCGCTCGTGGTCGACCGAGGGCCGTTGGGCGGCACGCGGGTCCAGCTCCGGCTGGGCCGCGCGGAAGAGCCAGTCTGACCCGGGCTCCCTTTTCCGCACCTGATGCGACCTTTAAATGTTCCTTAAATAAATAGTTGTTGACAGTTCCGCGGTGGTGGATAAAGTAATCCTGGAATCGGGGTCGGCCAGCGCTCTCCCCCTTGCCCGGCCCACCCGATTCTCCCTTCGGTGCGGCGACCGCGTGCGCTTACCCTGCGAAGAAGCGCACCAGCGGTCGCCGCGCCCGAAATGCCGCCGAATGCAGATCGAGGTTTTTCGCGTGTCGCGCATGAGCAGTGTGCTGCCGGTCGCCGTCGTCCTCGCCGGGCTGGTCCTGGCCGGTTGTGAGCACCCGGACGGGATGGCCTTGATCGCGGCCAGCGCCACCGCCACGCTGCGCACCACGCCCGAGCCGACCACTGCCGAGCCGACCACCGCGCCCCCGTCGTCGGCGCCCGGCACCTCCTCGACCGCCTCCGGCGCCACGACGACCGAACCGCCGGCCACCACCACGACGGCGATCACCACGACGACCACCACCGAACCGCCGAAGCAGACCCGGGTGCGGGCCGTGCCGCCCGCGCCGCCCGCCACGCCGACCAAGACCGAGGTCGAACTGGCCGAGGAGAAGGTGGTCGAGCTGACCAACGGCGAACGCGCCGCGCACGGCTGCCCCGCGCTGGCCGCCGACGACCGGCTGGCCGCCGCCGCCCGCGCCCACAGCGCCGACATGGCCGCTCAGAACTACTTCGACCACGTCTCGAAGGACGGCCGCAGCTTCGTCGACCGGGTCAAGGCCGCGGGCTACCCCGCGCCCGGCGCGGAGAACATCGCCGCCGGCCAGCGCACCGCCGAGGCCGTGGTCAAGGGCTGGATGGACTCGCCGGGCCACCGCGCCAACATCCTCAACTGCAAGCTCAAGGCGTTGGGCGTCGGCATGGCCCGCGGCGGTTCCTACGGCACCTACTGGACCCAGCTTTTCGGCTGGTGACCGTCGCGGTCGTGCCCGCCGGCGGGCAGCTCGTCCAGGATCAGCACGGTGTGGCTCGACGTCACGTCCGGCATCGTCTGCAACCGGGACAGCACCAGGTCGCGCAGGCTGTGCGCGTCCGGCGCCCGCACCAGCAGCACCAGGTCGTAGTCACCGGACACCAGCGCGCCGTGCCACACCTCCGGGATCTCCATCACCCGCTGCCGCACCGCCTTCCACGAGTGCTGGCTGATCTTGAGGTAGACGTAGGCGGAGATGCCGAAGCCGTAGCGCTCCGGGTCGACCACCGCCGAGTACCCGGTGATCACGCCGTCGCGGTGCAGCCGCTCCACGCGTGAGTACGCGCTCGCCCGCGAGATGTGCAGCTTCTCCGCCAGCGACCGCATCGACATCCGACCGTCCGCGCGCAACTCCTCCACGATGCGCCGGTCGAGCGCGTCCAGCGGTGCCGAATGTCCAGCCCGAGGCGTCATGTGGCCGACCATAACCCCTCTGCGCGGCCATTCATCCGGATTGACGGCCCAGATCTGGAACTTTGGCCGCTGTGAGCTGGACCATGCCCTCCATCTCGCCCCTTGAGACGCCGAGACACCCGGAGGAGCCCATGGCCCGCACCCGCGCGCCCGAGCGGACGTTGCTGCCCGGCGACGAACCGCTGTCGCTGTTGCGCAAGGACGGCACGCCGGTGGACGACTCGCCGCTGTCCATGCCCGACGACGACGTGCTGGTCGAGCTGCACCGCCGGATGGTCGTCGGCCGCCGCTTCGACACCCAGGCCACCGCGCTGACCAAGCAGGGCAGGCTCGCGGTCTACCCGTCCTCACGCGGCCAGGAGGCGTGCGAGGTCGGCTCGGTGCTCGCGCTACGGCCCACCGACTGGCTGTTCCCGACCTACCGCGACTCCGTCGCCCTGGTCACCCGGGGCGTCGACCCGGCCGAGACGCTGACCCTGCTGCAAGGCGGCTGGCACCTCGGCTACGACCCGTACGAGCACCGCGTCGGCCCGCAGTGCACGCCGTTGGCCACCAACACACTGCACGCCGTCGGCTTCGCGCACGCGGCCCGGCTCAAGGGCGAGGACACCGCGGCGCTGGTCCTGCTCGGTGACGGCGCCACGTCCGAGGGCGACACGCACGAGGCGCTGAACTTCGCCGGTGTGTGGAAGGCGCCGGTGGTGTTCCTGGTGCAGAACAACGGTTACGCGATCAGCGTGCCCATGTCCAAGCAGAACGCCGCGCCGTCGTTGGCGCACAAGGGCATCGGGTACGGCGTGCCGTCCGTGTTGGTGGACGGCAACGACGTGGCCGCCGTGTACGCGGTGGTGCGCGAGGCGCTGGAGTCGGGCGGGCCGACGTTGATCGAGGCGCTGACCTACCGCATCGAGGCGCACACCAACGCCGACGACGCCACCCGCTACCGCACGTCAGACGAGGTCGCGGCGTGGCTGGACCGCGACCCGGTGGACCGGTTGGAGGCCTACCTGACGGCACGGGGCCTGCTGGACAACGCGCGGCGTGCGGCGGTGGCGGCCGAGGCGGAGGAGTTCGCGGCGTCCGTGCGGGCGAAGCTGAACGTCGACGTCGTGCCGTCACCCGACGACCTGTTCGAGCACGTCTACGCGACCACGCCCCGCCACCTGCGCGAGCAGGCCGCGGCGCTGCGGGAGGAACTGGCATGACGACGCAGGTCTCCATGGCCGGCGCGCTGAACCGGGCGTTGGGCGACGCGTTGGCCGACGACCCGACCGTGCTGGTGTTCGGCGAGGACGTCGGCCCGCTCGGCGGCGTGTTCCGGGTGACCGACGGGCTGGCCGAGCGGTTCGGCGAGCAGCGCGTGTTCGACACGCCGCTGGCCGAGTCCGGCATCGTCGGCACCGCCATCGGCATGGCGATGAACGGCCTGCGGCCCGTGGTGGAGATGCAGTTCGACGCGTTCGCCTACCCGGCGTTCGAGCAGATCACCAGCCACCTGGCCAAGCTGCGCAACCGCACCCGCGGCCGGGTGGAGCTGCCGGTGGTGATCCGGGTGCCCTACGGCGGCGGCATCGGCGGCGTCGAGCACCACTGCGACTCGTCCGAGGCCTACTACACGCACACACCGGGGTTGCGGGTCGTCACGCCGGGCACGCCCGATGACGCCTACCGGTTGCTGCGCGACTCGATCGCGTCACCGGACCCGGTGATCTTCCTGGAGCCGAAGCGGCGGTACTGGGCCAAGGGCGCGCTCTCGGAGGACCCGATCGGGTTCGACCGGGCGCTCGTGCGGCGGACCGGGCGTGACGTCACGCTGATCGCGTACGGGCCGATGGTGGCGACGGCGCTGGAGACGGCCGAGGCCGCCGCGGAGGAGGGCTGGGACGTCGAGGTCGTGGACCTGCGGTCGTTGTCGCCGTTCGACGACGAGACGGTGTGCGCTTCGGTGCGCAAGACCGGGCGCGCGGTGGTCGTGCACGAGGCGTCCGGGTTCGGCGGGTACGGCGCGGAGGTGGTGGCGCGGGTGACCGAGCGCTGCTTCCACCACCTGCACGCGCCGGTGCTGCGGGTGACCGGGTTCGACATCCCCTACCCGCCGCCGAAGCTGGAGGAGCACCACCTGCCGAGCGTGGACCGCATCCTGGACGCCATCGCCCGGCTGCAGTGGGACGACGAGGTCGTGGGGAGCTACCGTGCCTGACTTCCGGCTGCCCGACCTGGGCGAGGGGTTGACCGAGGGCGAGATCGTCGGCTGGCTGGTGTCGGTCGGCGACGAGGTGTCGATCGACCAGCCCGTGGTCGAGGTGGAGACGGCGAAGGCCGTGGTCGAGGTGCCGTGCCCGTACGAGGGCGTGGTGAGCGCGCGGTTCGGCGAGCCGGGGGAGAAGCTGGCCGTCGGCTCCGTGCTGCTGACGATCGGCGAGCCCGAGCAGTCGGGCAGCGGCAACGTCCTGATCGGCTACGGCACCTCCGAGACCCCGCGCCGCCGCCGACGCCGAGAGTCCAACGCTCAGCACGCGAGTGTCCTACGTTCAGAACACCCGAATTCAACGCTCAGCACACCGGAACCGGTTGCGACGACGACCGCACCCGCCGTGATCTCGCCGCTGGTGCGACAACTGGCCCGGGAGAACGGCCTCGCGCTCGACCGGATCGAGGGCACCGGACCCGGCGGCGTCATCCGGCGCGCCGACGTGGAACGCGAACTGGCCGCCCGCGCCACGCCCCCGCCGACCGAAGCCGCCGGGCGTCGCATCCCGCTGCGCGGCCTGCGCGGCGCGGTCGCCGAGAAGCTCGCCACCTCACGCCGGGAGATCCCCGAGGCGACCGTCTGGGTCGACGTCGACGCCACCGACTTCCTCGCCGCACGGGCCGCGCTGCCGACCGTGTCGCTGCTCGCGCTGCTGGCCCGCTTCACCGTGCTGGGCCTGAAGAAGTTCCCCGAGCTGAACTCCCGGGTCGAGGGTGACGAGGTCGTCGTCCTCGACCAGGTGCACCTCGGCTTCGCCGCCCAGACCGAACGCGGCCTGGTGGTGCCGGTCGTGCGGGACGCCCAGTCCCTCACCACCACCGAACTCGCCGCCGCCATCGCCACCCACACCGCGTCGGCCCGGGAAGGCAAGCTCACGCCCACCGCGATGACCGGCGGCACGTTCACGGTGAACAACTACGGCGTGTTCGGCGTGGACGGCTCGGCCGCCATCATCAACCACCCGGAGGCCGCGATCCTGGGCCTGGGCCGCATCATCGACCGGCCGTGGGCGGTGGACGGGCAGCTCGCCGTGCGCAAGGTCGCCCAGCTGACGCTCGCCTTCGACCACCGGGTGTGCGACGGCGGCACGGCGGGCGGTTTCCTGCGCTTCGTCGCCGACTGCGTGGAATCACCGATCAAGGCTCTCGCTGATCTATAGGTTGGTGACGTGACCCGTGCGGTTTGGGACGAGGAGTCGTACCTTGACTTGGTCCGCCGAGCGTGCTTCATCTGCGAGATGCTCGCCGGGAACCCCGACTACCCGCACCACGTCGCCCACCGCGACGAGCGGGCCGTGGTGTTCCTCAGCAGGTTCCCGTTCATGTGGGGTCACCTCCTGGTCGCGCCCGTCGAGCACCGCGAGCACGTCATCGGCGACTTCCCGCTGGACGACTACCTGGCCCTCCAGCGGGTCGTGCACGCCGCCGGGACGGCGCTGACCGCCGCCGTTCCGACCGAACGGCTGTACCTGCTCAGCTTTGGCAGCCAACAGGGCAACCGGCACACGCACTGGCACCTCGCGCCGCTGCCGCCCGGCGTGCCGTACGAGCATCAGCAGTTCGCCGCGTTCTCGGCTGCGCTTGGCCCCTACGACTTCCCGGAACGCGACCTCGCGCACCTGGCCGCGGAACTCGGGCGACGGCTCCGTGAGATTTTCGTAGATTGACCGGCGTGACCAAGCCCGACTACCCCATCCGGACCCGGCGGCTGACCCTGCGGCCGTTCACCCTCGACGACTTCGCCGCGCTGCACTCGTGGCAGTCGCGCCCGGACGTCGTCCGCTACCTCTACGGCGAAGCCCGCACGCCCGAGGAGACCACCGACAGCCTGGCCCTCAAGGCGTCGGTGACGTGGCCGGAGAAGGAGGGCGACCACCTGGCGCTCGCCGTGGAGAAGGACGGTGTGGTCACCGGCGAAGCCGTGCTCAAGTGGCTCAGCGAGGCACACCGGCAGGGCGAGGTCGGCTACATCTTCCACCCCGACCACCACGGCCACGGCTACGCCACCGAAGCCGCCGCCGCCATGCTCGACCTCGGCTTCACGCACCTGGGCCTGCACCGGATCGTCGCGTCCTGTGACGCGTTCAACGAGCCGTCGTGGCGGGTGATGGAACGGCTCGGCATGCGTCGCGAAGCCCACTTCCGCCACAACGAGGTCTTCAAGGGCGACTGGGGCGAGGAGTTGATCTACGCGATCCTGGAGGACGAGTGGCACCGGATGGCGGACAGCCGGTGGCGGGGTGACGGCGCATGATGGCCGGATGCGGACGTTCACCGAGGACAGCGGCGCCTACGAGGCCTGGCTGGCGCTCAACCAGGACCAGTACGTCATCAACGCCGAGCGCAGCCTGAACCCGAACAACCTCATGCTGCACCGCGCCTCCTGCCACACGATCAACGGCACACCGGCCCGCGGCACCACGTGGGTCGGCAGCTACGTGAAGCTCGTCGGCACCCGCGCCGAACTGGAGGACGAGCACCCGACCGCCCGCGCCTGCCGCCGCTGCCTGTGACCTCGCCGTCATGTCGCGCCGGCTGGTCTGGTACGTCAGCTACGGGTCGAACATGCACGCCGAGCGGTTCGCCTGCTACCTCGCCGGTGGCACGCCGGTCGGCGCCACGCGCGGCTACCCGGGCTGCCGGGACACCAGCCCACCGGTGGCGACCAGGCCGGTGGAAGTGCCCGGCGGGATCTACTTCGCCACCGAGTCGCCCGTCTGGCTCGGCGGGCGCGCGTTCTACGAC
Source organism: Saccharothrix sp. CB00851 (assembly GCF_001905065.1). Classification (NCBI taxonomy): domain Bacteria; kingdom Bacillati; phylum Actinomycetota; class Actinomycetes; order Pseudonocardiales; family Pseudonocardiaceae; genus Saccharothrix; species Saccharothrix sp. CB00851. The sequence continues at coordinate 255,617 of NZ_LWLC01000064.1, forward strand.
CCCGACCTGCCCGGCACCGCCGCCGCCCGCGCCTACCTGGTCACCACGGCGCAGTTCGCCGACGTCGCCGCCCAGGAGATGTACCGCGAACCGGGCACCGACCTCGACCTGACCGTGGTGATGGCCGACGGCAGGCACGCCCTCGGTCCCGGCCGCTACGAAACGCTGCTCCACCTCGGCGAGCACGACGGCCACCCCGCGCTGACGTTCACCGCACCGTGGAGCGCGGCCGACGTCGAGCACACCAAACCCTCGGCCAACTACCTGACCATGCTCGCGACCGGCCTCGCCGAGGCGCACGGCTGGACCGCCGGCCGGATCGCCGCCTACCTCGCCCGCCGCACCCCGTTCTGGACCGCGGCCGACATCGCGGCGTTGATCAGTCCTTCGCCGTCACCGCGGTGAGGTTGCCGTCCTCGCCGGCGACGCACGACGCCTCCCGCGCCGTCGTGGCCAGGAACTCCGACATGCACCGGCCGAACTGCTCGTAGCCCCGGTCGTTGGGGTGGAACGACTCCTGCAACGCGTGCCGCGCCCGCGCCTCGTCCCGCAGGCCGTCGAAGTCGATCGTGAGCCGGGTGAACCACTCCTGCTCCATCCGGTCGCCACCCATGCACGCCTCGCGCTTCTCACCCGCCTTCGACAGGTCGAGGAACCGTGCCTCCGCCGCCTTCGCCGCCGTCCGCAAACCCTCCGACAGCTGCTCGACCGCCTCGTCCCGCACCCACTCCAGGTCACCCGTGCGCAGCGGGCACCCGGCCAGGTTCTGCAGGTCGAACGGCAGACCGGGCGCGACCGGCGCGGCGTAGGACTGCAGCACCAACGTGTACGAGCGGGGCGTGTAGCCCTCGTCCTGCAACACCCGGCGGACGTCGCGCAGCGCGCGCTCCACCTTCGGCGTCATCCGCTCGACCCGGGCCTTCCACTCGTCGGCCATGGCCTTCGCGCAGTCCGTTCGACGTTCGATCCACGCCCGCAGGCACGCCCCGAGCACGTCGGCGAACCTCGGGTCGTCGTTCGCGCCGACCGCCACCACGACCACCGACACCCGGTACTCGCGCGCGATCGCGGCCAACTGCCTGGCCTGCGAGCCTTCGGTGTTGCGCACCTGGTCGGTGATGCCGACCTGCTCGGCGTTCGCACCGGAACAGGCCAGGTTGAACACCCGGTCCACGCCCTCGACGCGCGTGTGGTGCACCGACGCCTTCGTCGACCGGTGGCACCAGTTGCCGTTCTCGCCGTTCGTGCCCGGCTCGTAGGACCCGGCGCCCTCACCGGCCATGGTGCTGTCGCCGAGCGCCACGACGGCCCGCGGCGCGTCCCGCTTCGGCCCCGGCAGCGGGGGATACGGCGAGTCGCTGACCAGCAGCAACAGGGCGAGCAACGGGAAGACCAGGGCAACGGACACGGATCGGCGCGACATCGACGCCTATCCTACGGAGATCCGCCCGCCGCTGAGCACCAGCGTGCGGTCCGCCGCCCGGTGCACCTCGTCGTGGTGCGTGGCGACCAGCACCGCCGCACCGGCGTCGGCCGCCCGCCGCAGCACCCGCACCGCCGTGGGCGCGCTGCGCTGGTCGAGGTGCGCGGTCGGCTCGTCGGCCAGCAGCACCTTCGACCCGCCGACCACGGCCCGGGCCAGCGCGGCCCGCTGCTGCTGCCCGAACGACACCTCGGCCGGGTACCGGTGCGCCAAGTCGCCGATGCCCAGTTCCTCCAGCAGCTCGGTCACCCGGTCGAGGGAACCGCCGGTGCGGGCGAGCCGGATCGGCAGCGCCACGTTCTCCGCCAGGGTCAACTCACCGGCCAGGCCCAACGCCTGCGGCAGCAACGCGCACACCCGCCACGAAGGCGGCGACGTCAGCACCTCGCCCGCCATCTCCACCACGCCCGTGTCCGCCTGGTCGAACCCCGCCAGCACGGCCAGCAGCGCGCTCTTGCCCGACCCGGACGGCCCGGACAACGTCACCAGCTCACCCGCCGCCACCTCCAGGTCGACCCCGCGCAGCACGTGCACCGGCCCGCTCGCGTGCCGGAACGTCCGCTCGATCCCCTTCGCCCGCAACGCCGTCATGCCCTCGACGCCGGTCACGCCGTCGAGGTCCGTCCTGCCGTCAACGTCCGTCATGCCGCCAACGCCCCGTTCCGCAGGTCGAACCTCGTGTCCGCCAACGCGATCAGCCTCGGGTCGTGCGAGGCCACCACGACCGGCACGCCCCGCCGCGCCAGGTCGGCCAACGTCTCCAGCACCAGGTCCGCCGACGACGTGTCCAGCTGCGAAGTGGGCTCGTCCGCCAGCACGACCGTCGCCTCGCGCGCCAACGCACACCCGAACGACAGCCGCTGCTGCTGCCCACCCGACATCGCCGACACCTTCCAGCCGGCCGTGCCCGGCAGCCCCAACCGCGCCAGCAGCTCGTCCACCCGCGCGACCCGACCCGCCGCCTGCGCCGCCGCACGCAGGTTGTCGCCCACGTCCAGGTGTCCGATCAGGTTGTCCGCCGGGTTCTGCAGCACCAGCGCGACGTCGCGCCGCCGCAGCTTGCGCCGCGCCGCGGACGACAACCGCGCCGTGCCCATCCCGCGCAGCTCCACCCCGCCGCGCGTGGGCCGTTCGACCAGGCTCAACACCCGCAGCAACGTCGACTTGCCCGACCCCGACGGCCCGGCCAGCACCGTCAACCCCGTCGCGGGCACGTCCAGCGACACGTCCGACACCGCGGTCACCGCACCGGCGGGCGTGCGGTAGTCCACGCCCACCTCGCGCAGCCGCAACACGTACTCAGCCACGGATCAGCTCTCCGATCTTCGCCGAACGCACCGCGCGCACCGCGATCCACGCCGCCACCAGCACCACCAACACACCGCCCACCACCGTCGTCACCAGCAGCGGCAGGACGTCGGGCACCTGCGGTCCCGGGGTGAGCCGTGGCGCGGGATCCAGCTTCGGCACGGTGAAGCCGCTGCTCACCGCGCTGGCCGCCAAGCCGACCAGCACCGCCGCGCCCGCCACGGCACCCAGTTCCAGCAGGTGGCTGCGCAGCATCGCGGCCGGTCGCAGGCCCATCCGGGTGCTGAACGCGCCGGACAGCGCGTTCTGCCGCCGCCGCACCTCGACCGCCAGCAGCAGCGCGATCGACGCCACCACCGTCAACACCGCGCCCAGCGCCGTGACGAACCCGAACGTCCACTGGATCGTCAGGAACGGCAGGCCGCGCACGGCCTTGCTCTTCTCACCGAGGTTGCGCGACAACTTCACGCCGTCGGCCGACAGCGCCGCGGTCACCTCGGCCAACGGCCTGCTCGACCACACGTACCAGGAGCCGACGTCGTCGCGATCCCCGATCCGGTCGAGCGGCACCACCCAGCCGGACGTGCCGAGCTTCGGGAACATCGGCGTCCAGGCGTCCGGCTTGACCGGTGGCAACCCCGGGAGCTGGACCTCGCGGCGCGGCACGTCGCCCACCCGCAGCGGCTCGTCCAGCAGCGCCGGGTCGATCCCGAACGGGAACGCGCCGTCGCGGAACGTCCTCGGGTCGACCACCAGCGCCGTGCGGTCGTACTGCTTGACGAAACCCACGATGGTGGAGTTCCCGCGCAACGCCGCCGGCAGCTCGGTGACCTCCGACGGGATCTGGGCGTAGCTGTTCGCCCCGGTGTACATGCCGGACTTCACCTCCAACGCGGTCTCCTGCGACCCGGCGATGGCGGTGCCGACCGCCATGGTGCCGACCGCCAGCACACCGACCAGCAGCACACCGGTCACCGGACCGGCGCCCGCCGCGAGCCGCCGGATCGCCAGCTGCGCGGCCGGTGCCGACCACAGCCTCACCCGGTGCGACCCGGCCAGCGCCCACCGCGCCAGGCGTGCCGTCACCAGCGCCGCGGTGAGCACCACCAGCAGCGGGAACGCCAGCGCGGCGGCGTCGATGCGCGGCAGCTCGCCGACCTGCGTCGTGGTGGCCAGGCCGCTGCGCTGCACCCGGCCCCACGCCCACACCGCCAGCCCGGCGGTGGCCAGCTCCCACGGCAGGGCGGTGAGCACCTTGCGCAGCCGGTTGCCGCGGCCCGACACCTGGAACATCCGGTGGGTGCGCAACGCGCCGGTGGCGAGCGTGACCACGAGGCTGGACACCACGACGACCACCACGGCCAACGCCGCCGTCGTGCCGGTGCCCGTCGGCAGCACCTCCGAAGGGGCGTACACGGGCAGCAGCAGCTGGGCCGTCCCGAACCCGAGCGCGCCGCCGACCACCAGCGGCAGACCCAGCTCCAGCACGCCCCGGCCGCCGAGCGCGAACGGCCCGGCGCCGCGCACCCACAGCAGCCGCAGCTCCGACTGGCGGCGCTGGGCCCACTGGACGGTCACCGTGGCGACGCCCGCCAAGCCGATGAGCAGGCTCACCAGGGTCAGGCCGAGGACGGCGGAGCGCACGTTCACCACGGTCCGCTTGGCGTTCTCCACGGGCAGGACCAGCGGCGAGACCACGCGGTCGAAGTCACCCGTGATCGGGGCGACGCGCTGGGTGCCCTCCGAGAGCAGGGCGGCGGCCTCGTCCACCGTGCGCGGCACGTCGGCCGGGAAGCGCACGGTCAGGTCGGTCATGCCGGCGATCTCGGGCGGCAGCGCGGCGAACGACTCGGCGCTGGGCAGCCACACCACGCCGGTCGCCAGCTCGTCGCGGTCGAGCACGTTGGGCACGACGAAGTGGCGTTCGGAGCACCACCACTCGGGCAGCGGGTCGATCTGGTCGGCGTAGATCGCGGTCACCGGGGGCAGCCGACCGCCCATCCCGCGCCCGCCCAGCTCCACGCCGACGGTGTCGGCGATGCTCTTCGGCACCCACAGGCCGTCCTTGGCGCCGCCTTCGAGGACTTGGAGGTGGTCGGTCGCGCCGGGCCGGTAGCCGAACTTGGCCACGGTCCGCGGGCCGCCGAAGTCGACGCGCTGCTCGCGGACGTAGGCGCCGATCAGCGGCTCCTTGTCCGGCACCGCCTCCTCGACCGCCTTGACCTTGTCCGCGACGTCCCCGTGCGGGATGCCACTGGCCTCCAGCGACGGGTGCAACGCCTCCCCGCACAGCTGGTCCTGCTGGTAGTCGACCGCGGCGCTGCCTGAGGCGGCCGAGTGCAGCACGGCGGCGGCCACCACGAAGCTCAACAACAGCGCGGTCACCACGCTGACCAGCAACGTCAGCGGACTCGACAGGGCCGCGCGCGGTGCGGCTCGCCACGGGATCTGCACCTGCGCACGGTAACCGGCGATCTCTCCGGACAGGAGACTTTTCGTGAACGGCGTTCATCCTCCGGACAACGTCCGGACAACGTCCGGACAACGTCCGGACAACGTCCGGACAACGTGTCCTGTTGTCCGGAGTGGGCGCCCCGAAGCCGGACACGCGGAGGCGCACGCGGTCAGTTGTCGTCCTCCTGCTCGCCGTCCTGCTCGTCCTGCTGCTCGACGCCCGGCTGGTTGTCGTTCTCGCCGTCGCCCTCGTTCTCGCACCCGGCACCGAGGGTGAGGAACAACGCCGCACCGCTGACCAGCACGGCGAGTGACTTCTTCAGCACGTTCGGTTCCATGCTGTCCCGGTACCCCGAACGGGCCGGTGTCAACCGGAGCGGCGCGTCGGCGACGGCGTGCCGCACTCGCGTCAGCGGCCCCGGCCCGTCTTCTCCTGCAGTCGGTCGATCAGTTGCGAGGCCTCGACCTTGGTCAGCTGCTCCGGCACCTCCTCGCCCGCCTCCTGGGCCAACGTGCGCAGGTAGGACTCCTGCGGCCCGGTCATCGGCTCGTCGCCGGTCGTCCAGTCCTGGGGGTCCTTCTCCGGATTGCGGTCCACGTGCCTCTCCTTCCTTCGAACGCCGGTTCGAAATACCCGCTGGGCCGTTCGGTCAACCACCCGCGACGCGGCCTTGACAGACCGACGGTGGTCTAGTCCAATTTCCCCACCTGGAGGCCGCCACCGCTGGGAGGAGACGTATGTCGCGAAGAGTCCTGTTCGCCAGGGTGGCCGCGGTGGGGGCGTTGGTGGTCGCCGCGGCGGCGGTCGGCTTCGCGCCCGCGTACGCCGCGTCGGTCACCGCCACGTTCACCAAGACCTCGAGCTGGGAGACCGGCTACACCGCCCAGTTCTCGATCAAGAACGAGACCAGCGCGACCCTCTCCGGGTGGAAGGTCGAGTTCGACCTGCCCGCCGGGACCACGGTCGGCGCCTACTGGGACGCGTTGCAGACCAACTCGTCCGGGCACTACACGTTCACCCACCGCGAGTACAACGGCAGCGTCGCCCCCGGCGCCACGGTGACGTTCGGCTTCAACGCCGCGGGCACCGCGAGCCCGGCCAACTGCAAGATCAACGGTGCGTCGTGCGCCGGTTCACCGACCACCACGACCACTACTACTACGACCACCACCACCACGACTACTACTGGGCCGACGACCACCACCACCACCACGACCACCACGCCACCGGTCACCGGCCTGCCGAAGCGGGTCCTGGTCGGCTACCTGCACGCGAGCTTCGCCAACGGCTCCGGGTACATCCGGATGAAGGACGTCTCCGACGACTGGGACATCATCAACCTGTCGTTCGCCGAACCGACCTCCGCCACCTCCGGCGACCTCCGCTTCGCCCAGTGCCCCGTCGCCGAGTGCCCCAACGTCGAGTCCGAGGCCGAGTTCATCGCGGGCATCCGGGACAAGCAGGCCAAGGGCAAGAAGGTGCTGATCTCCATCGGCGGCGCGAACGGCCAGGTGCAGCTGTCCACCACGGCCGCCCGCGACGCGTTCGTCCGCTCCGCGTCGGCGATCATCGACAAGTACGGCCTGGACGGACTGGACGTCGACTTCGAGGGCCACTCGCTGTCCCTCGACGCGGGCGACACCGACTTCCGCGCGCCGACCTCGCCGGTGATCGTCAACCTCATCCAGGCGTTGAAGACGCTGAAAGCCCGCTACGGCGCGAAGTTCGTGCTCACCATGGCGCCGGAGACGTTCTTCGTGCAGGTCGGCTACCAGCACTACGGCGGTGGCAGCGGCGCCGACCCGCGGGCCGGCGCGTACCTGCCGGTGATCCACGCGCTGCGCGACGACCTCACGCTGCTGCACGTCCAGCACTACAACTCCGGGCCGATCATGGGCCTGGACAACCAGTACCACTTCATGGGCGGCCACGACTTCCACGTCTCCATGGCGGACATGGTGCTGGCCGGGTTCCCCGTGCGCGGTGACGCGACGAAGGTGTTCCCGGGCCTGCGGCAGGACCAAGTGGCCATCGGCCTGCCCGCGAGCATCAACGCGGGCAACGGTTTCACGTCCGTGGCCGAGGTGCACAAGTCGCTGGACTGCCTGATGAAGGGCGCGAACTGCGGCACGTACAAGCCGAAGGCCGTCTACCCGAACCTGCGCGGCCTGATGACGTGGTCGGTCAACTGGGACCGCTACAACGGCTTCGAGTTCTCCCGCTCGCACCGCGCCTACCTGCCCAGGTAGGCGCTCACCGCGGACCCGCCGGGGCACCACCCGGCGGGTCCGCGGTCACAGCCTCGGGAACAGTGGTTGTGGTCGGGAGAGTTGGCCGGTCAGCGTCACGCACTGCGCGGAGATCTTCGTGGCCAACGTCGGCAGGAACGGGGTCGGCTCGGTGGACAGGACGCGGCACGCGGTCAGCAGGGCGGTGATGGCCGAGTCGAGCCGCCGGCCCGCCGTGACGTCACCGCCGCGTTCGGCGCGGGCCAGGTCCCACGGGCGCACCCGTTCCACGTAGCGGTTGGCCTCCTCCACGATCCGCCACACCGCCGCCGTCGCCCGCCGGAAGTCGAAGTCGGCGATGGCGGCGTGCACCAGGTCCGGCGCGTTCCGGCACGCCCGCACCAGCGGCCCGGCTCGATCCGCACCGTGCCGTCCGTGATCAGGTCGCGGAGCCGGTCGGTGTAGCGGGAGAGGCGGAAGAACCAGTTCTCCTCGGACACCTGCTGCGGCTCGACGTCGTGCTCGGGGCACCTGCCGCCCACCAGCTCGGCCGGTGTGTAGAACTGCTCGCAGCCGACGCAGTACAGGCCCTCGTAGTGCTTGCGGTAGAAGTCGTGCGCGCACGCCCGCCAGAGCCGTTCGACACCGGCGCGGTGCCTGGTGTCACGGCTCGTGCGGAGGAAATCGGTGAACGACAACGCCAGCGGTTCGCGCAAGCCCGCGAACGCCGCCGCGTTGCGGTCGACCAGCTCGTCGGTCGACAGGCCTTCCGCCCGGGCCGCCAGCACGTTCTTCAGCGAGTTGTCGTCGGTCCCGGTCAGGAACCGCACCCGGTCGCCGTGCTGCCGGTGGTGCCGGGCCAGCACGTCGGCCTGCACGAACTCCAGCGCGTGCCCCAGGTGCGGGCGCGCGTTGACGTACGGGATGGTGGTGGTCACGTAGTAGTGCGACATCGGAACCTCCTGGTGCGAGGGCTCCGGCCGGCCGAGACCCCCTGGGACGGGGGCCTCGGACTCGTCATCCGTGCAGCGTCGTTCGCCCCGCGTGGCGGGGCGCCATGAGCGGCGAGGACGAGGACATGGCGGTGACGCTAGCAGCGCCACCGCCCGTCCCGCGCCTGGTTTTCGCGGCTTCTAGGGCGTGTCTCCAAATCTTCGGCCTGGTAGTAGGTCATGATTGGC